>NZ_CP136422.1:2095000-2447500 GCF_034355335.1 Blautia coccoides
ATATGGACGGCCTTATGTTTGACAGTGAGAGGATTGTAAAGTATTCCTGGGACGTGGCGGGAGAACGGATGGGATACGGGAAGCTGGGGGATAATATTTTTCATACCCTTGGCTTTAATGTAGATAAGAGAAAACGCCATTTTAAGGATACGTACGGGGAGGATTTCCCATTTGAGCTGTTCCGGGACGAATACAGGAAGGCGTTTTGGGAATACGAGGAGAAGAACGGCCTGCCTGCAAAGAAAGGTCTGCATGAACTGCTGGATGTACTGGCCCAGAGAAATATCCCTATGGCAGTGGCAACCTCTTCCAGTCATGCCTATGCGGAGAATAATCTTAAGCGGGAAGGTATCCAGGCGTATTTTTCTGCTGTGATAACAGGGAGTATGGTCACAGAGGCAAAGCCGTCCCCTGAGATCTACAGGAAAGCCTGTGAAGCTCTGAAGGTCAGTCCGGCCTGTGCCCTAGCGCTGGAGGACTCCTACAACGGGATACGCTCTGCCCATGGAGCGGGAATGATCACAGTTATGATACCGGACCTGCTCACAGATTCCTCACCGGTGGACGAACTGCTGGACGGCAAAATGGATTCCCTGCTTGCTGTTGCCAGATGGATTGAAACAATATACCAATTTACAAAAGGAGAAAACTTTAATGGAGAAAAAGACATTTGTCACCAAAGAACAACTGGATGAAATTATAAAAAAATATCCGACCCCTTTTCATTTATATGATGAAAAAGGAATCCGGGAAAATGTAAAGGCAGTGAACGAAGCTTTTTCCTGGAACAAAGGATTCAAAGAATATTTTGCAGTAAAAGCCAATCCTAATCCGTTTCTGATCAACATTTTAAGGGAATATGGCTGCGGTTGTGACTGTTCCTCCTACACAGAGCTGATGCTCTCCGAGGCTATGGGATGCAGGGGTAATGAGATTATGTTCTCCTCCAACGATACGCCGGCCGAAGACTATGTGTACGCTGAAAAATTGGGGGCTGTGATCAACCTGGATGATTTCACACATATTGATTTCCTTGAAAAGACCATAGGCTATATCCCGAAACGCATCAGTTGCCGTTATAATCCCGGCGGTGTGTTTGAGATGGGCAACGGCATTATGGACAATCCGGGGGATGCAAAATACGGAATGACCACAGAGCAGATGTTTGAGGCTTTCCGTATCCTGAAGGAAAAAGGGGCGCAGAAGTTCGGCATCCATGCATTTCTTGCAAGTAATACCGTGACAAATGACTATTATCCCGTTTTGGCAAAAGAACTCTTTGAGCTGGCAGTAAAGCTGGAAAAAGAGACTGGGGCTGATATTGAATTCATCAACCTGTCAGGCGGTGTGGGTATTCCCTATACTCCGGATATGGAGCCAAATGATATTCGGGCGATCGGGGCCGGGGTAAAGAAGGTCTATGAGGAAGTGCTGGTTCCCGCAGGCATGGGAGATGTGGCGATCTATTCCGAAATGGGGCGTTTTATGATGGGACCATACGGCTGCCTGGTGACAAAAGCCATTCATGAGAAACACACCCACAAAGAGTATATCGGCGTAGATGCCTGCGCAGTAGATTTGATGCGCCCTGCCATGTACGGCGCATACCACCACATAACCGTTATGGGAAAAGAGGACAGCCCCAGTGATCACAAATATGATATCGCAGGCTCTCTTTGTGAGAACAATGATAAATTCGCCGTTGACCGTATGCTCCCGGAAATTGAAAAGGGAGATCTGCTGGTCATCCACGACACCGGTGCGCACGGTTATGCCATGGGATACAACTACAATGGAAAATTAAAATCCGCTGAGATCCTTCTGAGAGAGGACGGCAGTACAGAGCTGATCCGCCGGGCGGAGACACCAAAGGACTATTTTGCTACACTGGACTGCTTTGATATTTATGATAAGATAATCCATTGATTCAGATGAAATAGTATAAAGAAATGTGAACAGCGCTCCGGCCCGAATAGGAATCAGGCTGGGAGCGCTTTTTTCGCTGCCTGGTAGAGGGGAAAAATCCGCCGTATTGATGGAAATATACGTCCCGTATTGACAGCATACATGTTTTGTAAATTGTCAGCAGCTTGTACCCTTTCTGCGGTTATTATGGGGAAGATCTCCTCTGTGAACAGAAAAATGCCCCATTTAAGTTGACGAATCCGGAAAAAGATGATAAGTATAAGATATCAGAACGCGGCTTGCGAAAAAGCTTCATAAGGGGATTAAAAAGCCGGGGAAAAGGTACAGGGATTATCAACCAGAAAGGACAGCAGAAGAATATATGGAAGAATTACTCTATGGGGTGGCATATTACGATGAATATATGCCTTCTGACAGACTGGAAAAAGACGTGGAGATGATGAAAAAGGCAGGGATCAACCTGGTGAGGATTGCAGAATCCACCTGGAGCACCCTGGAACCCCAGGACGGTGTGTTTGACTTTTATCACATTGACAGGGTGCTGGATGCCATGGAGGAGGCCGGCATTCATGTGATCGTGGGAACGCCGACCTATGCCATTCCGGCGTGGATGGAGAAAAAACATCCGGATGTAATGGCAGTGACCAAACAGGGCAGGGGCATCTACGGAGCCAGACAGATCATGGACATTACGAACCGCCATTATCGGTTTTACAGTGAACGTGTCATAAGAAAGCTGATGGAGCATGTGAAGGACAGAAAATGTATCATAGGCTATCAGATCGACAATGAGACAAAACACTACGGTACCTCCGGAGAGCGGGTACAGGAAGGGTTTATTGCATACTTAAAGGAAAAATTCGGGGGTGATGTGGAGGCCATGAACCGGGAGTTCGGCATGAATTACTGGAGCAATGCCCTTCATTCCTGGGAGGATTTTCCGGATGTGAGAGGGACCATCAATGGCAGTCTGGGCTGTGAGTTTGAGAAATTCCAGCGCGGCCTTGTGACGGAATTTTTGTCCTGGCAGGCAGATATTGTGCGGGAATATAAAAGGGAAGACCAGTTTATCACCCAGAATTTTGACTTTGAGTGGAGAAATTATTCTTTTGGCGTACAGCCGGATGTGGACCATTTTAGGGCTTCAAAATGTCTGGATATTGCGGGCTGTGACATTTACCACCCCACCCAGTCAAAGCTGACGGGAAAGGAGATTGCCTTTGGCGGGGATATGACCCGTTCCCTGAAACAGGACAATTATTATGTGCTGGAGACTGAAGCCCAGGGATTTGCCCAGTGGGTGCCCTATGACGGACAGCTCAGGCTACAGGCATTTTCCCATTTGGCAGGCGGGGCGGATTGTGTGGAATACTGGCACTGGCACTCCATCCATAATTCCTTTGAGACATATTGGCGCGGGCTGTTAAGCCATGATTTCGCGGAGAATAAGACATATAAAGAAGCTGTTGTCATCGGCAGTGAGATGAAGCGTCTGGGAAGTCATCTCATCCATCTGAAAAAGCAGAACAAGGCTGCCATTATGGTGAGTAATGAGGCGCTGACAGGGCTGAAATGGTTCCCTATCGGAGGAGGTACAGAGATGTCCTACAACGATGTGGTACGCTGGATCTATGACGCGCTGTATGAGATGAATGTGGAGTGTGATTTCGTGTCACCGGATGCGGAAAATCTGGAGGATTATAAGATGCTGATCCTTCCGGCGCTCTACTGTGTGCCGGAAGAGACACTGCTCAGGATCCGGTCCTTTACGGAAAAGGGCGGCTGTCTTTTGGGTACCTTTAAGACGGGATATACCAACGAAAATGTAAAGGTATACCATGATTCACAGCCTCACATTCTGTCAGAGTGTTTTGGCATTATGTATAACCAGTTCACATACCCGGAGGAGACAGAGGAGACATTTCTGGAAGGAAGGCTCTGCGGCAGAGAAGATAAAGAGAAAGCCAAGGTATTCCTGGAATGCATTCAGGCAAGGGGAGCAGAGACGCTTCTTAGGTACGTGCATGATAACTGGGGGCAGTATGTGGCAGTGACAGAGAATACATTCGGCAGAGGAAAAGCCGTGTATTTAGGATGTATGTTCAGCGCAGAACTGCTGAAAAAACTTTTGGGTGAGCTGCTGGAGGAATGTGAGATCAGGCCGAACCCCGGTTCCTGCGGATTCCCTGTGATCGTCCGTGGGGGTAGAAACCAGATGGGAAAACAAATCTATTATTTCCTGAATTATTCCGGTAAAGTACAGGAGGCTGTGTGTCCGGAAGGGACATGGACTGAACTGTTTTCCGGGGAGACAAAGAAGGCCGGCGATGCCTTGACATTACAGAAATGGAATCTTCTGATTCTGGAAGAACAGTAAAAAATCTGCCTGACTGCAATTCTTTTTGCAGCCGGGCAGATTTTTTTATGCAGGTAGGTCTGTTTATTTTCCCACTTGGCAGCGGCAGTATTTTCTCCATCCCAGCAGACAGCAAAAGGCTAGAAGGCATGCGGAGAATACATATCCAAACAGGCGGCAGGCAAAGGGAATGGATGTGAGTTCACGCATGGGCAGGAAAAACGGCAGACAATTTATAACACTTTTGAGTATCATCAAAGCTCTTGTGACTTTCATGGATACAAGAAAAACAGTGTAAATGACAGCAGGAAACAGATAAGCGGCAGCGGACCAAAGCAGGGCAGAGAAAGAACTTTTCTTTATTGAGGATATCAACAGTGTGACAGCGGCAGTTACAAGTATGGATAAAAGTCCTGTGAGCAGATAAGCAAGCAGTACGGCGCCGGTGGTCTTCCGGGTATCTCCATCCCCATTCCAGAAAATGTTTCCGGTAATTAAGTCGGGAAAAGAAAGGCCTGCGCTGACAGAGAGTCCGCCACTGCCGTATACAAGCAGAAAGGCTCCCACAAGGAGGAGTGTAAACAGAAGATACACTCCGCCTGCCCATGTAAACGCTGCCAGTATTTTGGCGGCGGCTGTCTTCCCTTTTCCGTTCTGCGTGGTCAGCAGGATGGGGGCAGTTTGTTGGGCATATTCCTCAGAGAAAACAGGGGCACAGGCTATGATCACCAGAGCAGAGACGATCCAGAGGAGCATCATATGCATTTCGCTAAAGGTGTTGTCCCATCCGCCGATGTAACCATATTCATATTTGCCGCTCATTATCTCCGCAGCGTACTTGTCATCGGAACCGGCGAGAGCTGTGGGCGGTTCGCCGCCCCGGATTCTGGAATCGGAAAGATTGACAGTCACAAAACGGCTGGTGGAATTGTCATAATAACCCGGTAAAGTGTCGCCTGTATCAGAGGTTTCCAGGTCATTTTCATTGATATGCCATCCGAATTCCTTTACTATGGCCTCTGCTTTTTCCTGGGTCATAGACCCAGCGTATCGGCGGGCAATTTCCCTGTTGTATTGTATGGCATCGGTTCTCCTTAAACAGGTGCCATTGTCATAGGCATATTCTGAACCAAGCGCGGACATCTGAAAGTAGGCGGCCAAAAAGAGCAAGCCAAGCAGTGCGCCCATGAAAAGAATTTTTCTTGAACAAATTTTATATAACTCATTTCTGAAAAGCATATCAGAGCACCTCCCTGTTTTCTGTGGCGTAGAGATAAGCATCCTCCAGGTCAGGAACGGCCCGGGAGGCGTCAGGGAAGGGGCATTTTTCAGAGAGGACACGCATCCGTAGGTCGGTTCCTTCTGTTCTTACATTGCAGACAGTAAATTGTTTCCGGCAGATATCCGCTTCCGGGGGAGATATGACAAATTCCCATACGTGGCCGTCTGCCGCCCGGATCAGGGCATCCGGTTCCTTATTTTCAATGATCTTTCCACAGCGCATGATCAGTATCTTCTCAGCGGCATTTGCCACGTCGGAGACTATATGAGTGGAAAGGAGCACGATCCTGTCGTGTCCCAGAGTGCTGATGATATTGCGGAAACGGATGCGCTCCTTGGGATCAAGGCCTGCGGTAGGCTCATCCAACAGAAGGATTTTCGGATCATTGAGCAGGGCCTGGGCAATGCCCAGTCTCCGTATCATACCGCCGGAGAGATGTTTGATCTTTTGCTTTTCTTCCCCGGCAAGTCCGGTCAGTCCCAGCATTTGCCTGTATTTTCTAAGCGCTTCATCCCTGGGAACTGCCTTTAAGGAGGCGAGATAAAGGAGGTACCGCTTTACGGTAAAGTCGGGATAATAGCCGAAATCCTGGGGCAGATAGCCAAGCAAAGCCCGGTATCCGGCACCCATGTTCTGAATAGGTATGCCGTCCAGTGTCACTTCTCCCCGGTCAGGCGCAAGGATGCCGCAGAGTATGCGCAGCAGTGTGGTCTTGCCCGCGCCATTTTCCCCTAGAAGTCCGTACACACCGTTTTTCAGTGTAAAGGTGATATCGTCGGCGGCTGTTTTTTCTTTGTAACGTTTTGTTATGTTCTGCGTTTTTAATTCCAGCAAAATTCTTTACCTCCTGTGGTTAAACTGTGGAACAGTCTGTGAAGCTCTATGACCAGAATCAGGATTCCGGCTGCCAGTACCATTGCCCATACCGGCAGATAGACACCCAGATAAGCCTTGGGAAAGGCTGATGGAAACAGGAAAAACAGGCAGAGCAGAAGAAGGGTTCCCGACAATATAGCTTTCTGAGAGGAGGATCTTCTCGTAGACAGCAGGAAAAAATAGCAGACATTGGATAAGATAAAAGGTACAAACAGGTACATGCAGAGTGCAAAGATCCCATATCCTGTATGCTGTTTTACACCAAGAAGCAGCAGTGTCAGGACGCACAGGTTCAGTCCTGCTGAAAAAAACAGTTTCACGGCCCATATCTGTCCCAGGTTAAAGCAGCAGCTCTGTTCCAGTTCTGCCATATGCCAGGAGCGGCTTTTTGAAAATTCCAGAACGGCAGCCAGTCCCAGACCGGAGGAGACAGCGCAGGCAGAGGGGAGTATACTCTCACTGCCCTGCATCAGCGATTGGAAACAGGTCAGGAAAAGTACAGCCGCTGCCAGAAAGAGTGCCTGTATGATCCAATATTCCATGGAAATATAATGGACCTGGTCCAGCATCAGCGCCGGGACAGAGATATGTGCCGACAGGTCTTTTTTTGATACTTCCCTGCGGACTGCTTCCAGGGAATCTCTTTTTTTACCCTCATCTATAGGCGGAGAGGGTATCCGTATCTTGTTGTCATCCATAAAAATCCTCCTTTCTCAATGTATGCTTCAGCTTGTCCATGCCCTGTTTCATCCGGGATTTCACTGTGGATGAATTGGTGCCTGTGATCCTGGCAATCTCTCTGTGCTTCAGACCGTAGAGGCTGTGAAGCACAATGACCTCTCTCTGGATCTTGGGCAGCTTCATAAGAGCCTGGACAAGCAGCCTGGAATTCTCCTCCCGGATAACATTCACCAGCAGATCGCTCTGCATGGGCAAATGTCCCGGGGATTCAGCGGCAGGCTCCTCTTCGCGGGCTTCGTCCAGGGGGGAATAGGAGAGGTGCCGGTGAGCCGCGGTCTCTTTGCTGAAAAAATCGAAGCAGACATTTCTGGCTATGGTCAGCAGGTAGCCTTTCAGGTTTTTATACCGGTAGTGGTCCACATAGCGAATAAAACGAAGAAAGGTTTCCTGGGCCAGATCATATGCGGTATCGGGATCTCCGGTCTGGTAACAACAGAAACGGTAGATGTCGTCATAATATTTTTCCGCCAGCAAATTTAAGTATTCTTTATTGCCGTTTTGTATTTCCCTTATGGCTTTTCTGTCATCCATAGGCGCCCCCTTTCCTGTCTTCCATTATATATAACCGGAGGAGGAAGAAAAAGGTTTTATTTTTGTTGAAAAATGTGAGGATTTTAAATCATTACTTATTTTTTAATGCTTTTCGGGAAAACATACCGGGACAGGCCCTTGGTATGCTGGCCGTATTCAATGGCCTCAACGGGACAGCGGCAGATACAGGCCATACAGTGTGTGCAGCGGCTGCCCCACACCGGCTTTCCTTTCTCCAGATGGACATTTTTCAGGGGACAGACCTTTTCACATTTGCCGCAGGATATGCAGGCATTGGTGGCATAAAATTTTCTGGCATGTACAAATGCGGGATAAAATATATTGTTTACAATACCGCTGTTTAACCTGTCTTTGGAAGTGAGGGAAGGCTGCGGGAGCATTTCATTATTTGTGATGAAATGTGATATTTGGTCCATGGTATCCTCAGCCCTGCGTATGATCTCCAGTGATTCTTCCTCCTGGGGAGCGCGGAACAGTGCAATGTAATTCTCTGGCATGAGGACAGGAGCACACCCTTTAAAATTCAGGTTTTTGGAGGTGCACAATTTTTTTATATAGGCACCTGCATTTCCGATATTCCCTCCGCATGTCAGAATAAAATAAATGTCTTTATTTCCTGTCAGCTTTGTTTTGGTAAGCCAATCCTGAAGAATACGTGGAATCCGCCATGCGTAAGTTGGTGATACGATGACCCATGGTTTATCTGAACAAATCTGGGTGTGATCGCTGTCACGGATTTTTTGAAACAGATCAAGTGTGTCATCTTGAATGTTTTCTGCGATTTTTTGTGCGGTGTAGGCGCTGTTGCCTGTTCCGGAAAAATATAATATCATAGTCTTTTACTCCTTATCATGTATTTCATGAGTTTGCCGAATGCTCTCATAGATGAGATTGATTAGATCGGTCATATTCTTCCATTGGGATTCATCCAAACTCACATAATAATAATTTTTAGTTCCTTCTTTTCTCATATTGACAATACCCGCGTCTTTTAGGATACGCAGATGGTGGGACACAGAAGGTCTTGTCAGATGGGTTTTCTCTGCGATCTCACCGACCCTTATGCCTGACAGATCATTTTCTAAAAGCACCAGCAGGATCAACTGTCTTGTCTCATCGCCGATTGCAGTAAACGCATTTTGGCAGTCCCGAAAACCACGGACGATTTTTTGTAAACGCTCTTCACATTCATTTTCCATTTTTTAGTCCTCTGTATATTTTTAGTTCTCTACATATATCTGACATCCGGTTTTTCTCTCGGGGCGGAGCGGAGAAATTTTACACCGGGATAACCTAATACCAGGGTGGCAGCCACTTTTTTCCCTTTGGGAACGTTCAGCGCCTTTTTGATCTTCGGTGATATGTTGGCGGAAGATGTGAAAAATCCGCTGAACAGCACACCCAGCCCGTTGGCCTCTGCCACAAACTCCATATTTTGTGCTGCGAGTATGCCGTTGGTTTTGTCTTTTGCCAGGATAACAATGACAGTAGGTGCCTGGAAGAAGAAAAAATGTGGGTGTATTTTATTAAGTCTGGCAATAGGACTGAACAAATCCGCAAAGGGCTTTAGTTTTTTAAAGAGGCGGACAGCCATCTGTTCCACAGCGTCTTTTTCTTTCTCAAGGACCACAAAGGAGACATCCTGCATATTTTTGGCTGTATGTGTGAGACTGCCTGCTTCCAGGATCTGTTCCAGCACAGCATGAGGAATCTCTTTCTTTTGAAACTGCCGTATGGTGCGTCTGAAGCGGATGACATCCAGGACTTCATGGGGATTCAGGTGTACAGTGCCATTTTGGGTGATCGGTTTTGTATCATAGCCGCTGATGGTGACTGCCTCCTTTGGACAGACTGCAGAGCACTGACCACACAGGATACAGTCATCTAATATGGTTTCTGCCTTTTTATTTTTCAGTACGATATTGTGCGCAGCACATGTCTTTGCGCATAAACCACAGCCGATGCATAATGAGGTATGAATTTTTACTGCATGTTTTGCCATGAGTGGACTCCTTTCGTTAACATTTGTTAACCATTATATCAAAAGAGGAGGAGAATACAACATTGGTAAAGAAACACGTTACCAATAAAAAAGGGGCTGTCGGGAAATAGATAGCCTAAAACAGGGGAGGATTTGACCATCATCGGTCACATCCTCCCCTTGAACTATATCCTAAAACAGAAAAAAAGATGGCTAACGACAACCATCTTTTCCTCCGTTCCATGTTATAATAGAACTATGCTTAAACAAGATTATTATAACGAATTTTTTGATTTAGGGCAACAGAAAATTAACTTCAGTTTCTTCGAATTGCATTTACCCGATGACGATCCAGTTTATACCCTAAAAAAAGTGATGGAGGAATTAGATTTTTCAGGCCTGCTTGCCTGTTGTTCAGATAAGGGAAGAACCGGGTACAATCCAATCATGATGTATGCTGTCGTTACCTACGCAAACATGCGCGGAGTGCGTTCTGTTGACCGTATTGTTGAATTATGCGAAAGGGACCTTGCTTTTATCTGGCTGACCAAAGGGCAGAAACCGAAGCGGGATGCTTTCTATGAATTCAAGAATAAAAAACTGACGGGTGATCTTCTGGATGAGCTGAATTACCAATTCATGCGCCAATTGAAAAAAGAGGGCCTGATCACGCTCAAAGAACTCTTTATTGATGGTACGAAGCTGGAAGCCAATGCAAACCGCTATACTTTTGTCTGGAGAGGGAGCATCAATTACCATCTTGCAGGTCTTTTGGATAAGATAGATGCACTTTATGAAAAGTACAATACACTTCTGCATGAAAATGGGTATGCAGCGAAATACGACCTTGGGGATGCAAAGATGTTCATCATCGAAGGCATGGAAAAAGTCAGGCGTGTGATTGATGAAAACCGGAAACGAAAACTGACAAAGCATAAGAAGCTCTCAAACAATACAATCATCGAAATAGATAACTGCTCCCCTCTTGAGATTTTGAAGCTTCAGAAGAATCTGATGCAGATCACAGAAGGTGAGGGGATATCATTCGTCCACAGTAAGGGAAAAACGAAGTCCGAGCTTCAAAAACTGTATGAGGAACTGGAGGAATGCGGAAACCGCCTGATGGGATATAAAGAATGCTTTGAAATCATGGGGAAAGACCGCAACAGTTATTCCAAAACGGATCTGGAAGCAACGTTTATGCGGATGAAGGAAGACCACATGCTCAACGGTCAGTTAAAACCAGCTTACAACGTTCAGATCGCGGTGGAGAACTATTTCATCGTTCACGGATACGTGAGCAATGACCGTACAGATTATAACACCCTGATCCCGGTTTTGGAGAAGCATCAGAAAGCCTTTGGTAAAGTATTGGATGAAGTGACAGCAGACAGCGGATACTGCAGCGAGAAAAACCTCTTGTATCTGAAACACAATGGGATTGCCAGTTATATCAAACTCCAGGATCACGAAAAACGGAAAACCCGTGCCTATAAAGAAGATATCAGCAAATATTACAACATGACAACCCATATCTTTGAAGATGAGCGCTACTATATCTGTCATGACGGAAGAGAGCTTCGTCATATCCGGACAGAAAGTAAGGAGCAGGACGGGTATAGCCAGACATGGGAAGTCTATGGATGTGCAGATTGCAGCGGCTGTGAACATAAATCCCGTTGTCTGTATAAGTACAATGCGGAAAAAAACAGTGACCGAAATAAAGTCATGAAGATCAATGAGCAGTGGGAGGAACTGAAAGAAGCATCCAATGCCAACATCCAGAGTGAGAAGGGGATCCTGAAGCGCCAGATCCGTTCCATCCAGACCGAAGGGCACTTCGGGGACATCAAGGAAAACGAAAACTTCCGTCGGTTCAATTACCGCAATTCAGAAAAAGTGTATAAAGAATTCATGCTGTATGCAATTGGCCGGAATATAAATAAATATCATCGGTTTCTTTACCATGAGATCGAGAAATACGCAGGAAAATCTGATCAAAAGACAGCTTAGCTGCCAGAGCGGAGCTGCAAATATGTAAAAAGGGGATTTTGCGCCCTAAAATAGGAGAAGTAAAGAAAAACAAGCATATCCCGCAGAACGTCCTTTGCTGAAAAGCAAGGAAATCTGCGGGATATGCTTGTTTTGGTGTAGGGGCTTTAAAAATCAGTATTAACCGACAGTCCCCCCGGTTTATCTTGCCGTATTCTGTTTTTACTTTGTCATAACCCTGCAGCCATTTACAGGCAGCTTGGGCAGGTATTCAAAATACCAGTTCTGCCGTTCACCGGAATATTTCAGTATGGCAGGTATCCACGCATTGGAGACCTGCACATATACATATTGTTCCGGATGAACGGGTATCTTTTTGCTGCCGCCGTTCTCCTTGAGAACACAGGTGCGGCCATTATTCATTAAAGTTCCTATCATGTGTTAAGCCTCCTTTACTCTTTTTATAATAAGAGTATACATGGTAATTATGACCATTTCTTGGAAAAAATGTGAAGGGTTGGTGATATTTGTATGAATATACTAAAGTTTTTATGAAAAGCAGCATAATACTGCCTTTTATGGGATGTGAGAAAGAAAATTCATGGAGATAGCGGGATTCGAACCCGTGACCTATACGTTGCGAACGTATCGCTCTCCCAGCTGAGCTATATCCCCAAAAAAATAATGGAAGCAAGGAGGCTCGAACTCCTGACCTTTCGCGTGTGAGGCGAACGCTCATCCCGGCTGAGCTATGCTTCCATATAAAATATTATAGCACTTTGTTTGAGAAATGCAAGAGTATTTCCGGGGTGATTTATTTGTAGGATACAAGTTTTTATAGTATAATTCCAGTTATAGGATCTTGTGACAGGGAGCTGCAGCGGTAAATCCCGGCTTTTTTCATTTGTCAGAAAATCTGCCGCACTCTTTTGTTTTGAAAATAATTCGTCTATAGGGCATGGAAGGGAAGATATATGTATAAATTGTTGTTTGTTGATGATGATAAAGCCCTGCTCAAAATGCTGGAAAATTATTTCCGTTTAAGGGGATACAGCATTTTGCTTGCAGATGACGGCTTAACGGCCCTGGAGAAAATAGAGGATAACCCGGATTTGATCTTGCTGGATATTAATATGCCGCGTATGGACGGAATAGAACTGTGTATGAAGATCAGGGAATTCGTTTCATGTCCCATATTGTTCCTGACAGCCAGAGTTGAGGAGCAGGACAGGATAAACGGCCTGCTTTCCGGGGGAGATGACTATATTGTCAAGCCGTTCAGCCTGAAGGAACTGGAGGCGAGGATCACGGCACATATAAAAAGAGAGGAACGAGGCAGGAAAAAGCCAAATCTCAGATACAGGGAGGGGCTGCTGCTGGACTATAGTGCCAGGAAAGCCCTGTATGATGACCGGGAGCTGGAGCTTACAAAACTGGAGTACGATATTGTGGAATTCCTCTCCAAAAATCCGGGTCAGGTGTTTGACAAGGAGCGGATCTATGAAAGGGTCTGCGGCTATGATGCGGAGGGCGACAGCAGGGTGATCACGGAACTCATAAGAAGAATACGGAGAAAAATAGGAGAATATACCGGCACGGAGTATATTGAGACTGTATGGGGAAGTGGGTACCGATGGAAAAAATAAGGAATCTTTCGCTTAGGAAAACAATTGTACTTTACATGACTGCGGCGATCATTATCACCTTTTTCCTCTCAGCCGTGGTTATCAAAATGGCGGAGGGGACTCAGAGACAAATCTGGGCGGAATATACAGACTGGGATAAACATCTGGACTTTGAGGAGGAGACAGGAAATATCACGGAGATCACAAGGCCCGCACAGAAGGATATGCTTCACAGAGATTATGTCATGACCCAGATCTGCGACGCGGTGGAAACATGGTCTATGCTTATACTGCCTATGATCGGCAGTGTGATCGCGGTTTTTTGCTTTTACCGTGATAAGATCAGGGAGCCGCTTCAGATACTGACAGAAGGTTCCAGAAAAATACAGGAAAACCATCTGGACTTTCCTGTAGATTACAGGAAAAAGGATGAAATGGGAAGTCTGTGCCGGGAATTTGACCGTATGCGCTCCCAGCTTCAAGAAAACAACCGACAGCTCTGGAGCATGGTGGAACAGGAGAGAACGCTGAAGGCGGTCATTGCCCATGATATCCGTTCCCCCCTTGCAGTGCTGCGGGGATACCAGGAAACGCTTATGGAGTTTCTGCCTGCGGGGCAGTTAAGCCAGCAGGACATGGAGGAAATGCTGTCCTCGGGAATGCAGCAGATTGACAGGCTGAATGCCTTTGTGGAACAGATGAGGCGGCTTTCCGGCATCGAAGAGAGAACGGTTCATATGGATAAGATAGAGACCTCTGCATTGCTCAGATACATGGAACAGACGGCAAAGGCTCTGGCCAACAAGGAATCCTGCCGAACCGTCATAAGATCGGAGGGAATGCCAAATGGCTTTTTTGGTGATTTTTCCTTGATATGTGAGGTGTATGAGAATCTTCTGGGAAATGCAGTGCGGTATGCCCGGCATATGATCCTCATTACTATGGAGGTGACAGACGGAATGCTTTTTATTTCCATGGGGGATGACGGGGAGGGATTTCATGGAGAGGAAGAAGAGATCACGAAACCCTTCTACCATGATAACCTTGCAGATGACCTGAAGCATTTTGGCCTCGGAATGTATCTGAGTAAACTGTACTGCGAGATGCATGGAGGTAAACTGCTGTTGGGCAGTGCTGATTTGGGAGGGGCTTATGTGAAGGCGGGATTTCACATAGAATAGCCGCATCCCGACGGGACACTATAGCTGCGGGTTATGGAAATCCATATTTTATAAGTATTTGTGCTATGCATGAGAATGATTTAAAATAGTAATGATCAGTATAAGAAGGGAGCGGACAAAATGATCTATAAGAATTTTCAGGACATGAAATTATCTGCGCTGGGAATGGGAGCTATGCGTCTTCCGGTCATAAACGGAGAAGATTCCAGGATTGATGAGAAGGCAGCCGCAGAGATGGTGGCATACGCCATGGAACATGGAATAAATTATTACGACACAGCCTGGGGGTACCATGAGGGGAATTCAGAAACCGTTATGGGCAGGATCTTGGATCAATACCCCCGCAGTACCTATTATCTTGCAACTAAATTTCCGGGGTATGATCTCTCCAATATGGATAAAGTGGAAGAAATTTTTGAAAAACAGTTGGAGAAATGCAAAGTGGAGTATTTTGATTTCTATCTGTTCCACAATGTATGTGAGATGAACATTGACGCGTACCTGGATGAGAAATATGGCATTTTTGACTATCTGATGAAACAGAAGGAAAAGGGAAGGATCCATCATCTGGGCTTTTCCGCTCATGGAAGTTATGATGTGATGAAACGTTTTTTAGAGGCTTACGGAGAGCAGATGGAATTCTGCCAGATTCAGTTAAACTATCTTGACTGGTCCTTCCAGAATGCAAAAGAAAAAGTGGACCTGCTGAGCGAATACCACATTCCCGTATGGGTAATGGAGCCGCTCAGAGGAGGACGCCTTGCCTCTCTGTCCGAGGAAAACAGTGAAAAATTAAAGACATTTCGTCCGGACGAGGGCATTCCGGCATGGGCTTTTCGTTTCCTTCAGGGAATCCCGGAAGTGAAGATGATCCTGTCAGGCATGTCTGATTTTGCACAGATGCAGGATAATATACATACTTTTGAGACGGATAAGCCTCTGAATGAGCAGGAGAAAACAGCTCTGCTGGAGATTGCTGACAACATGGTAAAGCACATTGCCCTGCCTTGTACAGCATGCCGTTACTGCACGAGCCACTGCCCTCAGGAACTGGATATTCCCATGCTTCTGGAGCTGTATAATGAGCATTGCTTTACAGGCGGCGGATTTATTGCGCCTATGGCTCTGCAGGCCGTCCCGGAGGAGAAACAGCCCGGTGCATGTATCGGATGCCAAAGCTGTGAGGCAGTCTGTCCGCAGCAAATTAAAATATCAGAAGCCATGGCTGATTTTGCGCACAAGCTGAATGGCTGAGTATTGGAGGCAGAATAAAAGAGCTGTCGGAAGATCAATATCAATAAATGGAAATACGAGCTGTAGTTTTCTGTTTATTGGTATGGATCAACTGACAGTTCTTTTTTTGTTGTCTTTTTGTTGTGATTTCTCATTTACAATAGTATCAGAACAGGAGGAATGCAATATGAAGGTTATCATCAAAAGAGAATTGAAAAGCTATTTCAAAAACCCCATCTATTATGTGGGTATTCTGCTGATATTTTTTGAAGTCTTTCAGATACTTCAGCCTTATCTGAAGCTGCATTACTGGGAAAATGATGCACAGGTTGAGGCGGCCAAACTGAAACATATCAACGATGCGGATGTGATGAATGGGTATCTGCCTTCGACAGAGAAGGAACGGATCGAAATTGCCCTGCCGGAAATCTGCAGAGATATGAATGAGGCATTAGGAGTCAGCAAAGAGGAAACGGATAAGATGGCAGAACTTTTTCAGAAAGACGGATACAGCGAAAAAGAAATCATGAATTATCTGATGAAGCATTACGACTATATTAAGGTGGATTACTATTTCCAGGAGGCAGAACTCAGACAGGGAACTGCAGAAGAGGTGAATGCATATATAGACAAAAAATTCACCAGTATGCGGTATTCGGAATATGTGGGCAGAAAATTTGCTGATTTTGCAGGACTGTTTTTTGTCTTTTTCTCCTCAGTTTTGATGGCATTTTTATTTCTTCAGGATACAAGGAAGAATATGTATGAACTGCTTCACACAAAGCCGGTATCGGCCTGGAAATATGTGACAGGGAAAATCGTGGGAGGTTTTACAGCACTTTTACTGCCGCTTGCTGCTATGACCGCTGTTTTTACATTTTTATGTATGAAAAACGGAATAGAACAGGGATTTCCCGTAGCTGTGTGGGATTTATTTGCAGCGGATGTACTTTATATCCTGCCAAACCTGCTTATGGTGATCTGCGTATATGCCCTGACCGCCCTTCTTTTTAAAAATCCCCTGCCGGCTGCCCCGCTGCTCATCCTTTATATGGTTTATTCTAATATGGGCAGTATCGGACCGGACGGAACATATGGTTATTACGGAAGGCCTCTTGCTATCATGGTACGTTTTCCGGGGCTGTTTCTGGATACTGCACCGCCGCCGCTTGCCCTCATGAACCAGACCGTGCTTCTTTTTGTGTCGGCGGGAATCATATGGATATGTGTGAAATTATGGAAAAAAAGGAGGGTTTACGGGTGAAAGAGATTAAAATAAGCCTGCCATTGTATAAAATCCTCTGCGCCTTTTTCTTTGTCCTGATCCTGGCAATAGTAAGGGGCGTCACGGATGTAAATGAGATCGGGCCGACGATCGACACTTATATAGCGATTCTTGCCCTTGTCCTGTGCGCAGATACCTGTTACCAGGAGGTACCGGGGGGAGGTTGGGAGATTCTTGCAATAAAGCCTAAAAAGCAGCAGAGGAAGACCATCCTCAGACGCTTTGCTGTCCAGTATTTATTTATAATATGCGTGGCAGCGGCAGGGTATGGATTGTTTTACATTATACAGCAGCCATATATAAGAGAAAAAGGGTTTTATTATTTTGCGGCCGCTATGGGGGCATCAGCAGCCAGTATTGTTTTATTCGGAGCTGTTTCGGCGCTTCTCTCCAAAATGACCGGCAGCCTTTGGGGAGCAATCGGGGCATCAGCGGCGCTTTGGTTTTTTCTTATATCAAGCTGGGCTGAAAAGCTGCCCCCTTTCTTCCAGATATTCGCATTTGGCAGCAGGAATATGGAGGAAGGGGAGCTGTGGTGGATAACCGGAAAGGTAACGGCACTGATTCTTGGAGGTGTCTGTATGGGGGCATTGGGAAATTTTGGCGGATATGCGGGAAAAGCAGGGAAGAAAGGAAAAAGGTGAAGATATGTCAGTTAAGATAGATAATGTTACAGTCAGATTTCAAAAGGATGTAAAGGTATTGGATGATATTTCATTTACTATTCCATCCGGCGTATATGGTCTTTTAGGAGAGAACGGGGCAGGAAAGACAACACTTATGCGGGTACTGGCAACGTTGTTAAAGCCATCGGCGGGGGATGTTATGATAAATAATATGGTGTATCGGGAGAGCAATTATCCTTTCATACAGAAAAAGATCGGATATCTGCCACAGGAGCTTTCCCTGTACCCCAATCTGACAGTCCGGGAATGCCTGGAGTATCTGGGGGAACTGTCCGGTATACCGAAAGGGGAATGCAGACAAAGAGTGGATCATTATCTGAAAATGACCAGTTTGGAGGAACATCAGAAAAAGAAAATGAAACATCTGTCCGGTGGTATGAAGCGGAGAGTTGGCCTGATCCAGGCACTTTTAAATGAACCGGAGTTTCTTATTGTGGATGAGCCGACAACTGGGCTTGACCCGGAGGAGAGGATACGTATCAGAAATCTTCTGGTGGAGTTTGCGGTGGGAAGAACGGTTTTATTTTCCACACATGTGGTAGAGGATTTGGCGGCAACCTGCAGCCGGCTGACTGTGCTCAAAAAGGGAAAAATGCTTTACAGCGGTTCCGTGAAAGAACTGCTGAAATTGGCAGAAGGTCATGTCTGGATTTGCGAAACACAAGAGGAGCAGCAGGTGCGCCTGTTGGAACAGAAATACCATGTTTCATCTAAACAGATTCAGGAGGATGGCATGACCGTCCGTGTGATCAGCCCGGTAAAACCGGATGTGCCGTGCAGTCAGGCAAAGGTGACGTTGGAAGACGCGTATATATATGTGTCGAATTTTTAGACTTACCGGATGTTCCGGGAATATAAAAGCAAACAGGCCGCGGTTTTATAGATACCGCGGCCTGCTTGCTTTCTATGACGTGAGCCGATATCATCAGCGGAAATTATTCATCGCCGGAGATGGAGAATTATCTTTCTGGCTGTTTCCCGAATCTGTGCTGTTACCAAGAGTGACAGAGATAGTTTTTTCTTCATAACTGTTGTTCTGACCGGGAACCTGCAGTGTTACATCCACGGTTTCGCCCGTCTTGTAATACTGGAGCAGATTCTGGAGCTGACTGGCTGCGGTGATGGATTCACCGTCAAATTTTGTCAGGACACTGCCGGAGGTGATGCCGGCTTTTTCTGCTGCGCTTCCGGCGGTGACAGATGAGATATATACACCTTTTGGAAGACCGTATATTTCCTCAGCCTCACTTGTTACATCTGCACCCTTGATTCCCAGACTTCCCTGGTCACCCTCAGCAACTTTTTCACGGGTTGTTTTGTTCATCAGGTTTTCTATAATATCAGATGCTCTTGACATTGGAATTGCGTAGCCCATGCCTTCCACTGCTGTGGATGCCAGTTTTGCAGAGTTGATCCCAATGACTTCACCATTCATATTGAGTAGTGCACCTCCGCTGTTTCCGGGGTTGATAGCTGCGTCTGTCTGGATGTAAGTAGCAGCGTTGGAGTCGTCTGTGTTTGTATCAGCCGCTGAAGAAGTTTCGGAGAGAGTACGGTTCACAGCACTTACGATACCTGTTGTGACGGACTGACCATAACCCAGTGCATTGCCGATAGCCACAACCTGCTCGCCTACCTTCAGGGAGTCAGAATCACCGATATTGGCGACCGCGATAGCTGACATAGTTTCATCGGAGATGCTGTCCAGAGGAACAGCGATAACTGCTAAATCGTTGTCAGCGTCAGTTCCTTTTACCTTTGCTTCCAGTACATTATTGTCAATAAAACATGCGGAAAGGGTATCCGCGCCTTCCACAACGTGATTGTTTGTCACGATCAAAAGCTCTGTGTCATTTTTTCCTATGATGATACCGGAACCCTGGCTTTCTGTTTCCTGAGTCTGCGGATAACCACCGTATCCAAACTGACTAAAATAATTCTGAACCTCCTGGACCGATTTATTGGTTATGGAGACAATGGACGGCATGGCTGCCGCTGCAATAGAAGATACGTCCATACTTCCTGTATTGCTGCCTGAGCCTTGGGAAACCGCTGTTGTTTTCAAAAGGCTTGCCTTTGAATCACTGCTCCCGGAAGCTGATTTTGCAGAGGCTGATGAAGAATTGGCTGTGTAAATATGATTTACTGCCTGAAAAGAACCAGCCGCCACAGAACCGAACAGAACAGCACTAAGAGTCAGGGAACCAATCCGTTTTGCAAGGCTTTTCTTTTTGCTTTTGCTGTGCTTGGAAGGCTTTTTGTCAGGATCCGGAGATGATGCGGAGCCTTCAGAAAAGACCGGGTAATGGGACAGTTCATTGTTGTTGTTATCTGAATTAAAATCGTAATAGTTTGACATAAGAATTCCTCCTCAATTTGCATTTATTATTTATTTGGTGTGTTTGTATTTGGTATCTCTTTGTTTATGTCTATAGCATATCGGATAATTGTGGCGAAATTGTCGTGATTCTGTGATAAAATTGAGGAGAAAGTGTGTAAATTTGGTGAAATGCTTTTGACAGTGATTGATGCAGTAGTTCGACAAAAGTTCCGTTGTCAATGGCGGTTCCCCATGAAATTTTGCCTGCGCTCCTGAAGAGCCTGGATAGTTACGAATAAAGATTTGATCCAGTGGAATACTGACTGAGAGGTGGAAAATACATGACTGATAGGAAAAAAAGCCGATGGGAACTCTACCAGAATATGGAGTATCATTTAGTGAAAGATATACAGCCATCCTGTTATCTGAATGAAATCTATGAGGATCCGGATTTTCAGAAGTATCCGTTTGATATGCTGCATAAGTTGAAAAGCGTTGAGCAATCCCCTAAATATCATCCGGAAGGAAACGTATGGAATCATACACTTCTTGTTGTAAATGAGGCGGCAAGAGTAAGAAACAAGAGCAAAAATCCTTTAGCTTTTATGTGGGCAGCTATGCTTCATGACATTGGAAAAGCAAGAAAAACAAGAAACAGAAATGGAAAAATCACAGCGTATGACCATGATAAAGCGGGCGCAGTTCTGGCATGTGAATTTCTCACTCAGTTTGCGAAGGAACAGGCGTTTATTGATGAGGTTTCACAGTTGATCCGATATCATATGCAGATTTTGTATGTGGTAAACGGCCTTCGTTTTGCAGATATTGAGGGAATGAAACAACATACAGATATAAATGAGGTGGCACTGCTGGGACTGTGTGATAGATTGGGGAGAGCGGGCAGCAGGAGAAAAGAGGAAGAAAATAATATCAGGATTTTTTTACAGGCATGTAACTCTTTTTCTGCAAATAATAAAACCAGGAGGTAATACTATCATGGCGAAAGCAGGAATGAAACGTCCTGACCCTAAAGGGCAGCAGAGTAAAGAGAGTGATCAAGTTTTGCGGATACGCAGCAGGCTGCACACGGGAGATCGTGTGCAGCCTCTAAAATGCAGCCTCTCAGAACCGGTATTCCATAATGAACTCTTCATCTTTGTCAATGACTGGCTTAAATCCGACTTTTTGATACATATGCAGCGCATAATTATCTTTTTGTACAGACAGGGAAGCTCTTTTATATCCCTTGTTTCTTAATAATTCAAGCATCTGTTTCATAAGTTCTGTACCGATGCCGCATCCCCTATACTCTTTGAAAAGGGATATGGCAAATTCAGGTGTCTCGTCATCCAAATCTCCGTAGCCATGGATATTCCTTACCCAGACTGCGCCAACCACCTGTTCGTCAGCCTCTGCGCACAGACAGGCATCATCTTTCAAGGTACCGAAATCCTGAATATAGACCTGCAGATCAGGCTGGCTGATTATAGTCCTGGGAAGCAGTTCTTCCCCTTCCCGCTGGAAAATAGACTCATACAAAAATTTTGCAAGGAGCGGATATTCCTGTGGGTACATCTCTCTGATAATATATTCCATAAATACCTCCGTTTTTATAAGCGATCATCTAGAAAACATTCTTACTTCCACACATACGGATTCCTCCCTATATAGTCAAGTGTTTTTTCCTTATTTTTCAAGGAATTTTTAGTTACATATCTCAGATGAATGAGCCGTGAAGATGGGTATTTCTGTGTATCTGGTACGAAAATAGCTGATTTTGGGCATACAAAATAAAACGTCTCATTATTCCGCTTTATATGGCCTTGTGTATGCCCCTCCATCTATGGCAGCTTACCTCCCGTGTCTACCAGGATCATCCCACCTGTCGGTGTGAGTCCTAACTTCCTTCGTTCTGCCTGCCCATATCCAGGGTGTCAGCTTAGCTCCTTTGCAGGGTCTTGCCCTATGGTATTTATTTCTGCCGACTACTGGCTCATTCTTTATTTTAAGTCTTACTGACCTGTTAATATCCTTCCTGTACCGGCACCTTTCGGTGGACGTTTTTCCGGTCCATCCCTGATATTTCCAGCTTTTCTGTCATAGCTGGATTCAGCTTTCAATCCTCTTTGAAAGTTCAATCCAACCATGACAGAGCAGTGCTTTTAGTACTTGGATCGTTTGGTTTCGTTATGCTGTCTGCATCTGCGGATGCTTGATATCACCCAGCAGCCTTGCAGCGTCATAATCGACTCCTTTTGTCAGGATCGTATAAAACACCCTGATCACCTTACATGCCACTGCCACTACTGACTGCATCTTTTTCAGCGGATTCTCTTTTCTCGTCCGATAGTATTCATGGATCTCTCGAAATTCCGCATTCTTTCCGACTAGTGATATCGCCGCTTCATACAGTACATATCTCAGTCGTTTTCTTCCTCGGTAGCTGATACGGCTCTCTCCATTATGCTTGCCTGAATCGTTCGCCACGATCGCATAGCCTGCAAGCTTTTGCAGCTGTTTGGGGTTGTCAAAACGTCTAATGTCGCCCACCTCTGCAATAAATCCACTTACTGTCACCATACCGATCCCTTTGATCTCCAGCAGCTTATCTATATATGGTATTTCTTTCAGCTTACCTTCTATCTTTTGCACCAGTTCTTCCAGTCTTGATGTATATACATCCATGTCGTCCAGCAGATTTTTCAGTTCCATTCTCGCTGCCTCCGGTGCTTCCTTACTGCCTACGCTGTGCTCTGCAGCTGATACCAGGGTCTTTGCCCTCTTCATTCCAGCCCCTCTCAGCTTTGCGTCTCTCCAGATCTGGTTTACACCTTCCACGCCCAACTTCCCGATGTCCTCCGGCAGCGGCGCTGCCTTCAGTATCATCCGCCCGCTGACTGCCTTTAAATCCCTATAAACGTCTTTGTATTCAGGAAAGTAAATGGCAAACCATCTGGCAATGCGGTTCTTGATCCGGGTAACTTCCTCCTGTGTCTGGAAGCGTAGATTGGATAAGCTTCTCATCTCTGCATAAATCCCGGTTGGTATATAAGGGTAGGAAAAACGTCCCTCATTCACCAGTGCGGCAATCGTCTTTGGATCTTTGCGGTCATTTTTATTAGGATTGTTATCATCCAGTTCCTTGGATTTCTTGACATGATGGGGATTTACATGCACAGGTTTCATTCCGTTGTCCTGCAGGAACTTTCCTAAAGCGAACCAATAGTGTCCTGTTGGCTCCATTCCGGGAATTACAGCGGTTTTACCATTCTTTTCTTGTATTTCCTCGATCCATGCCTTAAATGTAAGGAACCCTGCTTGTGTATTGCTGAAAATCAAAGGTTTTCTGGTAAACTCGAAATTTCTCCAGTCAAATGCTCTCGCATAGTGCGTTTCGCTTCCGACATCAATACCAACGATCAAAGTTTTTTCAGTTATGGATGCAATTTTTGTGTTCTGTGTGTTACAATTCATTTTAGATACCTCTCTGTTTAATAAGATTTTATACTAACCGCCAAAGTCAGTAATCTTATTTTACACTGAGGTATTTTTTTCTCAACCTTCTTTCTTGGAATTCCCTATATTTGAATTATACAGGAAGCTCCTTTTCATATAAAATCATTGTATCAGCCGGTTTGTCACTTGTCCAGAAGTAGATGATAATTGACAGCTATGCTGTAAAACACGGCGGTTTTATGTTAAAATATATGATGACTATTCTGTAGGCCTGCGCAGTTACTGCGCTGACCAAAGGAAAATGTTGGCGGACAAGCAGAAAGCTCATCACCAAAGGTGATTAGGTACAGAAGGACTGCAATAGGAGGATCATATGGAACAAAGTCGAGAAATTCAATATACAGAATTAAGGAAAACAGATGCCTGCATTTATGATGAAGTTGAAATGAAGGTTCCTGTCAAGGAAATATATGAAGTGGAAATAAAAGATTTGAGCGGCATCACGTTTCAAAAAAGAGATACAGTGCCATATGTAAAAGATTTTTCCGGTGATGCCAATTTTAAAAGGTGGAATCAGCAGTTTGATCTGTCAAATTGGCATTTTTTCATGGCCTTTGATGGGGAGAAGCCAGTGGGAGGGGCAGTGTTGTGCAGCCATTCTGCGGAGCTTCATATGTTGGAGGGCCGGGAAGATCTGGGGGTTCTGTGGGATATCCGTGTGGATTCTTCCTATAAAAGACGCGGTGTGGGCGGAAAACTGTTTTGTATGGTAAAAACAAAAGCCATAGAACTGGGACTTAACCAGCTCAAAATTGAATGTCAGAATAACAATGTTCCGGCAGTGGATTTTTATTTCCGACAGGGTGCTCATTTAGGCGCTATCAACCGGTATGCCTATTATGGGGACGAAGATGCGGCAGAGGAGGTTCAGCTTTTATTATATTTGGATTTGACAAGATAACAGAAAGCAGTTTTGGGCAGGGAGAGTAAGTTTAATCCGTGCCCAAAACTGCTCTACATGCTGATACACCTGTCTGAACCGCTTTGATCGGGAATGTATGATGTAGTAAAGCACTATAAGACCCGGGTAAGGAACTTTCGATAACTGTTTTTTGCAGTATTAGTCGGAAGCTTCTTACCAAAGAACAGCATCGCGTATGGGGAGGCCGGCACACCTATTAAAGGCTGTCAAACTATCTGATCCATATTTTTTGAAAGGAACTTCTTTCTTAGAATATGTATGGTGTAAAGCACTAATAAGACACCCCAGGAACCCGCCTCGGCATATGCAATGATCATATTTCCGCAAATCCCAACAAAAGCATAAGAAAATATGATCCGTGAAATCAAGGAAATGATACCTGCAAAGCTGGAAAACAGTATATCTCCGATTCCTTCTATGTAGCCCCGTACCGATGCTGCAATGCCAAAAACAGCATAGAAAACGGCAATTGTCTGAAAATAATTCTTTCCAATCTCTGTTACCTCCGGACTTACTCCAAACATAGCGATCAGATATCCGCCGGTCTCCACGATCAGCCACGTCAACAATAAGGAAATACAAAACATCATGGAAGTGCCAACGCAGACGATTTTGGGAATCTGCTTTTTTCTTCCTGCGCCATAATTCTGTGCCACAATTGTAGAGATTCCGGAACCAAGATTAACGATTGGCAGAAGCACCATAGTATCCACCCGATATGCTGTGGTGATCGCTGCAACTGTCTGTGTTCCAAATCCGTTCATGAAATTTTGTAATATAAGCCCTCCCAGTGATGTGATGCTGGATTGGATCATAGGAGGGATTCCTAAACGAAGCCCCTCTTTCAAAACGGAGTGATCCAGTGCCCACTTCTTTACAGAAAAACGCAGGCAGGAATGCTTCTTTATACTATATAGAATGATAAATATTGTCATAAAAGCCTGTGATATCACAGTCGCAATTGCCGCGCCCACAACACCCCAGTGCCAGACACTTACAAAAACAAGGTCCAGTATTATATTTACAACAGATGAAAATAAAACAGACACAAAAGGTGCACGGCTGTTTCCGATTCCGCGAAGCGCTGAGGAATAGACGTTATATACAGCAAGAAAAGGGATTCCGATCAGTATTATCTGCAGATAATCTTTTGCCATATAAATCGTATCCGGTGTTGTATTCATGATACGAAGCAGAGGATACGCGCCGGCAATACCGATCAGTGAAATGAGCAAAAAAATACCGCCTAGGATAACAGAAAACACGGAAAGTATTTTGGTAATGTGGGCTTTTTTGCCTGCGCCGTACTTTTGCGCAAACAAAATACAAAGTCCAAGGGTAAATCCCGTAATAGCATTGAGAAATAAATCAACAATGGTACCTGTGGAACCAATAGCCGCGAGAGCTTTTTCTCCCGCTACATTTCCCACGATAAATGCATCAACCCAGTTATAGAGCTGCTGCAGTATACTGCTTAAAATAAGAGGCACACAAAATCTGATCAATGTGATTGCTGTATTTTCTGTTTTACTTTTCTCTCTGTTCCTCATCAAACATTCCCCCAAAACAAAAACCGTATACAAGATATAGCCTTGTATACGGTAGGTGCTCACCCGGTATTTCATAAAGTATATCAAATTGTCCATATATTTACAATATAAAAATAGTAAGTCCGGGTGCCGGACAGAGTACAGGGTGTTTTTCTGCTTTTGATAGGCAGTGCACCTCATTTGTCCATTTAAACTCCTTTGCCCTATTGTGCCGGCGGCAGATTTGGGAGCTTTCAGGAATTTTGTATGGAGACATCCGGCCGGACAGTGCTGCAGTTTTTAATCTTATGAAGCATAGTCACAGACACAGCGCCGGATATATCAATATTTTTAACCTTATCCGGATACGTCAGATTAAAAGAAACATTTGCGCTGTCTCCCATTACTGGAACCGTAAAACTACCGGAGGCTGAAGTATTACGTGATGCGGAACCAGTGGGGGCAAAAAAGGAATACAACAGTTTAAGGACCCCATTGATTTTTGGAGTGATCTGCATAAAACTGTCTGTTTCCGGCGTAGCCAGAAATATAAAATCTATAAGATAAAGATATCCCGGTTCAAGAAATATTTTCGTGTCCGATAAAGAAATCCGTTTACCTTCCTGAAACAGTACAAACATTGGAAGGTCAGATCTGGACGGTGGATTAGCTTGTATGGCATATTGTGCGTAGGAATAGGATTCACAAGGCTTTATACAACCACAAGGACAGTCATAAAAATTCATATGATTATTTCTTTTTTCCTTTTTATATATAGTTTATGATTTGTAAAAGAATAGTGCTACAGGTGGGCAGTATTTTAGTGATACAAATATGTAAGGATTTTGATTTAAGAGATTATTAATATTCATACAGTTCTTTTTACTTTAAAATAAATTCTGCGCACAGAGATATCTCTCTATGCAGGGTGGATGATGAAGCCATCAGCCTCAAAGGGCTGGAAATTGCTTATTTCCAGAAGAAATGGGGGACTTTTAAAATACGGCCGGATTTTGTATATGGGGATTGTAAATTTTATTATATAATTGCAGCAGCGTTTTATATCTGATATACTGTAATCAATGATTTTCTAAAAGAATCTTTTTTGTAACTGTGAGGGTACTGAACAGTTATCTTTTTTCTATTTTCATCAAATCGGCAGTATCTGCCGGAATTCTCAGAGTAAAACAGTTAAATAAGTAAAGTATAGAAGCAGCAAGTTGTGGTACAGGTTTATTTCTGATATAATATTTACAGATTCCTGAGGCTTATAGCTGCTTCGGAAAGTTGAGGCAGGATGAACAGAAACAGAAGAAAAAGTAAAAGCAGAGCGCTCAGAAAGAAACAGGTAAACAGAAATTACAAGGATAGTCTGTTCCGTATGATATTCGGAAACAGAAAAGCTGCACTGGAACTTTATAATGCCATCAATCATTCCAATTATCAAAATCCTGAGCAATTGGAGATCACCACGATTGAAGGGGCTATTTATATGGGAGTCAAGAACGACCTATCCTTTTTGATCGACAGTGTGATGAATTTATATGAAGCCCAATCTACCAGAAATCCCAATATGCCTCTGCGGGGCTTGATATATTTTGCAAGGGTATATCAGGGATATGTGGAAAAAAGAGAACTTGATATTTATTCCGGAAGTCGTATAAAAATCCCGTTGCCGCAGTATATTGTGTTTTACAATGGTTTGCAGGAAGAACCGGATCGCCGGGAGTACCGACTCAGTGACGCATTTGAGAGGAAGCAGGACAGCTATTGCCTGGAATGTGTGGCTACGGTCCTGAACATCAATACAGGACATAACCGGCAGTTAATGGAAAACTGCAGTCTGCTGTGGCAATATGCATTCTTTGTGTCAAAGGTACGGCTGTATCTGGAAAGGTATCCTGAGAATTTAGAAGGTGCGGTGGACATGGCGGTGGAAGAATGCATTGAGGAAGATATTCTTGCGGATTTCCTGAAGAAACAGCGAGGAGAGGTGAAGGATGTGATATTGACAGAATATAATGCAGAGCGTCATATTAGAAATGAGAAAAAACTAAGTTATGAAGAAGGGGTCAAAGAGGGGATAGAAAAAGGATTAGAACAAGGGATAAAAGCATTTATTGCTGAAAAAGAAGAAGAGAATGCAGATAAAAATATTATCATAGAAAAAATGCAGAGGCACTTTCTGCTGGATAAAGACAGAGCAGAGCACTATTATAAAAGATTTACCAATAAGATATAAATTCTTTTTTTAAAGTACAGAAAAAAATAAATATCATTTTCATATGCCCTCTGTCTTTTGACAGGGGGTATATTTTTACCATACTGTCTGTTTACATGTGATTCCCACGGATGCAGGCCAAAAACAGGTAGACGAAAAATATAGGACAGAGATTGAGACTACCAAAACTCCGTTTTCCGGGGTATAATTAATTCATTGCACAAGGTGTATTCCTCTGCAGAGGGTTTGAAACTTATGATGAAACACACTCTAACAATTACGGGGCGGAGAAATGGAGAAGATTAAAATTTTTTTGGTGGATGATGAGGCGATCATCCTAAAGGGACTGGAGACTACATATTCCTGGGATAAAATGGGGGCAGTGGTAGTGGGTACATCACGAAATCCCAGGAAGGCCGTAGATGAAATTCTGGAAAAGCGGCCGGATATTGTCATAACAGATATCCGAATGAAGCAAATGACTGGTCTTGACCTGATTCAGGAGGTGAACGGGCGGGCTGAAAAGAAATGCTTATGGATTGTTATCAGCGCATACCGGGATTTTGAATATGCGCAGAAAGCATGTGAACTTGGGGCGTTTACATATCTTTTGAAACCCATAGAGGACAGTAAGCTGGAGGAGGCTGTTCAAAGCGCTGCAAAGACGATCCGGCAGACAAGGAAGAGCAGCAGAATCCTTCAGGACTATGAACATTTCATAGAAAATAACAAAAAAGTTTTTGAGAATTATATGGTGGGGAAATTCAGCGGAGACCAGATAGACGAGGAAGAACTGCAGGAAGCGCTGGAACGCTTTGGTGGAAAAAATCGGGATGCTTTCTTTTACCGGGCTGTCTGTATGGACTTTGTGAGAGTCTTTGATGAGAAGAACAGACAGTCAGTGACTCAGGAAGAAATCGCCGGATTTTTAGAACATGATTTAGGGGAAGCTTACCAGTATTTTTATTTCCAGAATGAGAGCGGCTACAGGATTATGATCTTATCAGCTTCTAGGGAAGAGTACCTGGTACTTCCAGTCTTAGAAAGAGAGATGGAGCTGCTGAAACAGAAGTTTTCTTTAGAGTTACGATATGGCATATCAGGAACAGGCAGAGGGATAAAGGGATTAAAGGAAGCCTATGTACAGGCAGTGGAAAATCTCGAACAGGCGGACGGTAAAAAGAGGGATATGACAGAATTGGACCAGATCCGCAGTCATGCCAGAACTTACATCAGTCAGGCTGTCAGCTATGTACAGGAGCATCTGGATGATGAATTTTTAAGTGTAGGCATGGCGGCAAGAGAAGTGCATTTAAATCCGGTATACTTTGGCCGGCTTTTTGGGCAGAGTATGCAGCGCTCATTTAAACAATATCTGCTGGAAGAGAGGATCAGATTGGCCAAGAAACTCTTAAAGACAACGGATGACTCCATAACGGAAATCTGTGAGAAAGTTGGAATACCCAATCCTTCCTATTTTACGCAGCAGTTTAAGAAACACGCGGGATGTCTGCCAACAGAGTACAGGAAGAAAATGTATGAAGAAAAGTAAAAGGTTTTACGGAATTCGCAAAAAGCTGGTCATCTTTACAATTCTGGCAGCCATTCTGCCCCTTGGTATTATGGGGGTGGTCCTGGCCGGTTCCATAAACAGAAATGTGACGGACTTAAACCTGGAGAATTATTCCCACAGCAACAGCAAAATGATCGGAAATTATCAGATGATGGTACAGGGGTTTGATGAACTGACCAGAAATTATATCACCAATTCCTATATCCAGAAATCCCTGGAGAGGAAAGAACTGCTGCCTCAGGACAAAGCATATGTAAACAGAAGTCTCTGGTATTCTAACAATCAATATGCGGAATACGGGATATTTCTAGACAACAAAGGAAATGAATACTTTGCAAATAAAGTGATCACAGACGTAAATCCGGAAGATATCCTGTCCACAGAGCTGAGCAGGGCACTTGCTGATAATTATTCCCTGACCAGAATTATGTACAGTACAGTTCTGATAAACGGACAGAAGGACTCAGGAATATTTCTAGTCCGCAATATCCGGCATATGGAACAAAATGTAAGTCCGGGAATTCTGATCATCAAACTGAACCAGGATTTCTATAACAATATATTTTTTGATGTGAACCAGAAATCCCCTGCGGTATATGCAATGGCTACTATGGAGGGGGAAATATGCTGCCAGACAGGGGGAGTGGAACAGGATGGAGAAATCAGCATAGAAATTTTGCGTAAGGCAAAAGAAAAACTGCCCCGGGAAGCAGATGAGGTGGTCCACTTTGCTGCGGACAGCCAGATTTGTTTTGTCAATACGGATAAGGATCAGGATTTTATTTTTCTTTCAGTGGTTCCAAAATCCGTAATTCAGGCTCCGGCTGTTAGCTTTTTGAAAAGTTTAGGAGTGACAATGATGGTATCCGTTATTCTCTGCATTGTCATATCTGCATTTGTATCACATCCATTCAGAAAAGCGATTTCCGGTATCAGCCGGATCATGAGTAATTTTGATGGGGAGAGTCTAAATCAGGAGATACAGATCAGTACCAATACAGAACTGGACCAAGTGGCAGTTTCTTATAATAAAATGCTCAAGCATATAGGAAGTCTGATGGAGGAAGTGAAAAAAGAACAGGAAGAAATACGTATCAATGAATACAATTCCCTTGTCTATCAGATCAACCCACATTTTCTTTATAATACACTGGATAATATCCATATGCTGGCGAGGATGGATGGGGATGAGATAATGGTACGGCTGATCCAGTCATTGTCCAATATGCTGCGTATCAGTATCAGCAAAGGGGAAAATGATGTGCCGCTGAGAAAGGAACTGGAACATGTTAGGTGCTATCTGGACATAGAGCAGATTAGAAATGAGAACCTGTTTGAGTATGAGATTGAAGCAGATGAGGCTGTACAACAGGGGGTGATCCCAAAGATCATTCTTCAGCCTGTTGTGGAAAACAGCATTAAATACGGCTTTGCCCATATGGATGACGGCGGAAAAATAAAGGTGACGGCCAGGAGCATGGAAGGCTTTATAGAACTGTGTGTTAAAAATAATGGAAGTGTTATAGAGACTGAAGTTCTGGAAAAACTTAATCAGATGCAGTATCAGGGAATGGAGCAGATAAGAAAGACGTTTCCCCAGAAAAGAGGCGGATATGGTATATCGAATGTGGTATGCAGACTCTGCCTGCGGTATGGAGACAAATTCAGGATCTCTTATAAAAGTACAAAGGAGACGGGGACAGTCTGCATGATTCGCCTTCCCATAGAAAAGGGGTCTGACTGCATCCATGAACCGTTATGCCAAAGTATATTTGGAGATACAAAACAATTAGAAAAATAAATAAGTGAGGTGCAGGGCAAAGTGCTGTTTGTTCTGCGCCTTTTTTGCGGTAAACACACAAAATGACAGTAGAACTCTGTTTTGTATGGGTAAATAAAATTAAAATGTATAGAAAACAACAATACAGATATATTTTTTTGTATATATTGAAGGCCGAAGATTGCTATAATACAGTCATCAAAAGAAAAGGGGGTTCCTGTTAATGAAAAGGAAAAATATGATGAGGATTTTAAGTTTGGCCGCAGCATTTATGCTGGCCGGATGCGGAGGAGGAAACAGCAAAGACAATACTCAGGATACCGGGGAAGGTAAGGATTCTGTTTCTGAAAGTCAGACATCAGGCGAAGGTGAAGAGGAAGTGAAAATTCCAATTATTATCACAACCGGCGCCAATGACGCTATGGACATTCAGATGAAAGAGGTAGTGGAAGACTTTAATGAGGAGTACAAAGGAAAATATCAGATGGATGTGGAATATCTTGCAGGAGCATCTGATGACTATCGTTCAAAACTGAAAATGCTGAATGCTTCTAATTCTCTGCCGGCATTGATTCAGGTTGGGCCGGAACCAGCATTTTATGATTTGCTTGTGGAAAATGGCAGATTGGTGGATGTGGCACCTTACCTGGAAGCGGATCAGGAATGGAAGGGGCAGTTGATGCCTCAGGGAATCGAAGCCTTTACAAGAGATGACGGTAAAATGTATCTGATTCCAAGTGCGGGTCTTCAGCTCTCAGGATTTTACTATAATAAAGAGCTGTTTGAACAGGCAGGTATCGAGACATTCCCTGAGACCTGGGAGGATTTTTGGAAGGCTTGTGAACAGTTAAAAGAAGCGGGAATACCGGCATTGTCCCTCCATACCACAGAGACAGCCTGGTGTCCCATGCTTCTCGCCACTGCTTATCTGGGAGGAACAGAGGAAGGGCAGAAGTTTATGGCACAGCAGTTCCCGGATAATTTTGATACTCCGGAATTTAAGGAAGCAGTGGAGGTTCTAAAAAGACAGTTTGATTACACCACATCTGATGCGGTGGGCGGAACTTATGCACTGGCAGCAAATAATTTCTTTAGCGGAAATACAGCAATGATAGCCAACGGTCCATGGATGATGTCAAGTCTAACGGACCCGGATTATGCCTCTGAGGGATTCGCGGATAAAGTAGGCTATGCAAAGTACCCGGGGGATGTAATGATTGGTTCTATGGAGCAGTCAAGCTGGTGTATTACCACGGATTACGGCCAGGATGTCATTGACGGTGCAGTTGAATTTATGAAATTTTATACAAAACCAGTATATAGTTCCAAAAGAGCGGTTGAGGCAGGGGAATTGTCTTCTGTAGTGGATTTCCCACAGGACGAATATGATAAGATGATTCCTCCTATGAAAAATTGTGTAGATGCCTCCTCCGATGTGAGTATTGTTCTGCCAAGCTATCAGACAAAATGGGACCCTGTTTCCCAGAATGATGTATTTGGAAGGGAAATTCCAAATCTGGTATCAGGCAGCATTACTGTGGAAGAGTTTATCCAGATGATGAATGAAGGTGCTGCACAGTATAAACAGGATATAGAATAGACAGCGGGTGATTGAGATGAAACAGAAAAATAAAGTCTGGATCGTTATTTTTTTGGCTCCTACACTGGTAATGTTTGCTCTGGTCTATCTTGGGCCTATGATTCTGGCTCTGGTGTCCAGTTTTACCAAATGGGACGGAATGCAGAGTATGCGTTTTATCGGTCTGGAAAACTATGTAAAGATTTTCAGGGATTCCGTGTTTCATGCATCTCTTTGGCATACTCTGTTCTGGGCATTTTTGGCTGTGGCTGTGCATGTTCCTTTCGGTGTATTAGTGGCGCTCGTCTTAAAAAGAAAGAGGAGAGGCTGGAGATTTACCAGGTCGGTATTCATGCTTCCTAATATTATTTCAAGATCTGCGCTGGCGCTGATGTTTGTATTTATCTATAAGCCGGATATGGGAATCCTGAATATGCTGTTAAAAAGTGTAGGATTAGAACATTTGACCAGAAACTGGCTGGTGGATTCTCAAACAGCATTTTTAAGTGTCACAAATATCTGGCTTTGGTATGCTGCGGTTATCACGTTGATCGTTTTGGCGGAACTCAGCTCTATTTCTTCGGAAATAGAGGACGCCGCCAGGATTGACGGAGCAACAGCAAAACAGGTGGATTGGTATATATACCTTCCTCTGCTTAGACGAGCGATCGGAACAGGTGCGATCGTGGCGGTCACATCTGTGTTCAAAGAATTTGAGTCTATTTATATGACTACAAATGGAGGTCCGGGGGATTCCAGTATGACGATTTCTGTCATGATGGTGAACAAGATCATTCAGAGTAATCAGTATGGTTATGCTAATACACTTGGAATTCTTTTACTGGTCCTGGGGATTGTTGTTATGTTGCTCTGTAATAAATTGTTTCGTATGGACAGTGCAGATTGAGAGGTGGAGAAGTATGAAAGGTAAAAAACAGACAGGACAGCGGATATTTGATTACGTTATTATGGGGATTGTGATCCTAATCTCGCTGTTTCCTTTTTTATGGGTTTTGTTGTCTTCCTTTAAGACAAACAGTCAGATCCTTTCTTCCAGCTTTTCTCTGCCGACTTCATTTTATACGGATGGTTACAGGATCGCATTGGAGAAGGTGGACATTATCTCACGGTTTTTCACCTCTTTATTTGTGGCCGGGATCAGCACAGTTCTGGCTGTAGTGCTTTACTCTATGGCAGGGTATGTGCTGGCAAGAACAGAATTTAAAGGGAAGAAGGTGATCTTTATGGTGCTGATCTCTTCCATGCTGATTCCATCCAATGCCATGGTACAGCCGGTTTATTTTGTGATCAATAAGCTGGGACTGTACGACACGAAGGCGGGGCTTATTCTTATCTATACTGGATTTGGAATGGCGCTCAGTCTGTTTCTTATGAAAAATTTTTTCCTGTCAGTGCCAAAGGAGCTGGAAGAGGCAGCCTATATGGATGGCGCCGGGTTTTTGAAAACCTTTACCAAGATCATGCTGCCGCTCAGTAAATCGGCTATGGCAAGTTCTGCCATCCTTACCTTTATTTTCTCATGGAATGAGTTCATGTACGCCATGCTTCTCACCTCCAGTGAAAAGAACAGAACACTGCCGCTGACTATCAAGTATTTTACATCGACATTCAGCTTCAACTATTCATCAATGTTTGCGGCGCTTGTAATGTGTATCCTGCCTACAGTGATCGTCTATGTGATCCTGCAGGAGCAGATTGCAGAGAGTATGGTCGCAGGCTCCGTCAAGGGATGAGAGACATGTTTTAATATAAAAGAAAGGGAAATGTTATGGACTATCAGATCATAGATGCGCCGGATTATCTGGAACGGCTTATTATTTACGAAATTGCGACAAAAAGTTTTACTTCACCGAACGGTCCGGAGTCAGGTACATTTGCTTCTATGGAAGAGAGACTTCCGTATCTGGAAGAACTGGGGATCAATGCTGTGTGGCTTACCGGACATCAGCTCTGTGACAAAAGTCACTTCTATAATATCTGGACAGAATACGCGTGTATCCGTCCGGATTGTATAGATCCGGGGCTGGGGACAGAAGCGGAATTCAGGCATTTAATAGAGAAGGCCCATAGCCGTGGCATCAAAATTTTTCTGGACGTAATAACCCATGGCGTTATGGAGGACAGCCCAATTGTAAAAGAACATCCGGATTGGTTTCTGGGAGGCTCCTGGGGGATGCGCGATTTTGACTGGTATGGCGGACACGCGGATATGGATGCATGGTGGGTGGATACATGGCTATGGTACATAAAGGAATTTGGAATCGACGGATATCGGCTGGATGTTGCACATTATCGCAATGATCTATGGTCACTGATCCGCAGAAAAGCAGCCGATATGGGAAAGAAGATCCTGATCATTGCCGAGACAGGACCTGCCATCTGCGGCGTGACAGATATCTTACAGCATGGTGAGGCTGTAGGCCACAACCATGGCCTGAACCGTTCCTTCAGAATGCTCTGTGATCCGGCCGGCTACTGCAGAGACAGGCAGATAAGAGCAAATGAGCGGTATAATGTGAAGATATTTTACGAAGACGGAACCATCCAGGACAGCAGGGACAGTTCGTGGTTTGGAAAGGACAAAGTACCGGAAGTGATTTTTGAAGGAGACGTGAAAAAGGAAATTGTGTGTGCAGATGGCCGTGCAGCTTATCGCATTCAGATGGGCAGGATTCGTGTTGAGAATATCCATGAGGATAAAAGGATTAAGAACATTCAGGTGACGGATAAGGCTGGGCAGGTCTGGAACAGCAGCCGGGAAGATGTTTTGGAAGTGGACTATACGGTGGAATATACCAGGATCAAAAACGGGCTGAACGTAGAGTTTCCATTCAGGGTCCAGGATGGCCAGTATATATCCATCCAACTGAGTTGTCATGACAATGGCTGGGTTGGATTTCCTGAGAAAGAAAATCCATATACTGCACAGGGAAGCCGTTACCTGGCCGGATACACAACGCTTCTGGCTCCGGGAATCCCTGTGTTTATGGCAGGGGAGGAATTCGATGCGGACTACCGTCCTCTGCCTCAGCTTACCCCCGGCCTATACGGGGAGGGAGAACCGGGAAAAGGGCGTTGGCTGTATGGCAGCTGGATTGATTGGGAGCAACTGAAAAACCCGGAAAAAGCGGAAATGCTGGAGGATATGAAGCGTATCATAAAAATCCGCAGAGCGCATCCCCATCTCATACGGCCGGGAAGAATGGGAGAAGAGACAGAACGTTTCTGCCCCTTGGATTATGAGGCAGATGAGATACTTCCCGTTCCGTACATTTACAGGGAAAAAGAAGAGGTTCTTTTGATCGCAGCCAATCCTGATGAAGAAAAGAATGTTTGGATAAAGCCGGATCTATCAGAGGTACTTCAACCGGAAAACAGTTATCAGGTATCTGTCCTGTTCGGAGAGACGCCGGAAGAGATGGGAGAAGTGGTTTGGAGCGGAAAACACCTGTCCCGCCGTAAATGGCTCATCAAGAGAGATAAGACCAGCCGGGGCGGTCTTCTGGTATTAAAGATCAAGGAGATACAGAACGGACAGGAGGCATCCATATGAAAGAATATATGAATTCATACGAACGGTGTCTGGCTGCCATTCAATTCAGAGATGTGGACAGAATGCCCACAGACCTGCATAATTTTCTTATGTGCGCAGAGGAGTCGGGAATGGATTTCGGAGCGTTTGTGCTGGATGACAGTGCCATGGCCGAAATGCAGATAAATATGTGGGAAGAATTCGGACACGATATGCTCCTGATTGAAAATGGAACGGCGGCGCTGGCTCAGGCCCTTGGCTGTGGTGTGATCTACAGGAAAAAAGGCGCTCCGGTGGCACATACCACTGCGGTCAAACAGTTGGAAGATATCAGGAATCTTAAGATGCCGGCGGATTTCTGGGAAAGTCCTCTTTTAAAAGCCCAGATTTTGACTGTGGAGAGGCTGGTGCAGCATTTCGGCAGGGAGGTATTCCTGATCGGACGGGGAGACCAGGGACCGTTCAGCCTGGCATCCCAGCTCTATGGCATGGACCGGCTGCTGGAGGATCTGATGGACGAAGAGGCGGAGGAGGATGTTCACAGACTGCTTGAGTTCTGTACCTCAGCATGTATCGCATACCATGAAAAACTGCTTCAACTGGGCGTCCCCATGACATCCATGGGCGACAGCACAGCAGGGCCGGATGTGATCTCGCCGGCAATGTATGAGACCTTTGCCGTTCCTTATGAAAAAAAGGTGATAGAGGCAGTGCACAGAAAAGGAGGCCTGATTTCCCTTCATATCTGCGGCAATGCAACAAAGATCATAGATCAGATGTGTAATCTGGGTGCGGATGTATTGGAAATTGACCAGAAAACAGATTTAAAGACAGCAGTCCGGGCGGCAAAAGAAAACTGCGCTCTGCTTGGCCAGGTAAATCCTGTATTACTTTCAAACGGCACACAGCAGGAAGTGAAGGAGGCAGCAGAGCGGATCCTGCAGATCGTTGGTGGAAAGTCTACTACAGGGTTTATACTGGGACCGGGCTGCGCTCTGGGAGGAGATACTCCGAAAGAGAATATTCAGGCATTGATCGACAGCGTAAAATTTAGATAGCCCTTCTTGCTGGTACCGGGAAAAAGGATATCATCCTGTTATGGGAGTGGTATCCTTTTTTTTGCGTTCACATTTATTTAAGAAACGATTTACCTGAGTCTCTCAGTAATTATGGCATTGATTTCGACGTTTTGTATGTTTTATATACTTGACAAAATGTAATCAACCAATTACAATTGGAATGTAACCAACAGGTTACATATTGTAAGGAGGTTAATACCTTGATAAAGAATCGCATCAAGGTTTTGAGAGCAGAACGGGACTGGACCCAGGCTGATTTGGCAGACAAAGTGGGGATATCACGTCAGGCGGTTATATCCATCGAGAAATATAAATATACGCCTTCTCTGGAACTGGCTTTCAAAATCGCAGAAGTTTTTCAGGTACCCATCAATGAAGTTTTTGAGTATAAGGGAGACAAGGGGGAGTGAGTATGGATGAGCAGGCTGTTATTTTGTTTTTCCTTATTATTGGCACTGCAGCAACGCTGTTTCTTTACTTTTGGAAGGCCAAAAAGCAGATAGAATACAGAGGTGATGAGCGCTGGGAGGCTGTTCAGAACAAAGCAAACAGGGCGGCCAACTTCTCAAACTATCTATTGATCGTGTTTTTGATCGTTGTGGATGCAGTTGTAACACATCTTGATGTGCAGCTGACTTTTAGTTTGAACCGTGTCAGTATTTATGCCATACTATTTATTGCGTTTCGCAATATCTTAGAATTATCTGCACTGCAGTATTTTGACAGGCAGCTATAAGGACGACCTGCTATGAAAACACAGTTTATTTTGCGGCGGCATCCGAAAAATATATTGTCGCGGATACGCAGGGATAGTGTTATAATGAGATAGAATTTTCTTCCGGCGGATAGGGTTTATATCTGTACGGATGACAGCATTTAAGGTACAAAAGGAATAGGAGAACATCATGCTTGTAGTAATGAAATTCGGCGGCAGTTCTGTGGCTGATCTGGATAAGATCAGAAATGTGGCAGAGCGCTGTATTAAAAAATGGAGAGAGGGCAACCAGGTGGTAGTAGTGCTCTCCGCAATGGGAAAGACTACGGACCGCCTGCTTGCCCAGGCAGGGGAGATCAGCAGTATGCCGTCCAGACGGGAGATGGATATGCTTTTGGCGACAGGAGAACAGGTGTCCGTATCCCTTATGGCCATGACCATGATCCAGATGGGAGTGACAGCCATTTCCCTGAATGCGTGGCAGGTGCCTATGCACACAACCTCTGCGTACCAGAACGCAAAGTTAAAGAGGATTGATTCCGAGAGGATCACCAAGGAGCTGGATTCTAACAAGATCGTTGTTGTCACTGGTTTCCAGGGCGTGAACAAATATGACGATGTGACAACTCTGGGCAGAGGCGGTTCCGACACCACAGCGGTGGCGCTGGCGGCTGCGCTGAATGCGGATTTATGTGAGATTTATACGGATGTGGACGGCGTATATACGGCTGATCCCCGTATTGTTCCGGATGCCAGGAAGATGCCTGAGGTGACCTATGAGGAAATGCTGGAGTTTGCTTCCCTGGGAGCAAAAGTGCTGCACAGCCGCTGTGTGGAGATGGCAAGGCGGTACAATGTAAATCTGGTGGTAAAGTCCAGCATGAGTGAAGAAGAAGGAACAGTGGTAAAGGAGACGACAAAGATGGAAAAAATGCTGATAAGCGGTGTGGCTGTCGATAAAAATATAGCGAAGATCGCAGTTTCCGGTATGAAAGATAACCCGGAGAGTACATTCAGACTTCTGAATCTCATGGCAAAAAATGGGGTAAATATTGATGTCATGATCCAATCTCTGGAAAAAGACGGTACAAAAACATTGACGTTCACCGTGGCAAGGCCTGATATGATGATGACTCTGGAACTTCTGAAAAAATACAGTGATGTGATCGGTAATGCCAATGTAAGCTGTGAAGAAGATGTGGCTAAAATTTCCGTGGTAGGCGCAGGGGTAAGCTCCAATCCCGGTGTGGCTGCAAAGATGTTCGAGGCGCTGTCAAACGCGGGGATCAATACAGATATGGTGACAACTTCTGAGATCCGTATTACAGCGGTGATAAAGGAAGCAGAAGCAGAGATGGCTATGAGAGCGGTGCATGACAGGTTTGCGTCAGAGTGGGATTAAAAAGAATTGTGAAAAATACATAATACAATATGACCAGCCAGCCGGAGGTTTCTCCGGCTGGTTTTTAAGTTTTGTCTGCATTTTCAGCCGGGTCGATCATTACGATACCAGATACTTTTTTTAGGTGTTTTCAGTATCTGGGGGTTTTTCAAAAAGATTGCGCATTTAGACTCTCTGTGTTAAAATTAGAAGAAATAAGTAAAAAAAATATAATATTCTGATCAATTTATAAAATATTGCAAAAAAGTAAGAAGTTTGAGAACCAAGTAGTTGAAGAATCAAACTATTTCTGTAGAGCGGTGCGGCTGTTCCTTGGCACATAACGCGCAGGGCCGGCCCTTTTTTATACCTAGACCGGCATTACGGAAAGAGTTTTATGAATATATATGTAAGGGAGGGCAAGTCATGATACGGGAGGTTTCTCTTTCTGCGGACCAGGTGAAGGTATTGATGGATAATGCACCGGTGGCTGTCTGTGTCAGTTCGGCAGATACATATGAGATACTGTACGCCAACCGCCTGGCATGTGAGACATTTATGCCGGATGCGGATTTGGCAGAAAAATATTGTTATCGGGTGGCAGGGTTTGATAAACCGTGTGCGTTTTGCCGCAGGAAGGAAATAAACAGACCGGATCTGCTGCTCCGCGAGTATCATCATCCTGTCAGCGGCAGGGTCTATCAGCTCAGCGGCAAAATGATCGATTGGGACGGAAAGGCCGCACATATTGAATATATACAGGATATTACGGACAGGAAACGGGAAGAAGAGCAGTCAGATGTGCTCCAAAAAGAGCTTCAGGCCACATTCAGCAGCATTCCCTGCGGACTTTGCGTATACCGCTATGACGGTGAACAGATTTCCCCTGTCTTTCATAACCCTGCTTTTTATGAAATCATGGGCTATTCGGAAGAACACATCAGGATCATAGAGGAAAAAACAGAATATATGGGAGTCCATCCTCAGGACTGCGGTGTTCTCCAGGAAAAAATACAGAGAACTATAAGCACCAGCGGAACCATGAAGCATACCTACCGGGTTTGGAATGACCGGAAAGAAGAATACCGCTGGATCCATCTGCAGGCATCTGTAAAAACCCAGACGGATAAGACTAAGCTGCTGTACGGTGTTTACAGAGATGTGAGCGGACAGGTGCAGATGGAGAGGGAACTCACAGCGGAAAAGGATAAGGTAAAAGATATCGTCAATGCCATTTCCGGCGGTGTTGCAATTTACAGGGTGTCTGATATTTTTGAGACCGTATATTTTTCAGACGGTGTTCCGGAACTGTCCGGATATACTGTAGAGGAATACCGTGAGCTGATTAAGAGGGATGCTGCGGAAATGACATATTGGGAAGACACAAAAATGGTCATTGAAAGAGTAAAAGAGGCCATACGTACCCGTGAAGTGACCATATTTGAATTCCGTAAACAGCACAGGGACGGACATACTGTGTGGGTGCGCGTCCATGTGAAATGGATCGGGGAGGAGGACGGCTGTCCTCTGATCCACTGTGTATTCCACAATATTTCAGACATCAAGGAGACCCAGTTGGAGATGGACCATCTGATCAATTCCATTCCGGGAGGGATCGCCAGCTACCGCATAGAAGGGGAACGCATCACGCCGATTTTTGTATCGGATGGGGTGATGGCGCTCTCGGGGCATACAAGAGAAGAGCTGGAGGAGTATGATGCATTCCGGCTGATCCATGAAGCGGACAGGGAGCGTGTGCTGTCAGCCATGCGGTCCTCTTTTGAGAACGGCAAGGTGCTGGATGTCTCTTACAGAATAAGGCATCGGGACGGAGGACTGATCTGGATCCACTTAAGAGGCCGGAGAATGGACACATGTTCAGAAGCAGTACAGTTTTATGCGGTCTTTACAGGCATGTCAGCGGAAGCCAGATTGTTTCAAAGTATTGCCAACGATACAGCAGATGGGATCTATGTTATCGGAAGGGATAATTATGATCTGCTGTATGCCAATGAGTCAAAGATAATGTTTAATAATGGGAAAAAATGTCTCGGGCAGAAATGTTATAAGGCCATGTATGGAAAGGACAGTCCCTGTGAGTTCTGCACACAGAAGGATCATCATCCGGACGGGGAAGAGCATCGGATGACAGACCCGGAGAATAACCGCTGTTACAGTGTACGCTTCCGGGAGACTGACTGGAATGGTATTCCCGCATACATCAAATATGTGAGGGACATCACAGAGGAGATCAAGACTCAAAGTGAAAAAGAGCGTTTGGAGGAGTATTTCCAAAATGTATTAAAGTATCTGCCAGGAGGCGTGGCAGTAGTAAAGTACGAGCAGGACGGCAGAATGATACCCGAATTTCTGTCAGAGGGCTTTGCTGAGATGACTAAAATGTCTATGGAGGAAGCCTGGGATATTTACCGGAAGGATGCCTTGGCCGGAGTGCATCCCGATGACAGGGAATTTGTGAACAGGCGTATGGAGGATTACCTTGCGGCAGGCGAAGGGCCGCCCTGTGAGATGGTGTATCGTTTAAAGACAGGCAGCGGCGGTTATGTATGGGTAAAGAACAGTCTTACCCTGATCCAAAGTGCCGGCGGAGAATTCCGCGTATATGCCGGATATCATGATATAACCAAAGAGCGTGAGGAAAAGGTGCAGATACGGAAGCAGTATAATGAGCTTATCCTGCAGCACTACCGCACACCGGGACCCAACGCCCTGATCGTAGGGCACTGCAATATTACCCAGAACAGAATACTGGAGATCATTGACTACACGGATTCTGATCTGCTGAAAACCTTTGGAAACGTAAGGGAGGAGTTCTTTACAGGCATTGCCGGGCTTGTGACGGACCCGGAGATGAGACAGGTCTTTCTGGATACCTATCTCAATGAACCTGCACTTGCCGCGTTCAAGAAAGGGGATACAGAACAGATACTGGAGTGCTTTGTCAAGCTTCCGAAGGAACAGAACGGCCGGTATGTGAAGTTTCAGGTGAATCTGGTGGAAACTCCGGATACAGGTGGTGTGACCGGGATCCTGACGGTGACGGATATAACGGAGCAGGTTATATCAGAACGTATATTAAGGCAGTTGTCAGTTACCAGTTATGATCTGGTCGTTGATGCTGACATCCTGAATGACAGGTATAAAATCCTCACAAGTTCCGGGGCGGCAGAAGAAGACCGGTATCCAGAAGGATGCTACTCCCGGTGGATCGCTGAAAGGTACTGCTTCCATATCGTGCCCAGAGATAAAGAACATGTCACCAGGATGCTTACAGGTGAATACATGATGGAGCATCTGAAAAGACAGAACAGCTATTCCTTCCATTATTCTATGACAGATGAGAAGGGTGAGGTGCTCACAAAAAATATGACGGTTTCTGCTGTGGACTTGAGGCTTGGACGTGTATGTCTGGCCAGAACCGATATCACGGATTCTGTGCGGGAACAGCAGAGCATGCTTAATGTGGTGGCATATACCTTTGAACTTATGGCTTTTGTGGATGTGAACGACGGGCGTGTGACCATGTACACCCGCCAGACCGTGCTGGAGAATCTGTCCCCTTATGTTTTGGAAGGGTACAGGGAGCTGGTAAAAAATATTACGGATTTTTATATCACCAGCCATTTTGAGGAGGAGAATGAGCAGTATTTTAATTTAGACAATATGCTGAAGCGACTGGAAGAGAAACCTTCGGGATATGATTTTGTCCTTCCGTACCAGTCAAAGAACGGACTGCGGTACAAGCAGGTCAATGTGCTCTGGGGAGACAGGGGACACAGAAGAGTCTGCATGGTGCGTGCAGATGTGACGGATATGCTGTCTGCTGAGCGTGAGGCAAAGGATGCCCTGCAGGAAGCCCTGGCTCTTGCAGAGGAAGCGAACCGGGCAAAAAGCGAATTTCTTTCCTCCATGAGCCATGACATCAGGACACCTATGAACGCCGTGATCGGAATGACATCTCTCGCCATGGCCAATCTGGATGAACGGGACAGGGTGGAGGACTGTCTGAAGAAAATTTCATCCTCTTCCCAGTATCTGTTAAGCCTTATAAACGATATACTGGATATGAGTAAAATCGAGCGTTCCAAGATCATGCTGAACCGTATGCAGATCTCAATACCGGAAATGCTGAAGGAATTGTCAGTTATGATGGAACCCCAGGCAGAGGTCAATGGCCTGGAGTTCCATATGCAGATGAGAGGGATCAGGCATGAAAAGTTTTATGGGGACAGGCTGCGGATCAATCAGATTCTGATCAATATACTGAGTAATGCCATTAAGTTTACGCCAAAAGGCGGAAGAGTGGAATTTCTGGCAGAGGAAACAGATTCTGACTGTCAGGCGGGGCAGGTATGTTACCGATTCACTGTCAGTGACAACGGAATCGGCATGACAGAAGAGTTCGTGGAGCACATCTTTGAAGCCTTTTCCCGGAATACCAACACAATGGGCATTGAGGGGACAGGGCTGGGACTGAGTATTACAAAAGGCCTTGTGGATCTTATGGGCGGCAGGATATGGGTAAAGAGCAAACCCCATAAAGGAAGTGTGTTCTGTGTTGAGCTTATGTGTGAGGCCGCGCAGGAAGAGACAGAAGCAGAGCAGGACAGGGATACAGAGTCAGAGAAGCAGGATGCGTCTGAAATTCTGAAAGACCGATGTTTTCTGGTAGCAGAGGACAATGCGATCAACTCTGAAATCCTGTGTGAACTGCTTAAAATGCACGGGGCAAGATCTGTGGTCAGAACAGATGGAATGCAGACGGCTGAAGAATTTCAAAGGGCGGCGCCTGGAACCTATGACGCAGTTCTGATGGACATCCGCATGCCGCGGATGAATGGGTATGAAACTGCCCGTGCTATCCGCAGAATGGACAGAGCGGATGCCAAAACCATACCTATTATTGCAATGACAGCGAATGCATTTGCTGAGGATGTACAGGAGGCCATGGAGGCCGGAATGAATGCCCATGTGGCAAAGCCCATTGATATGACTATACTGTGGAACACACTGGCAGGACTGTTGTAAGGCAGTGGAAAATAGGAGATGATCGCGTGAATTTAGAAATGTATAAAAGATGTTCAGATATCGCCCGTGGATTGGGGAAAGCAGATTTTGTTTTGAAAAATGCAAAGATCGTTAATGTTTTTACAGGAGAGATCATAGATGGGGATATAGCTGTGGCGGATGGGATGATCACCGGGATCGGCAGATACGAAGGTATCCGGGAGAAAGACCTGAATGGAAGGTATGTGTGTCCCGGATTTATTGACAGCCACTTGCATCTGGAGTCCACACTTGTGACACCAAAGGAATTGATTTCCCAGGCTGTTTTGTGCGGTACCACTGCCTTTATCGTCGACCCTCATGAGTCTGCCAATGTAGCCGGGATGGCCGGGATCGATTATATTCTGAGAGAGACAGAGGAGGTGCCGGCCAATGTCTTTGTCATGATGCCCTCCTGTGTACCGGCTACCGGAATTGATGACAATGCATGCAGGATCACGGCAGATATGATGGCGCCGTATCTGCAGAAGGAAAGAGTTCTGGGACTTGGGGAGGTTATGGACTATATCTCTGTGGTTGAGGGCGGTCCCGAGATGCATCAAAAGCTGAAGCTTTTTGAGGGGCGGGTGCGTGACGGACATGCACCATTTCTTCAGGAGGCAGATTTACAGGCATATGTGATGGCGGGAATATCGACAGACCATGAGTGCTCTGATTTTTCCTATGCAATGAGGGAGAGGAGAAACGGAATGACCGTTCTCATCCGGGAGGGCAGCGCTGCCAGGAACCTGCAGGACATTGTACAGGGAATTGTTAAGAACCATGTCAGCACGGACGGGTTCTGTTTTTGTACAGATGACAAACATATTGAGGATATAAAGAGAGAAGGGCATATCAATTATAATGTGAGAAAAGCCATTGCTCTGGGGATCCGCCCGGTCCACGCAATCCAGATGGCAACCATACAGGCGGCCAGGTGCTACGGGCTGTCCCATCTGGGGGCAGTGGCACCTGGCTATCAGGCAGATCTTCTCGTGCTTGATAACCTGGAGCAGGCAGAAGTCCGGGAAGTCTACTATAAAGGAAGAAGAGTGGAAGAGGAACAGGTCTGTCCGGTCCATGCATGTCCTGGCGAGCTGAAAAATACAGTGCATGTGAAAGATTTTACAAGAGAAAAACTAAAATACACCGGTACTTTCCCCTGCCATGTCATTCAGATGGAGGAAGGGCAGATTACCACAAAGGACGTCACTGCAGAGAAAATCTGCCAGGATGATCTGGAGGGAAACGGTGAAGTGCAGAAAATAGCAGTGATCGAGAGACACAGGGAGACAGGGATGACAGGCGTGGGATTTGTAAAAGGATTCGGTCTGAGATGTGGAGCCGCGGCATCCAGTGTATCCCATGACTCCCACAACATCATAGTGATCGGTGACAATGATGAAGATATGGAACTGGCAGTCAGGGAACTGATCCGGACCCAGGGAGGATATACTCTTGTGCACAGACATCAGGTTTATGAGACGCTGGAGCTGCCTATTATGGGTCTGATGACAGATATGGGTTTTGAGAAGGCCAACGAAAAGCTGGAGAGAATGATCCTGAAGGCCCATGAAATGGGAGTGCCGCAGGGCATGGACCCGTTTATTGCCCTGTCCTTTATGGCACTGCCGGTGATCCCGGAAATCAGGATTACCCCAAGAGGTATGTATTCTGTGACAGACAGTAGATTTTACCGCTGAAAAAGATATTGGGAAATCAAAGTACAGAGGTATGTACAGCCAGGTGTTTTGTTGCTTCTGCACAAAAAAAACATCTTTTGTCGTAAAATACAGGTTGAACTGACAAAGATAATCTTTTATAATGGAGATATCTTGAGAGAGGAATGCAGTTGACAGAGAATGCAGAATTAGGAGGTAAGAAATGGGCGAAGCGAAAAAAATGAAATACCTGGCAGGCGGGCAGTGGCTGGACACAAAATCGGGAAAGTACACTCCGGTGTATAATCCAAGTACCGGCGAGGTGCAGGCAGAAATCCCCAGCTGTACCGCAGAAGAGGTGGCATATGCCATAGAGTGCGCGAAAAAGGCATTTCCGGCCTGGCGTGATACTCCGGTGATGAAGAGGGTACAGGTGCTCTACAAATTCCGGGATCTGCTGGATCAGCACTGGGACGAGCTGACCGAGTGCTGTGCCAGGGAACACGGAAAGAACTGGAAGGAATCTGCCGGTGATATTGCAAAGGTAAAAGAACCTGTGGAACTGGCTTGCGGAACTCCGACTCTTATGATGGGAGAGTCTATGATGGATACTTCCAAAGGATATGATACAGTCAGTTATCGAGAGCCATTAGGTGTATTTGCCGGGATTGCTCCTTTTAATTTCCCGGGTATGATCCCTATGGGATGGATGACCCCTATCTGTATTGCAACCGGCAATACCATTGTCATCAAAGCAGCTTCCAAGACTCCGCTGACTGCGCTGCGCTGTGCAGAGCTGTGGCAGGAAGCAGGACTTCCGGACGGTGTGCTGAACATTGTCACCTGTACGAGACAGGAATCTGAACAGTTTTTGACGCATCCTGATGTGAAGGGGATCTGCTTTGTCGGTACCACAGGTGTGGGAAAACATATCTATGGTATTGCGGCTGCCAATGGCAAACGTGTCCAGGCTCAGACAGAGGCCAAGAATCACGCACTGGTACTGGAGGACGCCGCTCTGGAGCGCACGGCAAGGGGAATCATCAATTCAGCTTTTGGATGTGCAGGGGAGCGCTGCATGGCCCTTCCGGTGGTGGTTGCTCAGGAAAGCATAGCGGACAAGCTGGTAGAGCTGCTTATAAAATACGCGGGTGAACTGAAAGTGGGGCCTGCCTATGACAAGACGACAGATTTGGGGCCGGTAGTGGATGCGGCCCATAAGGCAAAGGTAGAAAAATGGATCGAAAAAGGTGTGGAAGAAGGCGCGAAGCTTGTTCTGGACGGACGCGGCATCACAGTGCCCGGATATGAGAACGGCTTCTACCTGGGGCCGACCATTTTTGATCATGTGACGGAAGATATGGCTATCGGACAGCAGGAAATCTTTGGTCCGGTCCTGGCTGTGAAGCGCTGCAGGGATTTTGAAGAGGGACTGGAAATGATGAACCGCAATCCATTTGCAAACGGAAGCGTCATTTATACCCAGAGCGGCTATTACAGCAGAGAGTTTGCACGGCGTACAGACGGCGGAATGGTGGGAATCAATGTGGGAATTCCGGTTCCGGCAGGCATTTTCTCATTCAGCGGCCACAAGGACAGTTTCTTCGGTGACCTGCACTGTCTGGGCAAAGACGGCGTTCGTTTCTTTACAGAGATAAAAGCAGTCACAACCCACTGGTTTGATGAGGAAGAGAAGAAAGCAAAAGAAGTGGATACCTGGGAAGGATCCGTGGGCGGCAGTATGTGATGACGGAAAGTGGTATCTGAATCTAAATATTCAATGATACGGTTCGCAGGAAATTCCTGCGGACCGTTTTGCGGATAGAGAGCCTATACGGGACAGAAAGATTATGCGGGACAGAGAGCTTATGCAGATAGAGAGAACGGACACAGTAGTTATTGCATGGGAGGTGAAGGCATGTGGATAGTATATGCAGCGGGGTCTTCGTTTTTTGCCGGGATCACATCCATTCTGGCAAAATGCGGAATTAAAAAGACAGATTCCAATGTGGCAACAGCGATACGAACGGTGGTGGTGCTGGTCTTCTCATGGCTGCTGGTATTTTTGACAGACGCATGGGCGGGAATCGGAGAGATCTCTGGGAGGACCATGTTGTTTCTGGTGTTGTCAGGCCTGGCAACAGGGGCATCCTGGCTGTGTTATTTCCGTGCTCTGCAGACAGGTGATATCAATAAGGTGGTTCCCATTGATAAATCTAGCACAGTTCTTACCATACTGCTGGCATTCATTTTCCTCCATGAAGGGGTGACACCTGCGAAGCTGGCTGCTGTTTTTCTGATAGGGGCAGGCACAATGCTGATGATTTCCAGAAAAGAGACAGAGGCGGGAGACAGCAGAAGCAGAGGGAGCTGGATCATTTTTGCTTTTTTGTCAGCTGTCTTTGCAAGCCTGACGGCAATTTTGGGGAAAATCGGAATTACAGATGTGGACTCCAACCTGGGAACAGCCATCAGGACAACGGTTGTTCTTGTGATGGCATGGATCATGGTTTTTGTGACCGGAAAGCAGCATGAGATAAAGAAAATAGAGAAGAGAGAGTTGTTTTTTATCGTATTGTCAGGACTGGCGACAGGTGCCTCCTGGCTGTGCTACTATCGTGCCCTGCAGGACGGAGCAGCAAGTGTGGTGGTTCCCATTGATAAGCTGAGTATTCTTGTCACGATAGCCTTTTCATGGATCGTATTTCATGAAAAGCTGTCAAGAAAGGCGGGGGCAGGTGTTGCGCTTATTACTTTGGGAACGGTTATGCTGGCGGTGATATAAATGGCAGGGATAGGCAGGAGTGGATAAGCACATTCGGTAAATGAGATTGGAGAGGCTTCTATGTATGAAAGAATGTTGAATAAACAGGAGACACCGTCAATTGAGGAAATGACGGCATATTGCGGCGGGACTGCCAAGTGGTTTACTTTGCTCAATGAAAGGCTGAGCAATACATATGAGACGGCAGAAAAGATTGTTTTTCCATATGGTAATAACTATGGCTGGGGAATCGCCCACAGGGTAAGATCAAAACTGATATGCAATATTTTTCCTGAGGATGGCGCGTTTACGGTGATGATTCGATTGTCTGACAAGCAGTTTTCATCTATATATGGACAGATGCAGGAATATACAAAGAGGTATATTGATCATAAGCATCCCTGCGGTGATGGAGGCTGGATACAGTACCGTGTCACCTGCGGGGAACATTTTGATGATATCAAGAAAATACTGGACTTAAAATTTTCAGGTACAAAAGGTAAAAATATATGAGGTTAGGAAAAAAATTATCCTTTGAATGCTGCTTTTCTCTGCAGTCCAATGAACACGGAATGTATCCTGATAAATTTGTGAGACCGCATAAATCATAAATATTAGAAACGCAGCAGATATCTCGTAGATTTCGTTTCTTTCTTTTAGATTATATGCTATAATTCAATGTATGAGTGCAATTCGGGAAATTTTTACAGAGCAGAAGAGAAAGAAGGGATTGGAGGCCGCTGTAATTGAAGAATTTAAAATTATCAAGAAAATTATTTATATCTTATGCTTTGATCCTGGCCATGCTTATTTTGGGATGTATTGTGAGTGTGGTGGACTTGATGGTCCTGGGAGAACAGACAGAAACTTTTTATGATGGTCCGTTTACTGTCAATGAAAGTGCCAATGTTATCAATACTAATTTTGAGAGGATGCAGAAAGCTGTATATCGCTCTATATCCAATTCAGATCCGGAGATTGTGAATGATGCTATTGCCAATGCCAAGAACGCGGCTCTTATCATACAGGAACAATTGCCCATCATTCGGGAACACTTTATGGGAGATCAGCAGATAATTGAACGGCTGGAAGCTGCGCTTACAAAACTGGCACCAATGAGGGAAACAGTCCTTCAGCTTTCCGGAGAGAACAGGAATGCCGAAGCTGCCGATTATATGGAGAAAAATAATGTGCTGGTCATTCAGGAGGCCCAGAAAGAGTTAGACAGCCTTGTGGAGAACGGTGAGAAAAAGGGGGAGGAACTGGTTGAGGGACTGAGGGATAAACAGAAGAAGGCAATGGTAAATCTGCTTTTGCTGAGCAGTATCAGCGTGGGTATCAGTATTGTCTTTGGGGTTTATATCACCAGGGGAATCACCCGGCCGGTAGATGAACTGAAAGAGGCGGTCAGCAGTATGACCAGAGGCGAATTCTCGGATGTGAAAATCATGTATGAATCCAGGGATGAGATGGGGATTCTTGCGGATAACATACGCAGTCTGACAGCTAATTTATCCTGTGTCCTTCAGAGTGAGATCCAGCTTCTGAAGCAAATGTCAGAGGGAGATTTCAGTGCAAAGAGTTTTCGTGAGGAGTGTTATGTGGGGGAATTTACACAGTTGCAGCAGTCCATGCAGGATATAAACAGCAGTCTGAGCGATACACTGTTTCAGATCAGCCAGTCAGCAGATGAAGTGGCATCCGGTTCGGAACAGATGTCATCCGGTGCCCAGATCCTTGCACGCGGGGCTACAGAGCAGGCCTCCTCTATAGAGGAATTGTCCGGTACCATCAGTGTAATATCTGATCAAGTGGGTGAAAATGCCAGAAGCGCCCAGGAAGCCAGCAAAAGAGCGGAAAATGTAATGTTGCAGACGAAAGAGAGCAGCCGCTGTATGAAGGATATGCTGGGAGCTATGTCAGAGATCAGCGAAGGTTCCAATGAGATCCGTCTGATCATGAAAACCATTGAGGATATTGCCTTTCAGACGAATATCCTGGCCTTGAACGCGGCAGTGGAAGCAGCGCGCGCCGGTGAACACGGAAAAGGTTTTTCTGTGGTAGCAAAAGAAGTACGTAATCTGGCAAATAAATCGGCATCTGCATCTAAAAGTACAGCCGCATTAATAGAAAAGTCCCTCCGGTCCGTTGAAAATGGTAAAAAGACAGCAAATGAAACTGACGCGGTACTGAAGGAAGTGGTAAGAGGGGTTGACAGTGTAACAGAGGCGCTGAATCAGATTACAGATGCATCCGTAAAACAATCAGATGCCATACATCACTTAACAGACAGCCTTACTATGATATCCAGTGTAGTGCAGACCAATTCGGCAACAGCAGAAGAGAGTGCTGCAGCCAGTGAAGAACTGTCTTCCCAGGCACAGCTTTTAAGAGGTTTAGTTGAGAAGTTTAAGTTAATGGATAATGGTGACGACAGATTTTACTAGAGAATATGAGTGGAAAAATATCCGGATAAAATGAATAAATAGTTAGATAGAACAAAAGCACTTGCTGCCACCGAAAGAAACGGTCAAGCGGCAGGTGCTTTTTTTCATGCTTCAAAAGGGGGTTGGGGAAAATGGTTTTTCTCTGCCGGATTGACAAAACTTAATGGGGCGGTTATAATAACAATGATATATAACATAGTTATTTTAAGGAGAGTTCTATGCCGCCTAAAATAAAGATACCAAAAGAAGCCATTGCCCAGAAAGCATTCGAGCTGACAAGAGCATATGGATTTGAAAAAGTGACAGCGCGTCTGCTTGCCGGTGAATTACATTGTTCTACGCAACCGATATTTCACGCTTTCCGTAATATGGAAGAGCTAAAGGAAGAAGTTTATAAAAAAACTCAAAAATTTTTTGAGGAAGTCATGCTGCAGCCTCCTGCAGATACAGAAGTTCCCTATTTTTTAAGTATGGGAATCAAGTATGTAGAACTGGCTCAAAAAGAAAAAAATTTATTCAATCTATTATGTATGTCGGATAGTGGTACAAGACTGGATAGCCTTTATGATTTGGCGAAACATATTCCCGTTGCCATGGAACCGGAAGTGTTTGTAAAAACATGGATATTTGCACATGGCATAGCGGCGATCGTTTCCACAAACACAACAAACATAGCGCCGGAAGAAATAAAGAAACTGCTTATAGAAGCATGCGCAGGTTTTAAATCATATCATTGTGAAAATGGAGAAGATGCAGGAAGTGAAGCATAAAAACCATCCTATGATATTGCTTTACGCGAAAATAAAGGACTGGAGGAAAAATGGTGAATTCAAATAAGAATTATGTGAATACAGAACGTGCACATTATATGTGCCCCAATATGCACTTTGGGATTTTAGCACAGATAAAAAGCAATTACGATAAAGTGCAGGTGATGCAAAGTGTAAAGGCTCTTCAAAAAGCGCATCCGTTTTTGCGAAGTCTGATCGCGGAAGAAAAAGATACGAAAAAGCTGTATTATCAATTGCAGGAACACTTAGATATAGCTCTGATGATAGGAACAGATCCGGATTGGTGGCAGCAGGATTATAACGATATTTCAAGTCACGGCTGGGATGTCAGGAAAGAATGTATGCTGAAGGTATTGGTTTATCCAAATGAGAATGAATTTCAGATACTTTTTATCTCTCACCACTTACTATGTGACGGGAGAGGACTTTTACAACTGGTTGTGGAATTCGCACAGCATTATGGAGAAGGGGTAACTCCTTCTTTTGTGGAAGAACAATTAATTCAATCCATATATGATCTGCCCGCGAATTGTGACCTGCCTTTTATCAGCAAAGTCGTTATAAATGATGCAAACAGAAGATGGAAAAAGGAACAGCATCAGGTTTTGTACGATACATACTTAAATTTTGAAAAAAGTTATATCCGGACAAACAGCGTCAGGAGAGAAATTCATACAATAGAGGGGCAGGAGTTTGAGGAGATACAGGCGCTGTGTAAACAACACGGCTTTTCTGTAAATGACTATCTGATCGCTAAGATGATGCGGGAAGATAATGTAAGAAAAGTGATCATTGCCGCTGATATCCGCCATCAAGCCGGATGCTACAGAGAAAATGCTATGGGGAATTATTCGACTGCTTTTAGTGTTTCCGTGAAGAAGGGGGATAAAGATATGATTTCCCTGGCAAAAGAGATAACCTCTATAGTGGAAGATATTGTAAAGCATCCTCAAAAAGAAATGCTTGTACTTGCGTGTTATCTGCATATGCAGCCGGAATTGATCGACGCGGTTGCCATATCAACCCTTGGCGGCTTTGAGAGTAAAGCGGGAGCTTTTGTAGGAAAAAATATGTTTGGATATGGCGCGCAGAAGGGATACAGCATTACGAATCTTGGAAAGATCCAGAGTGATGTGATCGCAAATGCTGTTTTTATACCTCCTGCTTCACCTGCTAATAAAAAAACCTGGGGTGTTTTAACCGTGAATGATTGTATGAAAATATGCTCATCAATTTTATTTACAGAAAGATAGTATTCTAAATATAAAGACAGGATGGATACGCTGTCCTGTCTTACTGTTCACAGGCTGCTAACCGAGAAGGTGGGATGTGGTATTAAAACTTTTTCGTAAATTTTAAACCATTTCAGTCCGGTGGTTTCTTCCAGTCCCAGGTCAGCCAGTCCTATATATTGGAAACCACACTTTTCATATAAGCGGGCAGCGGGAAGATTTTTCTCATAAGTGTCTAAACGGATGGCCCGGATTCCCTGCTGCCGCCCAAGAAATTCCGCATGATCCAGCAGCGCTTTCCCCACTCCGCAGCCAAAATATTCAGGGTGGACTGCCAGAATATGAAGGATAATCACCGGAGCGTCAGGATCAATCTGCCAGTTGATAGAACGATATACTTCGTCCTGTTCATACAGAAAGATTACGGTACCTGCTATTTTCCCCTGATTTTCCGCCACATACAGTCCGCCTGACCGGAAACCTTCCTCTGCATCCTCTCTTGTAGGGTATACATCTCTTTTCCAGCCGGGATAGTTTTCATGCGCAGCGAGATAATCGTTTAATTCCTGATATAACTGTTCGACTTTGTCTAAATCACTGTATTCTGCTTTTCGCACCCTCACGTTCATGATTTTATATCGCTCCAATTTGTTTTAATCATTATCTTTTCGCTTCAAAAACTCAACAAAAGCAAAAATGATGGAAATAACCGTAAGAACAGATACGATCAACTCTGCCATATTATTGGCGTAATCGGTCTGGCCTGGGTCGACAGCGCCCAAAATTAAAAAATATACACACCAGATTAGGCCTACAATGAGCAGTAAAAATGTAATATATTTTAAAACAGACGCCAGTTTTCTTATAAGCTGTTGGGCAGAGGCTTTTTCCTTTTCTGTATATTCTTTTCTAAAAAGCTGTTTTATTCCGGCACACACAAAACCGGCAATGATACCGGTTGACATTCCTATACAAATTTGAAAGAAAATATTCATAACTTATTCGTCTTTCCGGAAAATTAAATCTATTTTCCTTATGCAGCCTTTTGAACTTATCTCGGTAGGAATCATACCGGCATAGGTATCCCCCTGCCCGGCGTATCTGCCAATGATTCTCGGTGTTCAGAAACACAAGCAGTAACAGTTCAGTCCGCCACTGTCCCGCCAGGTGTTGCCTTGCATTTGCAAGACAATCCCGAGGCAGCCACAAGCATACATATATTAAATCATTATACAGTTTTTTAAACCCGTTGGCAATATAATACAGGTTTTCCTTGGGAAAAACGTCTCCCGGGGCGGTGGCCGGTGAACAGTAATCGGATTACGGACATCGGGACACAGATTACGGACATTTTGGCACAGCGTGCATTCCTGCGGTAAGATTGGTTTATCAAGAAAAACGGAGGGATTTATCATGATAGAAGCACTACAGGTGAAAGGATTAACGAAAATATTTCCGGATTTTACTTTAGATAATATCAGCTTTTCAGTTCCGGCAGGATCTATCATGGGACTGATCGGACCCAACGGATCAGGGAAAACGACTACAATCAAGCTTATACTGAACCTGCTGAAAAAACAGTCCGGTACGATCACGGTATTGGGGTTTGACCATATCAGGGAGGAACAGAAGTTTAAAGAGAGAACAGGGGTAGTCTTTGACACGCATTTTTTTGTTGACGAGTGGAAGATGGCGGATGTTGAAAAGGCCATGGGGATGTTCTATGAAAACTGGGATACAGAAATTTATTACAAATATTTAGAGCAGTTCCAGATAAACAGGAACAAAAGTGTCATGGAACTTTCAAAAGGTATGCAGATGAAGCTGATGCTGGCCTGTTCTTTTTCACATAAAGCGGAACTGCTGATCCTGGATGAGCCGACCAGCGGACTGGATCCGGTATCCAGAGATGAACTGCTTGATATCCTTTTGGCGTATACGAAAGACAAAAGGCATACAGTTCTTTTTTCTACACATATTACACCGGATTTAAATAAGGTCGCTGACAGCATCACGTTTATCAACAGGGGAAAACTGCTTTATTCCGGAGACAAAGAGGGTCTTACAGACAGATATTTTATTGTTTCGGGAAACAGCAGAGAATTACCGCCGGATATAAAAGATGTTACGCAAAATATTAAAATCTATCCGGATTCTTTTGAGGCTTTGGTGAGCAGGGAGAAACTGTCAGACCTTTCGGGTCTGCAGATCAGACATGCGTCTATTGATGATATTATTGTATTTGTAAGTAAAGGAGAGGTTTGATCATGAAAATATGGAAGGCTGCTAAATTAGACTTTAAACTTTTGAAATATTACTATAAATCCATCTGCTTTACACTTCTTATACCGCTGGCTTTTATTCTGCTCTATCGTACATTGGTTGTGGGCATCTCATTTGCAATGTTTATGATGGCAATGTCATCCATATATACGTTTTCTGTGGCAGATAAAAATAATATGCAGAGGCTTTACAGGGTCCTTCCTATATCCGTGGAGGAACTGGTCTGCGGGAAATATCTGCATGTGTTTTTGATGGGGCTTTTAGCTGTGACCGTTTCCAGTATTCTGCAGCCGGTGATCCTTGGTCTGTTGGGAATATCTGCAGCTATCCCGGAAATCATCATGGCAGCACTGGCTGGCATGGTGCTTTATATTACATATGTCTGCTTTCAGATTCCCGCATATTATAAATTTGGGCCTATTAAAGGGAGGGTTTTTATGTATGTACCAGTAGCAGGAATCCTTTTGACTATGTTTGTGGTGGAAAAGGCAGACATCAACACCAGTCTCCTGTTCAGCCGGATCGCAGAAAATAGGTACCTGGGTTCATGCCTGCTCATTCTTTATCTTGCAGTTATTGTAGTTATTTCAATTCGGACCTCTGTGCGGATCACAGAGAAGAAAGAGTGGTAGACATTTCTACACCTTCAAAGTACATAGTGATGGTAGTACGGAATATGTGGTCTTCATAAGCGGTCTGGATAACGCCATCGTATTTTTGAACTGCGGCTTCAATATTTTTCATACCCCAGCCGTGAAGCAGAAGGTCCCCGTCTTTTTTTGCTGTGGCAAGATTTCCGTCAGTTGTATACTTCGGTTCAGGGCTGCTGTTTTCCAGTTTGATGACCAGAATATTTTGAATACGCCGTATGGTAAGAATGATTTGGCATGCTTTGGGAGTCGATTCCCTGCTCACAGCCGCGGCAGCCTCCAGTGCATTATCCAGAAGATTTGAAAGGATCGTACACAGATCATTTGATTTTATATTGGTGTTATAGGGATATTCTATGTTCAATTCCATAGAAATACCGGCGGCTTTGGCTTTTGCGTGTTTGCTGTTAAGGATATAATCAACCGTCTGGCTGCCGGTCCATACGATAGAGGATATATTCTGTACAGGACTTATGATGGAATCAATATATTGAGATAGCTCCGGGGCGTTATATTGGCGAGCCATCTGTCTTATGATCTCTAAATGGCGGTGAAAGTCATGAAACAGTTTGGCATGTTGAGAGTAAGCATTGTTTACTGCAGTATAGTTCTGTTCCAGCAATTCCTTTTGCATTTCAATGGTATCCAGCAATTCTTTTTTGCGCCGGTATTTTACATGGCTGTGTGCAAGCGCAATTCGCAGAAAAAGAGCTGTGAGCACAATGATACTGATGGTGACCAATGTTTTTATATCCTGACCGGCAAACGTCAGATGCAGTAATATGGTGATTCCGCAAAATGCCGCCACAGAAGTTCCGTATATAGATTTATAATAATCACAGGAATTTCTGATGAATTCCCATAAACGATGTGAGGCAAAAAGGGCCAGATAAAATGGAATCCGGCAGACAACTAAAAATACAAGCCCAAAAACAAGAGATTTAGAAAAATATCTGCATAATAGCAGATAAAAAATAAGATCAAGCAAAAAGAGTGCGCTCAGATAGGAACAAGCGGAGTACAGTAGCAGTTTCCAGTCTAAGTGATACAAAATTTTTGAAACAACAACAATAGCGGCCAAAAGGATAACGGCAGAGACGGCAGCGTTCTTTGTGCTGCTGTAAAGACATAGTATTGCCGCGGCTATAGTCGAAATCCCTGCCCATGCCGCGTGTCTCCCATTGTCATCACCGTACAGCTTTCCGATCCAGAGAACACCGCACAGTACCGCAGAAAATAAAAGCAGAAATTCAAGGATATCAATCATCATATGTGTTCCCCCAATAGGAATTGACCGCCATCTTCACATCCTGGAGATGGGAGCGGCTGATTGGAAGTATGGTACCGTCTCTCAGATAAACACTGCTGTTTTTTATCTGGGTCAGATGTATCAGATTTATGATGCATCCGCGTTCGATAAATATAAATTCCTCGCTCTCCAATTCCCCGCATACCGTCAGCAGGCTTTTCCGAACCTTGATGATACCATGACAGGTGTGGAGTGCAGCATTTTTTCCGTCACGCAGGATATATAGGATATCGCTATAGCGCACTTTTTCCATCCGGTTTGCAGTCAGCACAGTATAGCTTTTATCATCTTCTAACATGATGAGCTTCAGCGCATCAGTCACAGCGTAAGTCAGTCTCTTATCCAGGTCATTTTTGGGTACATATCGGAAAATGGACAATTCAAAGCTGTCGATCGCGTATTTTACATGAGATGTAATAAAAATGACCTTTACATTGGGAAGCGCAGGTTTTATGGCCTGAACAATTTCCATTCCGCTGATATCGGGCATTTCGATATCCAGCAGGATAAGATCATAATAGCTGTTATCTTCTAAAATATCGTTCAGCAGCATTTTTCCGTTATTGTAAGTCTGTATTTCGGCCAAGGCTTTGAGCCGGCTGAGGCAGTTATTCAATATGATTTGATTATTTATGATAGAATCTGTGTCATCGTCGCACACAGCAATACGAATCATGATTACCTCCCAATTGATTCATCAGTTAAGACAGCGAGGGCTGCTTAACGGAGCGCAATTCATAGAGTTCCTGTATTGGTTAACTATATCATATTGTGAACTGCAGGTACAACCAGAAAAGTTTAGCAGGAAACAGAAAAAGGGTTTTGACAAAACAAATTCTTTTTGATAAAATGTATTTACGCAAACGACACATGTATTACCTATGGTAAGTAAATCTGATTACGGGACGTAAGTATCGTATGGATTTAAAAAGGGGATATATGTGTTTTTTTTGCGTTCAAAATTAATTAAGGAGAGTGGTTATTATGCCAAGAAATCAATTTCAAAGAATGGTTTACGCCTTTCTTACCGTACTGGTTACAGTACATGGGTATGTTTTTTACAGTTTGTATGTTGTGAATGGCGGCACATTGATGTCGCTTACAGGTACAACAAATGTCTTAGCTGCCATAAATAAGCAGGGTGGTATTTATATGTTTGGGAGTCATTTTCCGATTTGGGCAGTTATACTTGTCGAGTTCGGTTTTGCTTACTTATTGGAAATGTTGCTGGGCAGTCCATATTCTTATAAGTTAGCATCTAAAGTATTTGACCCGTCAAAGACGCACCCTGTTTTATTTGAGACAGCTATTATATGCGCTACTGTGGGATTGATGTGTCCTGCAATGAGTTTCATTGCTTCATTGCTGTACTATCCTTATTATTCAGGCTTTAATATTGCAGTGCTGTTTGCTGAATGGCTTAAACTGATCTGTTTCAATCTGCCTTTTGCCTTTTTTACACAGTTATTTTTTATTCAGCCGCTGATCAGAAGTGTGTTCAAATTTTTGTATCGAAAGGATATTCAGGCACAGAACGTACTTAATTAGGGATGCGGTTGCACATCCTCTTCTAAACATAAAATAACATCAAATGGTTCCCGAAAATCAAGCTTATGAATATTCATAAAGGATTAGAAATATCAGAGTCTAAGAAATATCCTTTTTCAGGAAAGTTACCTCTTTGTGAGGTTGGCAGGGGAACTATTGATGTTATTAAGCCTGCGCACTTCATTGACAAACCGGTATACATCCTCCGGTGCTTCCAGACTGTACAGCAATCCATAGGGAATGCTGTAATCCCAACTGACAGGAACGGATACCAGTCCCGGGTGAACATCCTGCCAGCATTCAATCGTAAGCAGGACGTTCCCGCTCTCTGCACAGCAGTTAAAGACAGACATGTCATAAAACTGCGGGGTATCCTCTATATGAATTTTGGGGTGATTGATCATGAGGTCGCTGCGCAGGAGATCATTGACCTCGGAATCCCTCTGTTTTACCATCATCAGCGTTTCCCCATACAAATCTTCAACAGTAATAGATTCTTTACCGGCAAGGCGGTGCTCTCTCGGCACGGCAACCATTTTCCGGTAGCTTCCAAGCGGCAGGAAATTGCAGAGGCTGAGCCAGGATTTGGAATCGCATACTCCAATCAGAAAATCAAATTTTTTTCCAAGCTGGCTTATTTCTGCAAGAATACCTTCATGGTTGTCTTCAAAGGGAACCAGATGAAGTTTATATTCCGGAAAATCTTTGTTCACCCGATACCAGAGATCCATAAAGGGCTTAGCAGGGTTCAGCAATGAGGTGCCCACGCAAAAGGTAGTGTCAGCCAGATGCATGGCAGCTCTGGCGTCTGCCATTGATTTTTTCGAGTAATCAATTATAAATTTTGCGTCCCGATAAATGACAGCACCGGCAGCAGTCAGAGAGATCCCGGAGGGGGTACGCTCCATCAGGACCAGATTCAGATCTTTTTCCAATGTATTCATTTGTTTCATAACAGCAGTGGGAGAGATATACAGGGAGTCCGCGGCTTTTGTAAAGCTCCCGCTGTCAGCCACTGCTATAAAAGTATCGAGTATTCGGTTATACATAGGACACCTCTTTTCTTTGCTTTTGCATAAACTGAATGTTTATACAATGGTAGCATATGGGAGATTTTGGGTCAAGCAAATGTGAAGTATATTGTAACCCTTTGGCAGGTCTGCTGAAATAGAGGCGAAACAGATAAAATAGATGAGGCAGATAAAACAGATGAGGCAGATAAAACAGCGATAAATTTATTCGGATCAATGGAGAATACACCTTTATAGCGCAGTATTGGATATATGTTTATAAATATTCAATACTGTTCTTTCATATTAATTATGATATAATTTATTTGATCAGAAATTGTATAGGGAATAAATTATACCGATAAAATTTAACATACAGTCAGATAGAAATGTGCCCGGGAGGAATGACGGGAAAGCAATTTATGATGGTGAAGAAAACTGTTTGCCGCAGGAAATTGCTGTACGGCTGTTGTACGGGACATTTTGCGGGATCGGAGCAATAGAAGCTGTGAAATCAACACAAAAGAGGATTCGTGTTGTTCAGATCCTGTTTTGAATCTCCTATAATGAGTATATCAAAAACAGGAGGTTCAAGACATGAACACAGATAAAATATATGCAGAGGCACTTGCAAATGAATATGCGCCCAAAGATACATCAAAGGTAGTCGCGCTGAAGAAACTGGATCAGAGGGTTAAGCTTCCGGCAGAGATTTTAGCTTACACATTAGGAATTGCGGCGGCATTACTTATGGGAGCAGGTATGTGCATTTCTATGGGAGTGATTGGTGCCGGAACGGCCAGCTCTATGGCGGTGGGCGTTATAATAGGTGTTATAGGTCTTTTTGGAATGGGCATCAATTATCCTATTTACATAAAAGTGCGTGAAAGCAGAAAACAAAAATATGCATTTGAGATCATGCAGTTGGCTAAGGAGATCAGTGAGAACTTAGGTGTATCTGAAACTTCATTTTCACAATCTGCACGCCCTACTTTGCGGTAGATCTTGTGGCGCACAGCCTGACGGAAATAATTTTTAGATACATTCCAAAGAAGGCAGGGGAATTTGAGGAGGAGAGCGGTTTGAACAAATCAGAAAGCAAGTATTTTAATACTGCAGTGAAAATGGACAAGGCATTTCTTGATCTACTGGAGCACAAAGATTTTGAATATATTACGGTAAAAGAGATTTGCAAGACAGCCAATGTAAACCGCTCTACTTTCTATCTTCATTATGAAACCATTGGAGATCTGCTGGCTGAAAGTGTCAGATACATGAACGCCCAGTTTCTGGAATATTTTCCACAGGGAGCAGAAAGCTTCATCGAGAACATGGGGGATATCCCTTTGAAGGAGCTATATCTAGTGACACCAAAGTATTTGTCCCCATATTTGACATATATCCAGGAGAATAAAAGGCTCTTTCAGACAGCAGTGCGCAAATCAGCAGATCTCAGGTTACAGGATAATTTTGATGGATTGTTCTTTCATGTTTTAAACCCCATACTGGAACGATTTAATATTCCGGAGAACGAGAGAAAGTATATTCTCCGATTCTACATGGGTGCAATATTGAGTGTTGTAAATGAATGGATTAAAGAGGACTGCAAAGATTCTGCGGACCTGATCGTCAAAATTATTTCTGACCATATTGTAAGACCGGACATATCCGTATCTAAATAGCAGAGAATCCCACAGTGGCCTGGTTCTCTGCTATTTTATTGTGCATTTTACATGCCTTCCGGTCGTTAAGGGGATGGTATTAACTATAAGTTTATACGCTGGTGACATATTGGAGATTCAAAAGAAAGGAGACGCAGGATACAATACAGAGTAAGAAAGATTGGAGGGAAGCGTAATGTCAGAACTAATTGTATATTTCTCAAGAAAATATGAGAACTATGTAAGCGGAGAGATAAAAAATCTTGAGATTGGCAACACAGAGGTCGCAGCAGGTATAATCCGGAAGTTGACGGGCGCGGATATGTTTAAGATTGAACCGGTGCAGGCATATTCAAAAGATTATAACGAGTGCATTGCACAGGCACAAGCGGATCAAAAGCGGAATGCACGCCCTGAGCTTAAATCTTATCCGGAACATTTGAACTACTCAAAAATATATTTGTGTTATCCCAGCTATTGGGGCACAATGCCCATGGCAGTATTTACGTTTTTAGAGCATTTTGATTTTACAGGAAAAACGATCAAACCTCTCTGCACTCATGAGGGGAGCGGAATGGGCAGCAGCATAAAAGACATCAAGCGGCTATGTCCGGGCGTTAACGTAGAAGCCGGGCTGTCTATTCGCGGCGGAGCTGTAAGCAGATCTGAAAAAGATATCAAAAGTTGGTTATGATCACATGCCAGTTGACAGGAATAAACAGGAGGACGAATCCATGAAACCGGAAGAAATGAGTGTATTTCCCATTGGGGAAACAAATGACGCGTTTGCAAAGTATTTTATCGGTCAGAGCTATTTAAATATGTTGTCGCTTGAGCAGGTGGTGGTCGGCAATGTGACTTTTGAACCAGGCTGCCGTAATAACTGGCACATTCATCACGCAGACAAGGGCGGCGGGCAGATGCTGCTTGTGACTGCAGGCAGGGGGTACTATCAGGAATGGGGAAAAGAGGCGAGAGAACTGAAGCCGGGGGATATTGTACATATCCGGGCAGAGGTGAAACACTGGCATGGGGCTGCTCCTGACTCTTTTTTTCAGCACCTGGCTATTGAAGTGCCTGGTGAGAACTGCAGAAATGAATGGTGCGAGCCTGTCCCAGATGCGGAATACGGACAGTTAAAATGAGAAGCAAAAGATACGAGAGAATAGGACTTCAGACTACTATTGGTGAGACTGGGATTTAAGAATAGAAAGCAGGTCAAGGATGATAGATAAACTGGGATTTGGATGTATGCGTCTGCCCATGAGCGGCAGCGACGTAAATTATGAAGAATTTAACCGCATGATTGATTACTATATGGAGGCAGGTTTTTCTTATTTTGATACGGCACATGGATATCTGGGAGGGAAAAGTGAGACTGCTGTCAGAGACTGTCTTGCCGCCCGATACCCGAGAGAGAGCTATACATTGACAAATAAACTCTCTGTACATTTCTTTGAAAGAGAGTCCGATATCAGGCCATTGTTTGAACAACAGTTAAAAGCCACAGGAGTGGAATATTTTGATTATTATTTGATGCATGCGCAGGATGAAAATATATACAGACACTTCATGAAGTGCAATGCGTATCAGGTGGTACAGAAGCTGAAAGAGGAAGGGAAGATCCGGCATATGGGAATTTCTTTTCACGATAAAGCAGATGTACTGGATATGATCCTGAAGGAGCATCCGGAGATTGAAATTGTACAGATCCAGTTTAATTATATGGATTACGAAAGCCCCAGCGTGGAGAGCCGGAAAGTATACGAGGTCTGTAGAAAGTACGGCAAGCCGGTACTGGTCATGGAGCCGGTAAAGGGAGGAGGACTGGCAAGACTTCCGGAGGAGGCAAAGAGAGAACTTGAGGATTTGGGTACCGGGGAAAGTCCTGCAGCTTATGCGGTTCGTTTTGCGGCATCCTTTGACGGTGTATTCAAAGTGCTTTCCGGAATGAGTGACATGGAGCAGATGAAGGATAATGTATCGGTCATGAAAGCGTTCAGGCCTTTTAAAGAGGAAGAGTATAAAGCAGTAAAACGTGTATGTGAAATCCTAAATACTATGGATACGATCCCGTGTACGGCGTGCCGCTATTGTACAGACGGATGTCCAAAACATATACAGATTCCTGATCTGTTCGGATGTTTTAATGCGAAAAAACAGTTCGGCGACTGGAACAGTGATTATTATTACGGGGTACATACGAAAAATAACGGCAGAGCATCTGACTGTATCAGGTGTGGACAGTGTGAAAAAATTTGTCCTCAGCATTTGCCGGTGATCGAGTATTTAAAAGAAACAGCAAAGGTTTTTGAATAAAGATGAGCAGATGCTAAACCCTTCTGGGACGATAAGGAAAGAAATATAAGGAAAGAAGGAAATATAATGGCAGAGACGAAATGTTCAAAAGAGTATCATGAGAAAATGTTACCGGGATACCACGCCTCGTTGTCGGAGACGGATCCGGAATTTACGGAGTGGTTTGATAACTTTGCCTTTGATGAAGTTGTCAATGAAGACGGACAGCAGCTTGAGGATAAGACAAGATCCATGGCAATTCTTGCGGCACTGATCGGATGTCAGGCCATAGATGAGTTCAGGGAAATGCTGTCGGCAGCTATGAATTTTGGTGTGACACCGGTGGTGGTCAAAGAGATTGTCTATCAGTCAGCGGCCTATCTTGGAATCGGCAGAGTATTTCCGTTTTTAAAGGTAACCAATGAATTTCTGAGGGAAAAGGGAGTCAGGATGCCTCTTGAAGGACAGTCAAACACTACAAGAAAAGACAGACTGGAGAAGGGGATTCGGGCGCAGGTGGATATTTTCGGATAGGAAATGAAGGATTTTTACCGGTCAGGACCGGAAGAATCCAGACATATAAATCGGTGGCTTGCAGATAACTGTTTTGGAGATATATATACAAGAAGCGGCCTTAACTATGGTCAGAGAGAGATGATCACTTTCTGTTTTCTTGCGGCGCAGGGAGGATGTGAACCACAGTTGATCAGCCATGCGGCAGCGAATATGAAAATCGGTAATGACAAACAGTTTTTGATCCGTGTGATTTCCCAGTGTCTGCCTTATATCGGTTATCCGAGAAGCCTGAACGCGCTGCGGTGTGTAGATAAAGCTTCCGGTAATATCAATGATGGGTGAGTTAAAGCATTCCACCGCCTTTGTTGTATTGCCTTTCACAGAATTTGGTGCCGGGAGAATCGCGTTCATACCCGGCACCATACATCATCTAATGTTTTTAACAACATTTCAGAAAATTCACCTGCCTTATCGATAAAGGGGAGATGTCCTGTATTTTCTATTGTTATCAGCTCTTTGACCGGCGGGGAAATATGGTTAAAATAATTGAGTGCCATGCTGTACGGTGTTGTCCAGTCATCAGCTCCGGCTATGAGGATCACCGGAACTTTAAATTGCGGATCGTGGTTATACATGGATGATCTTTCGTCCGATAAAAGCGCTTGGTACAGTTCACTGTTTGATTCTATGAGCGCATTAAAGTTTATCATCCATTTAAAATCACGGAATGTCATATAGGGGGAAAACAACTGGAGTAAAAGCATTTTATTGCTGTATTGTGAAGGCAGATATTTTTCTTTTAGCTGCCGGAATTTTAGGAATTCTTTGGCGTTTTGTTTGTCAAGGGTTTGACAGGACATTATCAACTCCAGCTTTTTCTCTATTTTCTGTGAGTCCTTGGGTTTGCCCGCCGCATCTGCCAGACGCATTGCTTCCCGTGCGGATACTTGTTCTGATTTTTTGAAGTCCAGCATTTGGCCTATGGGGATATAGGCGGATATTTTTTCCGGATGTGTTCCCGAATAGATACCACCGAGAAAGGTCCCCCAGGAATGCCCCATGATCGTAATCTTTTCCTTGTGATACTCGGAACGAATATGATCCACCAACTCGTCTAAGTCCTGCAGCAGTAAATCCAAAGTGGGCTTTTGGGCGTCTTTATTGCGGTAATAAGTATTTTCGCAGCCACGCTGATCCCAGTTGACGATAGTATAATCCCGTTCCAGATCAGCCTGCCAATAATAGGAATAGTATGCCATATTATTGCCGGGTCCCCCATGAAGCATGAGAATGATGGGATTGGAAATATCCTGTCCGCGGATTTGTATATCCTGTTGGATCTGGCCTATAGTTATGTATTCTGTTTTTTGTATTCCTTTTTTTGAGCGGATCTTGAATTTATATGCGTTGATAATTTTGCCGGTGATCAATGTTAGGATAATTATTAACAGGAATCCTGTAAATAGGAGCAAAATGTTTTTCATTCTATTTTATTCCTCCGGAGTGTATCTGAAAATTGGGTCTGACAGGCTGTGCATCACAGTTTATGGGATTGAATTTTCAGATATGCTCAATTGCGTTTATCAGTTTATCAATGAATCGTTGCTGCTGTCTGATAATATCAAACATATTCTCAATAGTGATTTTTGATATGAGGGGAATCTCTTCTTCGGCGTCTGCATTTTTCTTTTCACCTTGTTCAAGGAAATTGTACTCTTTTTCAAGTGATCTTTTTTGCTCTTCCAGGGCTTTCAGAGCATTTTTACGGGGGATTCTATCAAGGAGAGATAATCCGCTGTATAGTGTGGTAGGGTACAGGACAGATGAGGTACGTAAGGAATCAAGTATTAGAGACTGCAAATAATCTTTGCCCCGGTCGGTAATTTCATATACAGCTTTTTGCCTGTGGCCTGTCTGCTTGACATCGGCTAATGCGATATAATTCTCCTGCTCCAATTTCTTTAAAGCGTGGTATATGGAACCCACCAGCACGCCTCCCCATCTCTCTGCATCCGCCATACTTATCTTTTGCTGAATATCGTAGCCGGACATGGGGTGAGCGTCTAATAGTCCAAGTACAAGCAGTTTTGTCATGATATATTTACCTCCTAATTGTATACTCAATGTTGAGTATACAATATTAAGTGATTTTGTCAAGGGATATTTTATTGGTTTAAGGATTGGCAGGATAACTTGACAGATTTTGTGTGGGAATTTACAGTAAGAGAAGCAGCGGATGTCTGTGTTTGGCGGAGAATTAAATAAAACGGACAAGGGGTGAAAGATATGAAAACAAAACTGATTTGTTTTGATTTAGATGATACATTAATAAGAGAAGTTCATTCAGTTATGCTGCCCTGTATTTTGAACGGCAGGGAGGAAGAACATGCCATTATCCAGAAACAAGAAGAAAGTGGACAGTTGGATTATATTACAGCAGACTACCGCAGAGCAAAACTATTTACAGGCTTAAAGGAAAGTGAGATCAAAAGCCGTTTTTTGGAAATTGCCAGGCCATTAAAAGGTATTCGTGAAACAGTGGATTATCTGCATAAGCTAAGGATAAAATGTATTCTGATTACGGTTGGGCCTGTTCAGGTAGCAAAGGCAGTATCTGATATTTATGGCTTTTATGGATATTATGGAAGCAATTATGAAGTCGTAGACGGTAAATTCACAGGGGAAATTATTGACTATATAAAAGCAGAAAATAAAGTAAACTGCGTTAATGATTTTTGCAAAAAGAACAATATTAGACCATCTGAATGTGTTGCAGTTGGGGATGGTTCAACAGACATACCGGTTTTTAAATGTTGTGGAAAATCAATTGCTTTAAATGCATCGGATGAAGTCAAGAGGAAAGCTTCCTTTTCTGTTGATACAGATAATCTTTTAGATATACTCGATTAATACAATTATATAATAAGATTTTGAATTATCAGCATAAATACTGCATTTATAAACAGTTTCATAACTGAAAAACACTCATTTTACCACGAATTTACCACGATTGAATGAGCCTTGATATGATGATAAAACCGTAGCTGTAAATCACATACTGTGAATTACAATCTACGGTTTTTCTTCGTTGAATTTATAGCCAACACCCCAGACAGTTAGTATGTACTGCGGATTGTCTGGGGACGGCTCTATTTTCTTTCTTAGCTTCTGTATGAATGATGTAAGGTTGCTTCCCTCTGGGGCATTGTGAAAGCCCCAGACATTTTCATATAGTTGGTCTTTCGTAAATACCTGCCCCTTATAGCAAAAGAGAAAATAGAGTAAGTCAAATTCTTTAGCAGTCAGATATACGTTTTCACCGCTTTCAGAAGTATAGGTTCTAGTAAAGGGGGCTATGAATAAATCAAGCTTACGTTCAGTCATAGTGATAGGATAGTATGACAAATTATGAGATAACCATTCTATAGTTTGTTGAAAGACAGCTTCTTCATTTTCATGAAATTCAATTACTACTATTTTCCCATTTTTATCACCTACTTTTTCCAACATTACATGAAATCATTGTTATGGATAAACAAAAGCATTCCGAAAACATCTAAGCTTTCCTAAACAACTGCATACTGTTTCCATTTGTTACTTTTCCAACGCCAATAGAAACAAATACATCTGAATGTCCAATCCATAAGCATGGCTATCCATACGCTAAGAACACCAATACCTAAACCATATGCTAATATATAGCTGAAACCAATACGAAATACAACCATTGAAATAGCAGAGATAAACATAGGATATTTGACATCCCCTGCTGCTCTAAATGTATTAGGCAATGTAAATGACATAGGCCATACAGTTATCCAACCAGCAATGTGCATAATCATAACTATTAGTGAAAGGGAAAAGGTTTCTTCTGATAGATTATAAAGGCTTAGTATTGGCTTCAATAATATAAATATTCCAAAATTGAATAAAAACATATATAGCCATGAAGATTTAAGCAAATGTTTAGAATATTTGACAGCTTGCTCAAATTCTTTAGCACCGACACATTGTGCAACAACTGTAGTCATAGCCAGACCCAATGCCTGTCCTGGTATCGTTGCGACATTAAGTAAACTACCAGTTACTGCATTAGCTGTAATTGCACTTGTACCAAACATAGCGATAAGACTTGTTAATATAATTCTTCCAATTTGAAAGACACTATTTTCAAGACTGGCAGGAATACTAATTTTAAAAATACTTTTAATCATTTTTAAATCTATATCCCAAAATTTGTATGAACGTATTGTAATAGACAAGTTTTGATTACGTAACATTATCATAATTGTTATAGTTGCAATAACCCTTGAAAGTAAAGTAGATAAACCAACACCAAATGCACCAAGATGTATCATATATATAAATAACGCATTACCTACTATGTTAATGATATTCATAACAAATGAATTTACCATTGCATTTTTTGTATTACCCATCGCTCTAAATAAAGCTGAAGCAGAACTATAAACAGCAACGAAAGGAAATGAAATGGCAGTTATATAAAAATATGTTCTTGCATTGCTCATTACAGTAGCGTCTATATTTCCGAAAAACAGAGATAAAAGTTGTTGATTGAAAATTAAGCAAATAACCGAAAAAATTACAGATATGCCTAAACTGGAAATTATAAGCTGTTCACCAGCTTGATTACTTTTTTCTAAATTCTTACTACCCAAATACTGACCAGCTACTATTGCTCCACCAGTAGCAAGGGCTGTTAGTAGGAAGATGAGTAAGGTGTTAATACTATCGACCAGTGATACACCAGATACTGCACTTTCCCCAGCGTATGATACCATAAGAGTATCAAACATTCCTACTGACAGCATTAAAGCCTGCTCAATTATTAAGGGTATGATTATTCTTCTTAAAGATTTTTTAGAAAACATACCATACTCAAATACATTTGCTCCATGTGACATTGCTAATACACTCCTACTATTATATAAAGTCATAGTCTTTCTTTACCTTTTCTACAGGTTTGACTATGCTATTTTAAGATACTGTGGATTGGTTATCACCTCCTACCACTTGATGGTTTAAAAAAGGCTCCAACCACAGTCTCTTTGTTTATTTGTTAATCAGTTAGTTACCGCATGACGGTTTATCAAGAAGTAGGTTACGATTGCAAGGAGCCCTGTGGATCTTAAGACAGTATCAATACTTTATATCAGGAGGTCCTATATGATTTACGTAGGAATTGATGTCGCAAAAGATAAGCATGATTGCTTTATCACAAACTCTGATGGCGAAGTCCTTTTCAAGGCTTTTACCATCAAAAACAATCTCGATGGGTTCGACGAGCTTTATCAGAAAATAGAATCCGTTATGGAAGATGCTTCTAAAGTAAAAGTAGGCCTAGAAGCCACTGGACACTATAGTTACAATCTTCTCGGATATCTGCTTGATAAAGGTCTGGCCACCTTTGTTATCAACCCGTTACATACTAATCTGTACAGAAAAAGTCTAAGCCTTAGACAGACGAAAACGGATAAAGTTGATGCCCATACAATTGCTTCTATGCTAATGTCTGACGTGAACTTAAAGTCCTACTCAGACACATCGTATCACAACGAAGAGCTTAAGTCACTTACTCGCTATCGTTTTGATAAAGTTAAAGAACGCGCGAAGCTTAAAACATCTATATCCCGTCTTGTATGTATCCTTTTCCCTGAGTTAGAAAAGCTTGTTCCAACACTTCATCAGAATTCTGTTTATGAGTTACTCTACGAATTTCCTGGTGCAAAACAGGTAGCTAATGCACATCTCACAAGACTTTCAAATCTTCTTGAAACCGCATCTAAAGGCCACTACACAAAAGAAACCTCTATCGCTTTTAGAGAGGCTGCAAGAACCTCTATCGGTTCAAATATGCCAGCTAAATCGCTTGAATTAAAGCACACCATTAAGCTCATTAGAGAGCTAGATTCTGAAATCGAAGAGATTGAAAACGAGATTAAAGTCATCATGGATGAAATCAATTCTCCAATCCTTAGCATTCCTGGAATCAGCTATCGAATGGGTGCCATGATTATTGCTGAAATAGGTGACTTTAGCCAATTCGACTCTCCAGATAAGATCCTTGCTTATGCAGGAATGTCGCCTTCTACCTATCAATCCGGCCAGTTAGATAACTGTTATGCCAGAATGGAAAAACGTGGTTCTAGATACCTTAGATATGCTCTGTTTAATGCAACCGCATATGTTTGTCTATGGGATCCAACCTACAAGGCTTATCTTGCCAAGAAACGAGCTGAAGGCAAGCATTACTATGTTGCAATGTCTCACGCGACCAAGAAACTAGTTCGGCTAATTTATCATCTCGAACGCACTGGACAGCAATACCAAAAAGCAATCTAATTCTTCCAACATCATATCTTCTTGTCAGAGCATCATACTCGATGCTCTATTTGTCATGCAATTTTCAAGGTACTGATTGCGATGAATAAGTCATCGCCACTATACTCAAAACATCTCTGTTTTTGAAACTATTTATTGACTTTCTTTAATAGTTAGTCTTTTTTATGTTTTTTGTCTAGCTGTGCTTATGTTAGCATTGCACGTTAAAAATTAAAAGTACTGTTTTTTAATGATTATAGTATCTTTTTTACTATTAAGTATTAAAAAATATGGTATATTGTCTTTGTGACTGATTTACGATATACTTAGAGCAAAAGGAGATAGTTTCATGAAAAATAATGCAACAGAGATTGAACGCTGTGAAACAATAGCTAAAATACAAAGTGTTTTAGGTGGTAAGTGGAAAATAGAAATTTTGTATTATATATCGCTTAAAACAAGGCGATTTGGAGAATTGCAACGACAAATAGGCAATATAACGCAATCAACATTGACAAAACAACTTAGAGAATTAGAAGCAGATGGCTTTATTACACGATATGTTTATCAAGAAATCCCCCCAAAGGTCGAATATTCATTAACTGATTTAGGAAAAACTTTTGTGCCTATTTTAGAGCAAATGAAACAATGGGGTAAATCACATTTTCCTAATACAAATCATATAACTTAGTTTTAAACAGATAAATAAAGGCTTGTAATAAACATATAGAATGTTATTTCAAGCCTTTTCATCATTATTTTATAATCATCCAGTTATCATTTTTATATAAGGTCAATTCATACTGTGAAATTTGTGTTGCCTTTGTCTGACTGTCAATAATCTTCACGGACATGCTCGCTTTGACAGTCCCCCCCGTCTGTTGTAAACACTTCAACATACTATCCCTTTATTCCTCTTGATTACCTCAAGACAGTAAAGAAAAAGCCCTGTCAAGAGCCTTGCCACCATAGGTGGTGCGTTGCACTCTTTACTGGGCTTTTTGTTTGCGGTATCTTCTCACAAGAGGAAAAAGGTTACTCGTCCTCATCATCAAAATCTTCAAATTCTTCGATACATGGCATTTGTGATAAGATTTTCCTACCTTCTATATAGTCATAATTGTAACCCTCGTACACCTTTCTTATGGCGTAGTATGGATTTATGTTCTTGTGTCCTTCTGTGCTTTCCCCGAACATATCAAGGCTGTAAAATTCATCATAGCGGTCTAAAATCTTCTGAAACTTCAAGTGCTGAACAAACTCTTTGATTGGGTAAAGGTCGGACGATTGAATGTCCTCGTCATTGATATAGTCTGTAATGTATTTCCGTAATTGTTCTAACTCATAATCAAGCCATTCTTCCTCACTGTCAAAGAAGTTATCATAATGTCCATGCTTTAATTCAGCATTCAGCCGTTCTTCTTCTTTCAAGAACTGGCACACTTCTTTTTCGATATGGGTGTGATACTTCCATTCTCCTGACAACATTTCATTGGGTGCAACTTCCAGCACAGCCATTATCTTTTCTAAGGTTTCAAAAGTGGGATAATTTACCTCTCGTTCAATCTTGGATAAACTCTGTAAATTGATACCGATAGCGTCTGCAAGTTCCTGTTGTTTCATTCTCTTTAGTTTTCTGACGGTCTGTATATTCTGTCCCAAATGCTTATAATTCATGGCATATCTTCTCCTTTTATGTGTAGTATAAGCCTATTATACTTATTATCTTCCGAAAAATCAAGATAAAGTTCTTGACAAGTAATTCTGCTGGCGTTATTATCATATCAGATAGAGCGATTAAGCACGCTAGGGTCAATCACACGCTTGAGTAAGCATATAGAGAAGATATTTTCACTTTGATAGCATGAATAAGCATGGACTATCAGACCGAAAACAGGGTTTCTGACTGGGGCTGTTCCGTTTAGCCACGAGCCTCCCAAAGGCTCGTGAGCGTTAAGAACGGGACAGGCACAGGAAGAAAAAACGCCTTTTGGCGTTCGCAGAGGGCGTATATGTAACACCGCCCTGCGTATACATGTCATAGTACCTAGAAACTGTGATAAATAAAGGAAAAAATGCAATTTATACCCCGCAAAAAATCGGGGCATACGAAAGGAGTAATGAAGTATCGCAACACACGAAAATTTATCCGTTAAGATTGATTACATCAGCATTGTATTTGAAACCGCAACCGCAGAAGATGTAATCACACACATTTTAGAGTTACCGACTGACATTTTCAATGTCTATCCGGCAACCGTTAAATTCAAGACCTATCAGATACGCTGGGAGATTGGAGATATTTATGTATCGGGGGACGCAAGAAAGACAGAGGACAACCCACAAGGGTTAGGCTGTTATCTTGTTATGACTGGCAGAGGTTGTGATGATATTTTCCGTATTCTCAACAGCAGAAACTATACCTTTGGGGATATGTTCAAACATTGTGAAAGAAGATACGGACTGGATAATTTCCACTTCACAAGACTTGATATTGCCATTGATGATAAGAACGAAAAGCCATTCTTTACCATAGAGCAGATAAAGAAGAAATGCGAAAAAGAGGAATTTATTTCCAATAGTGAGGGCTACCACTTTGATGAAAGCAAGTTTGACGATTTCGACACCGCAAAAACGGTTTATATCGGTGCTGGAAAATCGGGATTGTCCTACCGCTTTTATGACAAGGATAAGGAAGTCTGTTCAAAATATAATAAGACGCTTGATGAAGTCGGCAGTTGGAAACGGACAGAAATGCAACTGCGTGATGATAAGGCTCATGCCTTTGCCATGACATTCAAGGACAGACCGCTGGAACTTGGAGAATTGGCTTTCGGGCTATTGGCAAACAACCTACGCTTTGTCGTAGCGAACAGAAATGAAAGTAATAAGAGCAGGTGGAAAACGTGTCGGTTTTGGGAACGCTTTTTAGGGGCTGTGGAAGTCTTGAAACTGCAAGTACCCAAACCACATAATTCCCTTGAAGAAACACAGCAATGGCTCACAGAGGGTGGCGTGATTTCTGCTGTCAAAAGTTTCTATTTCTTGGAAGAACATGACGCATTAGGTGGACTGGAAAAAGTGGGAACTATGCTTGATAAGGCAAGATACAGCACTTCCCTTTCCAGTAAACTGACCGCTCACTTACAGAGGATAAACCGCACCGACCTTATCCCCTATATCCAGTATGACACGAAACAAGGGAAAGGGGGTATCTGATGAATAACAACGATATTCCCGTATGGGAAAAATACACCCTTACCATTGAAGAAGCGTCAAAGTATTTCCGTATCGGAGAAAACAAGTTAAGACGATTGGCAGAGGAAAACAAGGACGCTGGCTGGCTCATTATGAATGGCAACCGCATACAGATTAAACGCCGACAGTTTGAAAAGGTTATTGATAAATTGGACGCAATCTAATGCAAATGAGCCTTGTATGTGTTATGATGAACACAAGTCATATCAAGGCTCTTTCCAACAAGGAAAGGAGCAGACACCATGAAAGAAAAAAGACGGGATAGCAAAGGACGTATCCTGCATACTGGAGAGAGCCAACGAACAGACGGAAAATACTTATATAAATATGTGGACGCATTTGGAAACACAAAATATGTGTATGCTTGGAGATTGACACCCACAGACCCGACACCAAAGGGAAAACGGGAAAAACCCTCACTTCGTGAACTGGAACAGCAGATAAGACGGGATATAGAGGACGGTATCGACAGCACAGGCAAGAAAATGACGCTTTGCCAACTCTACGCCAAACAGAACGCACAGAGGACAAATGTGAAGAAAAGCACACAGAAACAACGGGAACAGCTCATGCGGTTATTAAAAGAGGACAAGTTAGGTGCTAGGAGTATTGACACAATCAAGCTCTCTGACGCTAAGGAATGGGCGTTACGCATGAAAGACAAAGGCTTTTCCTACAATACCATTAACAACCATAAACGCTCGTTAAAAGCGTCATTCTATATCGCCATACAAGACGACTGTGTAAGGAAAAACCCTTTTGATTTCAAGTTGAGTGAAGTCTTAGAAAATGATACCAAAGAGAAAGTCGCATTGACAGAAGAACAGGAACAAGCACTACTGTCATTCATCAAGACGGACAACGTGTATCATAAGTATTACGATGATGTACTGATACTGTTAAAGACAGGACTTCGTATCTCGGAACTGTGCGGACTGACAGTAGCCGATATTGATTTCAAGAATGAGGTTGTGATTATCGACCACCAGTTACTAAAGAGCAAGGAACAGGGCTATTACATTGAAACGCCTAAGACAAAGAGCGGAACAAGGCAAGTGCCATTAAGCAAAGAAACGATACAGGCATTTCAACGGGTTATGAAGAAACGCCCAAAGACAGACCCATTTGTGATAGACGGACGAAGCAATTTCCTATTTGTCAATCACAAAGGCAAGCCGAAAGTTGCCATTGATTACAATGCCTTATTTGTCCGCATGGTAAAGAAATACAACAAGCACCACATGGATAACCCCTTGCCACATATCACACCGCATGCGTTGAGACATACGTTCTGCAGTCGATGCTTTGAAAAAGGAATTACCCCAAAGGTTGTTCAGCAGCTCATGGGACATGCTCATTATTCCACAACAATTGATATATAAACACATATATCAGAAGAGATGATGGGAAATGAATTGGAGAAATTCAAAGTAGCAATGAATGCCTGATGGACGGCTGCTTACGAAGAGAAGTTTTCGTAAGACTTCGTAAAATAAATCCTACGAAAATGATAAAAACCTTTACGAAAATAATGACAAGGCGGGTATCGGGGGTAGAAAAATAGTAAAAAAGTTGTACGAAAAAAAGCTTCGTAAAATAAAAATGAAATGAAGCAAAGCTGCTAGTGGAAAACACGAAAATAGTCAGTAAGTAAGCCAATTTTGAGGGTTGAGTCCAAGAGGCTCAGGTTCAAGAAGTTGCAAAACAGATGGGCATGTAAGCGAAGCTTGCACTTCAAATTAAATAAGATTTTTTAAAGGCTCTGAAAGCCTTATAAACACTTTATTCTCTGGTGATTATAAGTTTTTCGGAGCTTTTTTCTATGGAAAAAGGGAAATATAGGCAGTCTGTACCACCTGCATCCTGCAATTTTTTTCGTAGATTACTGATGTGCTTCTTAAGCGAACGTTCTGTGCAGTCTTGTGTATCCAGGCTTAAGTGACCGATCGACAATGACTGTCTCTCTGTCTGTATTTCATTTCCGAAGCTGAACAGTAATCCGTGCAAGAAGTTCTTTTATTTCAAACGGTTTGGTCATATAGTCAGCAGCATCACCGAGCAAAAGATTCAACATCAATCTTGGCACTGAGGACAATTACAGGAACATTCTGAATCTAGGGCAGAACTTCTGCCAGCATATCTCCAATCGAAATATCATCATCAATAATTTCTATGGTTTTCATTTTTTCCTCATTTTCTCCAATTATGGATTGCGGTGTGATCATTGGAACACAGCTTGCCATCTGTCTCTTGTTGCGGGAAAAATTATTATCAGACATATAAACGCAGGATCAAGTTTCAGAGGTGGTGTTTAAAAACTCCCCGATGAGTATCGGGGAGAAATATTATTCGTATAGAGTTACCAGAAATTCAGAAGGAGAAAAAACCGATACACAGATGAATCGTCTTTACTTAGAATAAGTTTGCATGAATCAACCGGTTACGAATCTGTGGTCCCAATATCATAGCAAGAACCATTTTGATTAAATCTCCCGGAATAAACGGGATGACACCTGCCATCAATGCGGCCAACAGATCCATGTGTGCTTCATATGCCAGACATGCAGTACCAAAGGCATAGCATACAACATGATAAAGCAAAGCAATCTGTTATTAATCTTGCGGTTAATTACCATTCCTGCTATGATAGCCATTGGAATAAATCCAATAAGATAACCGCCTGTCGGTCCAAACAGTTTTCCAGGACCACTGGTAAATCCGGAAAATACAGGAACTCCCACCAGTCCGATCAGTAGATACACCAGATAGCTGATGGTCCCTCTTTTTACCCCCAACATATACAGTGCAAAATAAATAGCCAAGTTCGTCAGTGAAATCGGTACCGGCCCGATTGGCAGTGAAAAAGGTGCCAGCACACAGATTACTGCGGTCATTACTCCAATCGCAGCAATCTGCTGAATGGAAAATTTTTCTTTTGTATTAATTGTAAGATTACTCATTTTTTTAAGCCATCTTCCTGTGATAATCTCTTTCACAAGGTTTCTCATAATCCCTACTCCGAAGCTGTAATAAACCATCTAATGTAATTCGATTTTATCATTGACTTGGAGAAATAGCAAGTTGATTGAGGAGTGACCAGGGTCACCCTGCCCCGCTATACATGCATCAGTTTTTTCCGAAACTGCGAAGGCGAACAGTGGTTATACATCTGAAAACTCCGATTAAAATTACTGACAGAAGAGAATCCCGAGGCTAGTGCAATATCAGTGATTGAGATTTTGGAATCGGTCAGCAGTTCTTCTGCGTGGCGGATACGCTGGCGTGTGAGGTATTCTTGGAAGGTTATTCCTGTAAATTCTTTAAAAAGTCTGGAAAAATGATATTTGCTGAATCCTGCGATTTCTGCAGCCTGTTCAAGTGTCAGATTTTCCCGAAATGAGGTATCGATATACTGACAGACCGTTGTGAATTTTTCCATGTATTCTCTTCGGGAGGAAAAGGATACATCGGTAAATCGAGGAGTATGTTCGAAATTATGGCGTACTAGCAGAAGAACAATCTGAATAACAGCAGAGGATACCCAGGCATCGGCCAGATAATTACTTTTTTCAGCCTCCCGGATGATTTCCTTGAATTTTGCAGACACTTCCTGAAAGAGTTCCGGACAGGAAGCCGGCGTAAGGCAAACAGCTTCCGGTAACAGAAGCAGTGCGCTTCCCATACCGGGTATAGAATAAAAAAGCGACAATGGTGCCTGAAAAATCAAGCGCTTACCGGTGGCAGGCGCCTGCAGTGAATGAATTTCCCCACTGTTGATAAATAACAGATCAAGGGGATTTAGTTTGTAGCACTCATTTCCTATTACGGCCTGATAGCCGTTTTCTAAAGGCATGATAATTTCAATACTTGTATGCCAGTGTGGCGGATAATCTTCAGTCTCCTGATTTTTCATCAATCGAAACTGTGAAGAATCATATGCAATCGTTTCTTTCATTCCTTTGAGATCTTCAATCATAGTAAAAGATAATCCCTTTCAAAAATAGCAAAATATAGGAAAAGTATAGCAAGAATCAATAAGGAAAACAATAGATTCTTTTTTATAATATAGAAAATGAACAAAAAAGGAGATTACTTATGGCTAAAACATTTAGAGAACGGGCGGAAGAACTTGTAGCACAGATGACGCTGGAGGAGAAGGTTTCCCAGACACTTCACGGAGCGGCAGAAATCGAGAGATTGGGAATTCCCAAATATAACTGGTGGAATGAGGCACTTCACGGAATTGCCAGAACGGGAACAGCGACATTATTTCCACAGGCAATAGGTCTGGCTGCATCTTTTGATGAAGAACTGGTTGCGGAGATGGCTGATATCATTGCCACTGAAGGACGTGCAAAATATAATATGCATGTGAAATATGGTGACAGAGACATCTATAAAGGTTTAACATACTGGGCACCTAATGTAAATATTTTCCGTGATCCGCGCTGGGGAAGAGGTCATGAAACGTATGGTGAGGATCCCTATCTTACATCACGCCTGGGCGTGCGGTTTATTCAGGCACTTCAGGGAGATGATCCTGTATATATGAAGGCAGTAGCCTGTGCAAAGCATTTTGCTGTACATTCCGGACCGGAAGGAGAGAGACATCATTTTAATGCTGTTGCATCCAAACAGGATATGTATGAGACTTATCTGCCGGCATTTAAAGCCTGTGTGCAGGAAGGAAAAGTAGAAGCTGTGATGGGTGCATATAACAGGACAAATGGAGAACCATGCTGCGGCAGTAAGACACTTCTGCAAGATATTTTGAGAGAAGAATGGGGATTTGAGGGGCACGTTGTCAGTGACTGCTGGGCAGTGCGTGATTTCCATGAAAATCATCATGTAACAAATGCACCGGTGGAGTCCGTAACGATGGCTATGAATCACGGTTGTGACTTGAATTGTGGTTGTACATACCCTCATCTGGTTCAGGCAGTACGTGAAGGAAGAGTTGATGAAAAACGAATCAATGAGGCGGTCATCAATCTTTTCACCACACGTATGAAGCTTGGTATGTTTGAAGAACCGGGAACAGTTCCATTCGATAGTATTCCTTATACAGAAAACGACACACCGGAACATAACCGTATAAACGAAAAGATTTCTGAAAAAACTCTGGTTCTTCTGAAAAATGAAGGAGGACTTCTTCCTCTGAATAAGAATAATATGAAAACCATCGGAGTCATCGGGCCAAATGCCAATAGCAGAGCAGCACTTGTGGGTAACTATGAGGGAACTGCTTCCCGCTATGTAACAGTTCTTGAAGGAATTCAGGATTATGTAGGCGATGATGTTCGTGTCATGTACTCGGAAGGATGTGCTTTATTTAAAGACCGTGTCTGTGTTCTCTCAGAACCAAACGATCGTCTGGCTGAAGTGAAAGGCGTATGCGAGGCCAGTGATGTGGTTATTGTCTGCCTTGGATTGGATGCTACACTGGAAGGTGAAGAGGGTGATACAGGAAATGAATTTGCCAGCGGTGACAAACCGGATCTGAACTACCCGGGGCTGCAGAATGAAATCCTCAAAGCGGCATATGAAAGTGGAAAACCGGTGGTTCTCGTTTCATTGACCGGAAGTGCTATGGATCTTAGCTGGGCTGACGAGCATATTCCGGCTATCGTACAGGCATGGTATCCTGGATCAAGAGGTGGAGAGGCTGTGGCACGTCTGTTGTTTGGAGAGTGTTCACCAGAAGGTAAACTGCCGGTAACCTTCTATCGTTCCGTGGAAGAACTGCCGGAGTTTACGGATTATTCCATGAAAGGAAGAACTTACCGTTATATGGAACAGGAAGCGTTATATCCCTTTGGCTATGGACTGTCATATACAGAGTTCAGTCTGTCAGAACCTGAGATTACAGTTTACGAAGGAGATAAGGTGTCCGAAACAGGAATCATTAGAAAGGGTACAGGAATGACTGTACGGACAGTGATTCGAAATATCGGTAAGATGGCCGGAGGAGAAACCGTACAGGTTTATGTAAAATCCTGCTGTGACGGAACTCCAAATCCCCAGTTAAAGGCTTTGAAAAAGGTATTTCTGAATCCGGGCGAGGAGCAGGAAGTCGTTCTGACTTTAAAACCGGAAGCTTTCGAACTGTTTGATATCGATGGCGCTGCACAGATTCTATCCGGTGAATACTGTGTTTATACAGGCACTTCACAGCCGGATAAAAGAAGTAAGACCCTGACAGGAAAAGGTGGATTTGTCAATACATTCGCAGCTGAAGTGTAAAACTGTGGTCTGGAAAGGAGCATGGGAAAAGTGATGAGATTATCTTCATTAGTCAGTGACGGGATGATTCTCCAGAGAGATGTAGAAAACAGTATCTGGGGATATGGTGAAAAGGGAAGAACGGTAGAACTGTCTTTTGAAAATTTTCAGGTTAAAACCATCTGTGGTGATGACGGATACTTTGAACTGATGATACCGGAAATGCCTGCCGGCGGTCCGTGGGAGTTCAGGATGACAGATGGGGAAGAAGAACTTGTGATTCATGATGTACTGTTTGGTGATGTATTTCTTCTGGGAGGGCAGTCTAATATGGAACTGCCAATTGAGCGGGTGATGGACCGGTATGCAGATGAAATTCTGCATACTTCAGAGGATGAAATCCGCATGTTCGAAGTCCCCAAGGAATATGTATTTGGAGAAAAACGTCAGGAATTAGAAAAGGGCTGCTGGATTAAAGCGAAAGGAGAAGAACTGCAGCTGTTCAGTGCTGTGGGATATTTTGCTGCAAAAGAAATTCATGATAGGGAAAGAATACCGGTTGGACTTCTGCAGACTGCTGTGGGAGGTACACCGGTGAAATCCTGGTGCAGCGAGGAGACTGTTACAGCTCTGGGTTATGATGCTGCGGAGATTGAAGAATGCCGCCAGAAAGGATATCCGGAAGCGACCATCAAAGCGGAAGAAGAAAGAGAGCTTTGGTGGAGAAAAGAGGCGTTGAAGGAATCCGGTGTGGATTGTGCTACAGATAGTAAGGGCAGTTTTTGTATTCCGGGATTCTTTGAAAATACTGTGTTGGATCAATTTTATGGCGGATTGCGCTTTACAAAAACCTTTGTGCTGGATGAAAAAGATGAACCGGAAAAAGGAGAAGCTATTCTTTATTTCGGTGCTATGATTGATGCAGATAAGATTTTAATTAATGGCACATTGATCGGTGAGACGGAATACCAGTACCCACCCAGAATTTATCGGATACCGGAGGGAATCCTTCATGCTGGAGAAAATATCATTGAAGTAAAATTGATGGTTTTCAGACAGGAAGGAGGCTTTGTACCTGGAAAGGTGTATGAACTTTGCTTTGGCAGTAATCTGGAGAAAAAGGTTTCTCTTTCCGGTGACTGGAATTATGAAATCATCCACCGGATGGAATCGCTGCCTCAGATGACATTTTTCCAGTATAAAGCATGTGGACTTTATCAGGGAATGCTCTATCCCATCAGAAGATGGAAAATCAAAGGATGTTTCTTTTATCAGGGTGAATCCAATACCGGGCGGCCGGAAACCTATGAGGAGGAATTTGGCACGATGATCGAGGAATGGAGAACCCTCTGGCAGATGCCGGATATGCCGTTCATTTTCGTTCAGCTGGCAGGATTTTCTGATGGCAAACTTTATACGAACGGCATACAGTGGGCAAGACTTCGTGAGGCACAGAGAAAAACAGCCGGTTTGCCATATGCCATGATGGTACAGGCTTATGACCTGGGAGAATACAACGATCTGCATCCTACCGATAAGAAAACAGTCGGCGTACGTGCAGCACTTGCGGCAGAAACATTGATTTATGGCAGAAACGTATCATACCGAAATCCGGAGCTTGCTGCAGCCATTAGAAATACTGGAAGTATAAAGTTTGTTTTTGAACCGTCAGGCATTGTATTGCATACAGAGAAAAGAACTCCGGATCTGAAAGAAGTACCGGGAGTTTCTCTGCGACAGGATAAGAATGAACCGGTCAGAGGTTTTGATATTATTTGTAAAGATGGAAGCAGTAAGGCAGTTGAGGGAAGACTGACAGGAGAAAATACTGTCGAAGTATCCATAACGGAAGACACCGTTGGAGTATCCTATGCATGGAATGACTGTCCGTGGGAAGCAAATTTATACAGCGATGAGGAATTGCCGGTAGTTCCTTTCCAGATTATATTTCAGGAGATATCATAAGAAATGAAAATATTTGATGGTGGGTACTGTGTACCTTTTCTAGTAGAGGAAGATGCTTATGAGGGTGTAAAAATGAAGATGGCTGCCGATATCCGGTGAGAATGTATGTGGAACCTTTTGGAAAACCTCGCCTGATGGTTTCACGTGCAGATGATGACAGAATCCTTGTGAAAAATTATGGGATCTGTGAATCAATGGAAATCCGAGATTTTCTCTATGCGGGAAATCGTGAGGTCATCCTTGAAGTGGCGAATGACGGTGAAGGCTCTTTTCTCTGTGAAATAGAAGCAGAACCCTGTAAATGGCTGAAACTGGAAATGAGCAGCAGAGAGGTAAAAGATCAGGAAATTCTCAAGCTGATTTGCTGCCCGGGCAGTTCCGGTGAATGCTGATGGGGACTGGTGCGAAGATAATCCGGTTGTTTCGTATTATTTGATGGCTGAGGAAGAGGCTGTATATACAGCAGAAATCTGGACATCACCATCAAATCCTGATGTACCTGGAGACCATCTGTCTCTTGCGGTGAGAAATGCAACAACAGGTGAACTATGGAAAAAGGCAGACACTGTTCCGGAGAACTATCGGGCGGGAAATCCGGATGATGATTTCTGGGCTGCGGGTGTCATAGAACAGGTTCATAAAACCTGCGTACCGATTTATCTGCACAAAGGATTCAATGAAGTGCAAATAGAACTTTTAAGCAAAATTCCTGCTGTAGAAAAAATTATTTTCTACAGGGAAGGCACCACCCCCCGGATCTCATGTATGGGTCCTGCAGAAAGCTGGAAGAGATAGTGCTGGATGTTTGAGACATGATATGGTATGATAGCCACAGGAGGGCAGCGTATGAAGAGACTGATTGTTAGATTAGAACATATTATGAATGACTTTAACCTGAAGAAAAAGCTTCATATTCTGTATATCTATTGTATGCTGATACCACTTATCATTACAGACAGTGTTATCCTATTTATTGTGGTTCAATCCGAGAGAGTGGAGCAGCGGCATGTGATGGAAAATGATGCAAGTGCTGTTATATATAATCTTTCCCGGGAAGTGGAAAATGCCGCAATGAAAGCAAAAAATATTTATATGAACGAGTATATCGAGGAGTTTTTGAATCGACAGTATGAGACTCCTCTGGATTATGTGACGGGACATCAGGAATTTATGAAGAATTCACTGTTTGAGACCAGTATGGGTACGGATAATACAGTGGTTACGATTTATGCGGACAATGATACTATTATCAATGGCGGACATTTCATCCGTCTGTCTGATGTGCGTGAGACAGAATGGCATAGATATTTGCAGGAAGCGGGAAATAATTCAGTATTGTATTTTTATTATGACCAGTGGAAAAGTCCTGCAGTGCAGCCGCGGCGCAGCGTGTTATTTATCAGAAAACTAAATTTTTCCGGACAGGACAGCTGTGAAAAAATAGTGACGATTGAAATGGATTACAGTAGTCTTGTACGCAATCTGGATAATATGAATTATGAGTCTGAGATCTATATATGTAAAGATAATAAGATTTTGCTTTCTAATAACGGATATAATCAGCCAGGGCGGCCTTTTAGCGAATGGAAGGAAAACATACAGCCGGATTATCAGAAAGAATACAGTGCTTATGGAGAACATCTACAGATTGCAGTCTGTAAAAGAAGTCGTGGGATACGGGCACAGATATGGAATCATATGCCGTTGATTGTTTTTCTGGTGTTGATTAATACGGTGATGCCGTGGATTCTGATGCGGCTTATTAATCGTTCTTTTACTGCCAGGGTGGAAGAATTGAGCAAAGCATTTGATCACGTAGATGCGGATCATCTTCAGGAAATCTCATATGTGCGGGGGAAAGATGAAATAGGCAGTCTGATGCTCAATTATAATCACATGGCATCCCGCCTGAATGATCTGATTCAGACGGTGTATAAGGATCGTCTGAGAGAACAGGAGATGGATATTGCCAGACAGAATGCAGAACTTCTGGCACTGCAGAGTCAGGTGAATCCTCACTTCCTGTTTAATGCCCTGGAGAGCATTCGGATGCACAGTATCTTAAAGAAAGAGTATGAAACTGCGGATATGGTGGGAAAACTGGCCGTGATGGAACGTCAGAATGTGGATTGGAGTACAGATTTTGTCAGAATGAAAAAGGAACTGGAATTTGTGGAGGCATATCTGGGACTTCAAAAGTATCGTTTTGGAGACAGACTTTCCTATGAGCTGGACATAGAACCGGAATGTGAGGATATTCAGATTCCAAGACTGACTTTCGTAACTTTTGTGGAAAATGCATGTGTACACGGGATTGAGAGTAAAACAGCTTCCTGCTGGATTTTTGTCCGGGTTTATCGTAAACATGAGGATATCTGGATCGAAGTGGAGGATACCGGAAGCGGTATGGATGAGGACAAAGTGGCTGAAATAAAGGAAAAGATGTGTAATGCAAGCATCGAGAAACTAAGAGAAAAGGGGCGTGTAGGTATTATCAATGCCTGCCTCAGACTGAAAATGATAACGGATAACAAAGTGTGTTTTCATATAGAGAGTGAAGTGGGAATCGGTACTACTATTCAGATCAGGATGCCGATAGACTCTCTGGATGATAGAATACAGATGTACAGATAAGACTTCAACAGGGGTCTTGGGAATGGAAAAGAAACAAAGGAGATAAGAACATGCTGCGGGTTTTGCTGGTTGATGATGAACCTTTTATTGTACAGGGACTTATGGTGTTTATTGACTGGGAACAGGAAGGGTATGAGATTGTATATACTGCTGCCGATGGAGCAGAAGCACTTACATATCTGAAAGAGCATAAGGTGGATCTGGTCATTGCAGACATTAAGATGCCGGTAATGAGTGGACTAGAACTTTTGGAGACAATACGCAGAGAAAATATTTCAGATGCTTATTTTATAATTTTAAGTGGTTACAGCGATTTTTCCTATGCACAGCAGGCAATTCGTTATGAATGTATGGAATATATTTTGAAACCGGTGGAAAAAGAGGAACTTTTGGGTGTACTGCGCAGAGTAGCCAAAGTGTCAGAAGCTGCCAGGGAAAATGAAAAGAAAAAACAAAAGCTGGAACATGAGTATCTGGCCAGAAATATCATTTCACTTCTTTGCGGAAAATACGACCGAGTTAATCTGGAATATATAAAAAGTCATATGAATCTTTCAGACAGTGTCAGATATGTTTATTTGGAACCCTATAATATAGGAGACATGTCCGAACAGGAGGATGGGGAATACCGTCTGATTCAGAGAAAACTGTATCAGGCCTGTCAGGATTTCCTGAAAGAAGACTGCAGTCACTGTTTCTTTGATGTGTCCTGGAATGAGAAGAATTACGATATAGGTTTTATTTACTGTGATTATATGGCGAAGAACCGGGCAATCAGTGAAGTTGAGTATCTGAGCGACTTTCAGGAGAGTCTTGAACTGGCAATTCAGCGTCCTGTAAAATTGCTGGCGGGTAAAAAAGTATCAGACATTTCTGGACTGGCAAAATCCTATAGTACCGCCTGTGTATTGAACTCTCTGGAAGCATTTCGTGCAAAAAAGAAAATGTATTTTTATGAAGAAGAGGTACAGATTCATAATGGGGGTATTATCCTGTGCAAACAGAACCTGGATGCGTTGATATCAGCCATTGAGCAAAACGATAAGATACAGATCCGTAAATGTGTGGAAAATCTGTATGAAGAAATGCAGCAGATGGGACTTGCCGCAGATACAGTGAATCTTAACATTAATTATTTCCTGTTTCAGCTGATTTATCTGGCAACCGAGCAGGATGATTGTGTCGATCAGAAAGAAATTCTACATTTCATTGGTGAAAGTACATTTGAAGAGGGAGTCACCAGAGGCAGCAGTGTGCATATGGTGCATTTTGCTCTGGAGTATGCAGAATATCTGGCTCAGCTTCGCAAAAATATTTCCAGGGGAGGCGTACTTGGAGATATTGAGAAAGAAATACGCGAAAATTATGCAGAGAATCTTACTTTGAGAGAATTGAGTAAAAAGTACTATGTGAACAGTGCTTATCTGGGACAGATATTCCGGAAAAAGTTCGGACAGTCATTTAAAGAGTATCTGAATAACTATCGGATGGAGCAGGCAGTTCAGAGACTGTTGTATACCAGTGATAAAATCTATCAGATTGCTATGGATGTGGGATATAAAGACTGCGATTATTTTATTAACCGTTTTATTGCAGCAAAGGGATGCACACCTGCAAAGTTCCGCAGACAGGGCGGAGTATTGAAAAACTGAGAAAATGGAAGAAATTTTCCAAATGAAAAAAGACAGGATAAATGATAGGGTTCTATAATTTGTCCTGTCTTTTTGTATGCTTTGTCCGGTTGAGGTTTTTTTTGTAGAAGGTACAATATAGTAAATTGATAAGTCGTATTTGTTCTGCAGACGAATAGGAAAATATTTATAGTATCAAAAGAAATAGGAGGATGGGGTCTATGAAAAGAAAATGTTTAATATCCCTTATGCTGTTAGCGGCGGTGTCAATGGCGGCCTGTGGCAAAGCAGAAAAAGAAACAGACACAGGTGCAGAGTCATCTGATGGCGAAGTAAAAGAATTTACTGCATTCTTTGCAGTTCCCGGTTCAGAAATCAATGATGATAATGAAATTCAGCAGAAAATTGCTGAGATTACAGGTGCTAAATGTAAAGAGACATGGCTTACAGGACAGACTGCTCAGGAAGCAGTAGGAACATTAATCGCCGGTGGTGAGTATCCGGATATGATTGATGGTGGAGATGGTATGGCACAGCTTTATGATGCTGGTGCACTGGTTGCACTGGATGATTATATCGATAAGTATCCGAATATCAAAGAATATCTGACTGAAGAACAGTGGGATAAGCTTCGTCAGGATGATGGACATATTTACTGGATTCAGCAGTTCGGCAATATTTATGGTGAAGAGAAAGCAACTACTCATAATGATGAGGCTTTCTGGATACAGGCTCGTGTTCTTGAATGGGCAGGATATCCTGAAATCAGCACAATGGATGAATATTTTGACCTGATCGAAAGTTATAACGAAGCAAATCCTGTGATGGAAGACGGAACAGCCCATATTCCTTACACAATCCTCTGTGATGACTGGCGTTATTTTTGTCTGGAAAATGCTCCTCAGTTCCTGGATGGATATCCAAATGATGGTTCTGTTATTGTAGATCCGAATGAATTAAAGATTATCGATTACAATACAACACCTACTGCTAAAAGATATTTCGGAAAATTGAATGAAGAGTATCAGAAAGGCATTGTAGATCCGGAATCCTTTACACAGACTTATGATGAATATATTGCAAAACTTTCCACCGGACGTGTGCTGGGTATGATTGACCAGTGGTGGGATTTTGCTTATACCGTAAATGATGCACTGAAACAGCAGGGACTTGATAAAAAGGGATGTGACTACATACCACTTCCGATTACGATTGAAAAAGGAATGAAGAACCAGTGGCATAACTCCGGCGGTGCTCTGAATGTTGCCAGCGGTCTTGCTATTACCACTAGCTGTGATGATGTAGAAGGTGCTCTTCAGTTTGTGAATGATCTTCTTTCTCAGGAAGTACATGACCTTCGTTACTGGGGTATTAAAGATGTTGATTATTCTGTAGATGAAAATGGAGAGTATTATCGTACAGAAGACATGAGAAAGAAGGATTCCGATACAGCGTATAAGGCTTCTCATAAATGTGTATATTCTTATTTCCCACAGTATATCGGAACAAGCCGTGATGGAATCAACGCAATGCAGCCACAGTATCAGGCAAAAGAGTTTTATGAGGGATTGTCAGATGATGTAAAAAAATGCTTCGATGCTTATGGTGCTGAAACATATGTAGACATGCTTGGAACCAGTGAGGCTCCGGGACCATGGTATCCAATGTATTCTTTCTCAAGTGCTATGACAACAAGCACACCTGGTGGTATTGCATGGACAAAGATGGGAGAAATCAAGCATGAATATCTTCCTAAAGTAGTAATGGCATCAGATTTTGAAGCTGCATGGGATGAGTACATGAGTGTATACGAAAAATGTAATCCTCAGGATTTCCTGGAAGAAATGCAGACAGAACTTGATCGCAGAATGGAAGAAGCCAAGAAGTATCAGTAGAATATAAGTGAATAAATCGGGCAGATGTCGGTTTCGGTATCGCGTGACAGACCGGTTCATCTGCCCTCTCTTTTTAGGAGGAGACTATGGCTGCTATAGAAAAAAGAAAAAAAGAAAAAGTAACAGAAATGAAAGTGAAAATCACTTGGAAAGAAATAAAAAGACAGAAAGCTCTGCTGATCTGGTCAGCCTTTATTGTATTATATGGTGTGATTTTCTGCTATTTGCCACTGGGAGGATGGCTGATGGCTTTCCAGGATTACCGTCCCAAGGATGGACTTCTGCATTCTCAGTTTGTAGGATTGGCAAAGTTCCAGCAGTTGTTTTCTGATGCCACATTCCTGCGTGTTATCAGAAATACACTGGCTATGGGTGTAATCAACCTGGTAGCAACCTTCTTTATGGCAATTTTATTTGCTATTTTGTTGAACGATGTAAAATCTCAGGGTGGAAAAAAAGTAGTGCAGACAATCTCTTACCTGCCGCACTTCCTGTCCTGGATTATCGTTACTGGTATTCTGCATGACGCACTGTCCGGAACGGGTATTGTAAATGAGTTTCTTTTGAAATTCGGTATTCTTGATCAGCCTCTGAATTTCTTCGCTCATCCAAAATTCTTCTGGCCAATCGTGGCATTTGCCAATGTATGGAAGGAAACAGGATGGAATGCCATTATTTATCTTTCTGCAATTACATCCATTGACCCTTCCCTTTATGAAGCGGCCAATATTGATGGGGCCGGAAGATGGCAGAGAATCCGCTATATTACATTACCGGGAATCCGTCCGACTATTATGATTCTTCTTCTGATGAATGTAGGTAACGTATTAAATGCAGGTTTTGAAATCCAGTACCTGTTAGGTAATGGTCTGGTACAGAGCGTGGCACAGACAATTGATATTTACGTATTGAAATGGGGTATCAGCCAGAATGACTTTGCAATTGGTACTGCGGCAGGTATCTTCAAGAGTTTTGTCAGCATCGTGCTTGTTGTCATCGCCAATGAGATTGCAAAACGGACCGGTGACGAGCGGCTGTTTTAGGAAAGGAGAAATCAGACTATGGAAAAACTTCACAAAAGGAAAAAAACATCGGTTGGGGATACCATCTTCGTGATATGTAATACCCTGTTCATGATTCTATTCGTGCTGATTACACTATATCCGATTCTGAATACAGTGGCAATTTCACTTAATGACGGTACGGATGCATTGAGGGGTGGGATTTATCTGTGGCCCCGAAAATTTACCTGGAAGAACTATCTTACCGTTTTACAGAAAGATAACCTGCTGACAGGTGCTTATATTTCTGTGGCAAGAACAGTAGTTGGAACTTTGCTGGCCCTGATTGCCAATGCAATTCTGGCATTTATCGTCAGCAGAAAACGTTTCCTGTTCAAAAAACAGTTGTCACTGTTCTGGGTTATTACCATGTATGTAAACGGTGGCATGATTCCAACATTCCTGCTGTACAAAAACCTGGGAATGACAAACAGTTTCTGGGTTTATGTAATTCCTGGTATGTTCAGTGCCTTTAATATGTTAGTTATCCGTACCTATATGAACGGTCTTCCGGAGAGTCTGGAAGAGTCTGCACAGCTTGATGGTGCCGGATACACAACGATTTTCTGGAAAATCACTTCACCGCTGTGTAAACCGGTGTATGCGACCGTAGCTTTGTTTGTGGCAGTTGGTCAGTGGAACTCCTGGTTCGATGCCATGCTGTACAACCGTATGAGCGACCACCTGACAACCTTGCAGTATGAGTTGATGAAACTGCTTTCTTCCGTTACCAATCAGGGTAATTCTGTAGAAGCTATGAAAAATGCAGCAGGTGCAGTTACTCCAACATCTGTACGTGCAGCAGCTACCGTATTGACCATGTTGCCGATTGTCTGCCTGTATCCGTTCCTTCAGAGATACTTTGTAGCCGGTCTGACCATCGGAGGAGTAAAGGAATAAGATAAAGATGGAAAAGGGAGCCGTTTACACAGGAATTTATCCAAATATATTCGAATTAGCCGGATATGAGAAAAAGGAAATAGAAAATAGAATAGATCAAATATTTCAGACTCTTTTTTATGGGAGTGATGAGGAAAGAATTTATCATTCCGTTGGTTGTGAGCTTGGATACATAGAGGATACCGGTAATCTGGATGCACGTACGGAAGGTATGTCTTATGGTATGATGATGTGTGTGCAGATGAATAAAAAAGAAGAGTTTGACAGGATATGGAAATGGGCAAGAACTTATATGTATATGACCGAAGGTGAAAATGCCGGATATTTTGCATGGTCCTGTGGAACAGACGGCACAAGAAACGCTGATGGTCCCGCACCGGACGGAGAAGAGTTCTTTGCAATGGCATTATTTTTTGCCTCTCATCGCTGGGGCGACGGGGAAGGGATTTTTGCTTATAGCGAAGAGGCAAAAAAGTTGCTGCATACCTGTATTCATAAAGGAGAAAACGGAGAAGCGGGACGTGCCATGTGGGATCCGGATAACCACCTGATACGTTTTATTACCGAAGTGGATTTTTCAGATCCTTCCTATCATCTGCCTCATTTTTATGAATTATTTGCACAGTGGTCTTACGAAGAAGACCGTTCTTTCTGGGAGGAAGCAGCGAAGGCAAGCAGGGAATACTTGAAGAAGGCATGTCACCCTGTGACCGGCCTGTGTGCAGAGTATGCAGAGTATGATGGAACCCCTTGCACAAAAGGGCAGAATATCTGGGGGAGACATGACTGGTATTACAGTGATGCCTATCGCACGATTGCTAATATTGCTCTGGATTATGCCTGGTTTGGTGCAGATGAGTGGGAAGTGGAAGAAGGAAAGCGCTTTCTGAAATTTTTCTGTGAGACAGCAGGGGAGGAACATCAGGATGGAATTTTTGCCATTGATGGTACGGTGATTCCCGGGAAAGCCCTGCATCCGGTGGCTATGACAGCAGTAAATGCACAGGCAGGATTGCTGGTACAGAATGAACATGCTCTTGCCTGTGTCCGCAAGTTCTGGAATACACCTCTGCGCACAGGAAACAGGAGATATTATGATAATTGCCTTTATTTCTTCGCTTTTCTTGCATTAAGTGGAAATTATAGAATCTATTAACAGGAGATATTGATATGCATTTTGCAAACAATCCAATTTTGCCGGGTTTTCGTCCGGATCCTTCCATCTGCAGAGTGGGAGACGATTATTATCTTGTAACATCAACCTTTGCTTATTTTCCTGGTGTTCCTGTTTATCACAGCAAAGATCTGGCTAACTGGGAGCAGATTGGTCATGTACTTACCCGGGAATCTCAGCTTCATCTGGAAAATGCCGGACATTCCAGGGGAATTTATGCACCGACCCTACGGTATTTTCAGGGGCGATATTACATGATTACAACAAATGTTTCTCATCGAAACAATTTTATTGTAACTGCTGAAAAACCGGAGGGACCCTGGTCTGATCCTTATTATCTGGATGAAGATGCTCCGGGGATTGATCCCAGTCTGTTTTTTGACGAAGATGAAGATGGAACAGTTCATTGCTATTATGTAGGAACAAGACCAAACCAGAAGCACGGAGTTCGTTATAATGGGGACTGGGAGATATGGGTTCAGGAACTTGATTTGAAGACAATGGAGCTTATTGGTGAAAGCAAAAAAATCTGGAAAGGTGCCATGCATCATGTGATCTGGCCGGAAGGACCTCACCTTTACAAAAAGGATGGTTATTATTATCTGATGAATGCTGAGGGAGGTACAGGACCAAATCACAGTATGACGATTTCCAGAAGCAGAAGTGTGTGGGGACCATATGAGGGCAATCCCAATAACCCTATTCTGACTCATCGTCATCTGGGAAATGATTATCCCATCACTGCTGTGGGTCATGGTGATCTGGTGGACGATGGCCATGGAAACTGGTATGTGGTTATGCTGGGTTCCAGAAAATGCGAAGGCTATGTAAATACAGGTCGCGATACATTTCTTGCGAAAGTGACATGGGAAGATGGATGGCCTGTTGTGAATCCGGGAGTCGGTATGCTGGAGTCGGTAGTCGAACTTCCGGGAGATGGGGCAGAAATGAAACCTGAAAGCCAGGTATACCATTTCTTCGAGAAGAAACTCCCGATGGAATGCATGACTCTTCGGAAGCCTCTTTGGGAAAAATACGATCTTTTCCAGAGAAGTGGATATCTGAGACTTCCGACTTTGCCGCAGACATTAAATGAAACATCCTGTCCTGCTTTCGTTGCTGTAAGACAGAAGGAATATCTGTATCTTGCATCTGCGGGAATAGAGTTTTCCCCCTGTGTAAATGGGGAGGAAGCTGGTCTTGCCATTCTGTGTGATGAGACACATCATGTTCGGTTTACCAAAATGATGTGTGACGGTAAGGTGCAGCTGGTACTCGATCGTCGTCTGGGTGACAAAGAAGAAAAACTGGCTGCTGAAGAAATCGAAGACGGATTTGTAAATCTGGAAATCAGAGGCAGAGGACAGAAGACAGATTTCTACTATAAAGTTCAGGGAAAAGAAAAGATGCTGCTTGTTTCTGATGTGGATATGACAGGATTGAGTACTGAACTGGCGGGCGGTTTTACAGGTTGCTGCCTAGGAATGTATGCATCCTCCAATGGTGAAATTTCAGAAAATCATGCGGACTTTGCATGGATGGCTATTGAAAACCAGTAAGAGTATCCGTTATAATAATTAAAGATTCTAAGCTGTGTACCCCCGGAAATTCCAGCGGAATTTCCGGGTACTATTATCTTGAAAAGGGTATCATGTTATGCAAAGCATGGTGCACCCCTCATAGCAGGTACACCGAAGCATACTTTAATTTCTAAGAGAGGAAACGGATATATGAGAAAGTACTGGAAACAATGTACACTTTTATGCTGCGTCGTAGCTCTGGTGGGAACAGCATTTTGGCAAATAGGAAATAGGAAAAAGTCGGAGATTAGAAAATATTCGGCTTTTTTTTCCGTTCCAGGACAGGAGATTGATGAAGATAATGAGATAAAAAAGAAAATCGCGGAACTGACAGGAGCAGAATGTGAAGAGATATGGCTGGTAGGACAGACTTCCGATCAGGCTATTGCTTCCTATATTGCCGGAGGAGAGTATCCGGATTTTATTTCCGGCAATATTGATTTATATGAAGCAAATGCTTTGATTCCGGTTGATGAGTATTGGGATGAATACCCGAATCTGCGCAGTTATTTTACTGATAGTCAGTGGGAGCTGTTAAAACAGGAGGATGGGCATATTTACTGGATCCCCCAGTTTGGGAATCAAAAAAATCCATCAGAAGATATTCTGCATAATGGCGAAGCATTCTGGATACAGACAAGAGTATTAAAATGGGCGAAGTATCCGGAAATACGTACGTTGGAAGAATACTTTAATCTTATTGAGGCTTATGTGGACGCTCATCCTCTGGATGACCTTGTACCATATACTGTTCTTTGTGATGACTGGCGATATTTTTGTCTGGAAAATGTGCCGCAGTTTTTAGATGGCTATCCTAATGATGGCTGCTGCATTGTGAATCCAAATACATTAAAAGTGGAGGATTATAATACCACAGCCACGGCAAGAAAATATTACCGGATATTAAATGAAGAATTTCAGAAAGGAATTCTTGATCCAGAGTTCTACACACAGACTTATAGTGAGTATCTGGAAAAACTTGCTACCGGACGTGTTCTTGGTATGTCAGATCAGTGGTGGCAGTTTTATTATACCGTGGATGATATGTTGCGTCAGCAGGGAGAGGGAATGAATTATGTGCCTCTTCCCATTACAATCGACAGAAATGTACAAAATAAGTGGCATACCCAGAATGGAACTCAGCCAGATGTTTCAGGAGGAATATCTGTCACAGTAAGTTGTAAAGATGTAAAGGGGGCTTTTCAGTTCCTTAATGATTTGCTCAGAGAGGATATTCAGAAACTTCGTTTTTGGGGAATTGAAGGGGTAGATTATGAAGTGGACGAGAACGGATTGTTTTATCTGACCGAAGAGCAGAGAGATATGGTTGCTGATTCGCAGTATAAAAATACACATTTTTGCTCTTATGCTTATTTTCCACGATTAGAAGGAAATTATGAAGATGGAATCAATGCTTTTTCACCGGAATTTCAGCCGGAGGAATTTTATGCTGCTCTGCCGGAGGATGTGAAAGAATGTTTGTCAGCGTATGGATGTAATGACTATGTAGATATGCTGGGAAATCATGATATACCGGGAGAGTGGTTTCCCGTGTATGCCTATGCGGATATTCTGACAACGGGTTCTGAGGCAGGACTGGTATGGAAGAAAATGGATCAGGTGAAACGTGAATATCTGCCACAGCTGGTTATGACAGAGGATTTTGATTCTATCTGGGAGAAGTATATGGAAAGTTACGAATCCGTTCATCCGGAGATATTTTTTGCAGAAATGCAGAAAGTAGTGGATGAGCGGACGGGAAACAAAAGTGAATGATGACAAGGAGACTTATACAATGAAAGATTTTTACAATCCTTTAATTGGCATGGACTATCCGGATCCTGATCTGATACGCGTGGGGGATACCTGGTATATGATCAGTACAACCATGCACTTTATGCCGGGGGGTGAGATTCTTCGTTCTTATAATCTGGCAGATTGGGAGCGTGTGGGTTACGTTTTTGATGATCTGGATCATACACCGGCACAGTGTATGGAGAATGGAGAAAATATTTACGGACAGGGTATGTGGGCAGCATCCCTGCGGTATCATAATGGCATATTCTATGTGTGTTTTGTTGCCAATGATACCCATCGAACTTATCTGTATCAGTCAGAAAATATAGAAGGGCCGTGGAAAAAACAGTATATCGAAGGATTTTACCATGACTGCTCTCTTTTGTTTGATGATGACAGAGTTTATATTGTATATGGAAATACACAGATTTATATTACAGAATTAACTGCTGATCTGAGCAGTCCGAAACCTGGAGGATTGCACAGAAAGATAATTGAGGATACAGGAAATGTGCGTCTGGGATATGAAGGAGCTCATGCATATAAAATTAACGGTAAGTATTATGTATTTCTGATCCATTGGCCCAATGACGGAGCAGGAAGAAGAACAGAGGCATGTTTTATATCAGATAGCCTGGAAGGTGAATTTATCGGACGGGATATACTGGATGATGATCGAGGATATTTTAATTTCGGTGTGGCACAGGGAGGAATTGTAGATACCCCGGAAGGCGAATGGTATGCCTTCCTTTTTCAGGATTCTGGAGCTGTAGGGAGAATTCCGATTTTGGTTCCGGTAGATTTTACCCATGGATTTCCGGAATTTGGAAGTAATGGTAGAATAGTGGAACCAGTTTTGCTACGGGACAGAAAACCGGAATATGTATACGAACCCCTGACTGCGAATGACAAGTTTCAGTATAAAAAGGAAGATGGAAAAATATCGTTTCATAAAGCATGGCAGTGGAATCATGTGCCAGATGATCGCCTGGTTGACTGTGATGAAAATGGAGGATTAAAACTAACTGCTGGTTATTTGTACCATGATTTGTGTGAAGCACGAAATACATTAACGCAGAGAATGATCTGGCCCGGGTGCCGTGCTTCGGTAGTTGTTGACGGAACGAATCTTAATAATGGTGATTATGCAGGAATCTGTGCACTTCAGGGCTGTTATGGAATGATTGCCATAACGCGTGAAGGGGAGCGGTATTATCTGGTTATGCGTGCAGGAAGTCCTGCTGATGACAGTCGATATCCTGTCATCCGAAAAGGCGGAAAACCTGTGGAGTATGAGAGGGTTAAGTTGGATTGTGCGGTTGCTCATCTGGAACTCTGTGCTGATTTTTCTGATATGAAAGATATTGTAGTTTTCCGATATTGGAGTCATGGCGAGTGGAAAAGATTAGGGAGCGTACATAAATTGTATTTCAAGTTGGACCATTTTACAGGCTGCAGAGTTGGATTGTTTTGTTATGCATCTGAGAAAACAGGGGGAACTGCAGTGTTTCGTGATTTTACATTGCAGAATTTATGTATTGACAACCGATACCAGCCTTAGTATTATCTCATCTTTGACACTTAAGTAGATTAAAACACCTCGCAAACCCAGTGTTTATGCTGGTTGCGAGGTGTTTTGCTCTCGTTTTGAAGTATGGTAATTTATTCCCTGCCCTTACTTTTTTTCTGAATCGTTTTCATCTGACTTTTCGTAATGAACTGAAAGTCTGTTTCAAAACCGCACACTGAATGCAGAGTATCGGTTAGCTTATCCCGTGTATACAGAGGCATGAATCCCTGTTCCTGTACATCAGCAAAATTCATGGTTTTGAGTTTGTCCAAAATCGTTTCACAAGTATAAATGTTTCCTAAACTCTTTTCCAGATAACGGTAGATGACTAATGAAAGAAAACAGATCAAAAAATGTGCTTTGATGCGTATTTCATCTTGCAGATATACAGGTCTGGCTTCAAAATCGGTTTTCATGATGCGGAAACATTCTTCGATTTCCCATCGTCCCTCACTTACTTTCAAGATATCTTTTACATCATCGTACAGCAGATCTGTTGTTACTGCATACAATCCATCATAAAGTGCTTCGTTTTCAATCTTATCTGTATCCAGATAGTTTTTGATCTTCGCAATCTCACCATCTTCAGTAACAGCGGTCTTTCCGATAAATCTGGCTGGATCGTTTGGATTTTTTCGTTCTTTTTTTATCTTCCCGGATTTGAGCATTTTTTCAGCACGCTCCACTTGGGTATCACGTATCGCTTTCTGATATTTGGCATATTTAGGAGAGTATGTGATGATAAGACGTTGGTGCAGGGAATGCGGAGTATAAGGCTCATCCTTATAATATAATCCAGAATCGTCTTCTGGAATCCTTGAAAGATCAACCGGTGAATCATCCGAGACACGCTTAAAGCCTGTCTTATCCAAAGCCCAATTTTTATCCTCTTTATTTAGCTTTTTAATAGACTGAGTAACGATAAATGCCCGTTCTCCTGCATGATTGATTCTTTTAATGGCTTCTGAACCAAGCCCTGCATCGCTGCAGTAGATAAATTTAGTGCAGCCAAAATCCCGAAGCACTTTTTCTTCCAGAGGTTTTAATGAAGTCTGTTCATTTGCATTTCCTGGGAAAAGTGAGAAAGCAAGAGGGATTCCGTCTCCATCCATGAACATTCCCATCTGTATGATTGGGTTTGGACGGTGTTCTTTGCATTTACCGTATTTTTTGTCACCATCTTCCTGCTCGAGCTCAAAGAAATAGTTTGTACAATCATAATAGAGTATCTTATCATTTCTCTTTTCAAGAAGATGGCTGTTTTTGTATACCTCAGCTTGAATAAAATCACATTCGTTTCCTAATACATCAAGAGCCCGGTATATGTCATGCAGCTGATAGGAAGGTTTTTCCAAAAATTCAGAAGCTACTTTAAATGAGGAACGTTTACTTACTGGTTCTAAAATCCTGGCATAGATCAGGTCAGAAAGAATGGCATTGATATCATATTTGAATTTATGTTTGTCCCGAAGCTTTCGGCAAGTCTTATCAAGATGAAGACGATAGTAAAAAGCCTGCGGAAAAAGATATCCTCCCCGATAAAAGGCCTGCTGATTATAATCAAGCTTTTGGTCAGCATGAAAAGTTATCTGGACAGATTTAGTCTGTTGCTCTTTTTTGTATTTTATTGTTTCCAATCTGGCTTCTTCTCTAGCCCATTTCATAACATCATCACGAGTCGGTCCGTGCTCAGGGAGTAAATCTTTGAGTGTACCAAGTTTACGGACAATCACAGAAGTACTAACCCCTTTGTTGTTGATGTATCCTTTTGAAATATAAAAGGATTCTGAATTTTTTGATTTTGATGTCGTAACTCGCATAAAAAAATCCTCTATACCTTATTCTATCATATACTGCAATAAAATACAATAGATTAAAACAATAGATCAGGGTTGTTTCACGAACTATTTCAAGAGCATTTCTAACTCATACAATCTTAATTCTACATCTCCCATATTGTTTCTGTCGATCTGCTCACATAAAAAAGCGCAAATTATCCCTATCCCCTTTACAATGCCTTTTTTCAGAGATATTCTTTATACATAGTCAATACAGACCGGCTATGCCTTTAAACACATATCGTTCTCGCAAGTCTGCGTTGTCACAAAAACAGTCCATCATTTCTGTCATTATATTTGTGATACCTGTCTCGTGCATTGCCAGACGCAGGATGTTATATGCATATTTTCTGATGAGCGCCAGATTATTTCGGGATTTTTTGGCAGGTGAGCGATCTTCCCTGAATGTGTCGTCCAACACATGATGGAGCCGGTTTTCTATTGACCAGTGCATTCTTTTTATGCTGCCCAGCTCCTCTGCGGTAAGAATAAGGTCTGTTATCAGTGCGGTACACTGAATATCCTTTCCGACCCCTTCTTCCGCAGATGGTCCTGGAACTCTTCTGGATCCTTTTTTCATAAACTCTTCCCTGGATGGAGTGACATCGTTCTTCTGGCTGTCCTTTTCAACCGGCACTCTTACCTGCTTGATCCGTCCAATACTCTGAACGTTCGCCCATTCTTTTCGGCTTTTGGTCAGGTTTGAGGCATCTTTACATATTTGACAAGTCCTATACTCATTTCTGTCCCGATTTTTTTCCATCTGACTGATTTCTTCATATTTCTCAAGATACTCCCGCATTACAGGATCTGTAGTTTCGCCTTTTTTCTTTTTAGCAGTTTCCGCTTCCAGTTTGTCCATGAACGTATGGATCTCCTCATAAGCCTCTGGTTGGTTTTTCTTTACTGTCAGCACAAAATGTCCTTCCTGTTCATGGATCTGGTCCATGATTGCGGTCTGCGTTCCAATCGCATCAATCGTTATAATACTTCCACTGATATCCAGAAGTTTCAACAATTCAGGAATCACCGCAATCTCATTCGTCTTTGAATCTACAGGAAGCTGTGCAAGCAGCAATCCCCGGACAGTTTCCACGACGTTCAAAATCATTGGAGTTGCCGCACATTTTGTCTTTTCCGTTGCGCCACAGAGTGCTTTCCCGTCAATTGCAAGATGGGTATTCTTCGAGTCCACGATTTCTCCAATCCATTCCATAAAAGCACACAAGGCTAATTCCTCATCAATTCCGCTCAGCATCCGACTAATCGTGGAAGGCGAGGCGATCCCGTATTTCAATTCCATATGTTTCCGCAGCCATTCCAGGTTATGTTTGCACCAGTTAAGACTCCTGCGGATCGTTGTCCTGCCACAAAGAAATCCGATTGTGACACATACCAGCATTTCTGCCAGATCGTGTCTTTTCTCTCTGTTGCATCGATAATCTGGAATCTGCCTGAAATAATGAATCAGTTTTTCTGTCAGAAATGGTTTTTCAGCACATTTCCAGAGCCACCTGTATTTTCTCCAGAAGTTCCTGCTGTTCCTCATTAACTTTTGAAATGATTTCAGTTTTATCCAGACATACTAAATAGATTGTCTCTAACTTATGCAGTTCTTCCAGACCCACGCCCCATTTTTTATATATTCTGCGGGACAAAGACGATATCTGAGCTGCAAACTGATAACGAAAATCCGATTCTTTTTTCATCGTTCGTTTTTTCTGGATATAAGAAGTTGGAGATTGCTTGAAAAGAATAATAGAAAGTACATCTTCCCAATCATCCCCTAATGGTTTTTTCCAGTCATCCGGGCACAATTCCCAGACAGTTTTTGAAAACCCGTATTCCCATACTTCTGCATCTGTTAAAGATACCTTCTTTTTGTTGCTTTGTATTACCCCTTCCGGAGTAATAATGCCGATATAAGTATCGACCGGCTGCGGATATTTTTTCCCTTTTACACGCCGGGATGTTCTTTTATAAAGGTAATAAGAATCCCCCTTTTTTTCACGGTAGTTCCCTTTACACGGTGTTTTTGAACCCATTCTGGATATTTTTTCTCAGTTACTGGCATAATGTCCTCTCCTTTTCATATAGGTGGTACATACCTATACTTTATAGACATTACAGAATAAACGCATGAATGATAATTCCTTTAAAGTCTATCTTATAATTGGCATTATTTCCGATGCAATCTGTATGCGAAACCGACTAAATCTATCTTGTAACACACGATTACGTACATTTTGTGGAATTAGAAAATATAAATTCATACAAAAATATTTTATTACAGGTGCTAATTTCTGTTCATGCGTTTATTCTGATAGACATTATACCTCTACTTGACCTAAAAGTCGAGGGTTATACACGCTTATGTATAGCATATATAACCCTCGATGAAATCTGATCTTTTTAGAATTTTAAAATATCTTCATGAAACAACCCTGACAATAGATTTGACACAAAAAAAGCAGGTTTTATGCGACCTGCAAGTACTTTTTCTATAATTCAACTGTCAAACTCCCGCGTACACTGGTTGCGTATTTTCCTGATTTGGATTATACTTAAACTATCAGGAGAAAGGAGGAACGATTGTATGCCACAAACAATTCAAACACTGCTTACTCAGTATTTATCAGAAGTACAAAAGATTTACGGTGCACATCTCAAGAGCGTTATTTTATATGGTTCCTATGCAAGAGGTGATTATTCATCCGATTCTGATGTCGATATCATGTTGTTGGTGGATCTGACGCCGGAAGAAATGGATCCTTACTCCGATGCATTGTCGGAACTGGGATATGAGTATAATGTAAACTATGATATCTGGATGATGCCGGTTGTGAAAAACCTTCAGCATTTTAAGCAATGGGCAGCAGCATATCCGTTTTATACCAATGTACAGAAAGAAGGGGTGCTTTTATATGAAGCAGCCTGATTCGTTGGATGTTGGAACAAAAATGGATGTGGTCCGTCATCGTTTAAATGTTGCAAGAGAAGACCTGGATACGGCTAATCTTACATTTGAGGCAGGGCAGTATCGAGCAGCCAATAACCGTGCATATTATAGTATCTTTCATACCATCTGTGCGGTGCTTGCAAAAGAGGGTGTTGCTTTTAAACGACATAAGGATACGCTCAGCTACTTTAACAAAAATTATGTACAGCCGGAGATTTTTCCTCGTGAACTGGGAAGGAAAATTGTAAAGGCAGAGGAAATACGTCATGCAAGCGATTATGATACCTTTTATATTGCTTCCAAAGAGATAACTGCACAACAGATAGAGACAGCTACAAAGATTTTAGGACTTGCAGAACAATACCTGTTTGTGGAAGAAAAACAACAGGATAAAGGGTAACAGGGACATTAGAAACCGGTACATAGACAGAAAATAGTCTGTGTGCCGGTATTTTTTTATGGAGAAAATATCTGTGAACTATTATATGGATAATTTGTACTTTCCGATGATTTTAATGAACTTTTGGTGTCTGATTACGGACACTTTCTGAACTTTGTTCTGATACAATGGTTATGCTGATGAAAGAAGGCATAGAAAACTGAATTAAATTTGAGAGACGGAAGCCTCAGTAGTTAAAAAAAGACTACTGGGGCTTTTTTTCGTGCCTGAATTTCTCAGCCAATACCTGCAGGTTTTACCTGGCAGTAGTTGGTGGAGCAGGCATGAACCAGATCAGAGGACCGCCTTCTGAATTTGAAACTGGCAAACAAATTTCAAATTCAGGAGGACGGATATGTATATTGAACACCCATATTTTGTTGGAGACAAATATTTCGCAAAGGTAGACGGCGAATTTATAGAGATCACGAAAGAAGTGGCATATGCCATGAGTAATTTTTATCGAAGCAGCAAGCCCAGAAAAATTGAAGTAAAAAATGAAAAGGGGGAAGTCATTGGAATGAAAAATAGAGAAATACCATTCAGCAGCACAGGAGATGAAGAAAACGATTTTTCAATAGAGGATTACCCGGATATGAGGTGCTGCGTAGAAAACAGTGTAATTGAAAAAATCGAAGCTCAAAAGATCCATAAGGTAATCAATGGTTTGAGTCCGGAAGAAAGAATGATTATCTATGCGATTTATTTTGAAGATAAGACACAAGAAGAATTGGCTTCAATTATGGGAGTGTCACAACAGGTGGTAGCATACCGGTTGAAGAAGATTTTGAACAAAATGCGGGAGATTTATATGAAAAATAAAAAAAGTTGAAAAAAATTTTTGTAAAATCCCGAGTCACTTGACTTTAGTAATTAGGGAGAGTTTTAAGGACTCCTCAAAAGTACATTGACAGCTGAATATCCAGTAGTAACTGACGTGACATCTTATGCAGGGAGCACAAGGAAACTGCCGCCAAGACTCTGATGAATATCGGACGAGCGAATAAGCACTGACCGAAAATCAACTGGCAGGTTGATGATGCGACGATCTGTATAGGGTGCGATACACTTGCGGACTGTGAAAAGTCCGTAACCGGCAAACCTATGAACTGTCGGAGCCTGCGTGCGTGAGCATTTGGGTTGTGATCTGGCGAATGCAGTCAGATAGGTTATTATTCCCTACCTGCGAAAGCAGGATAAACGATTCGGGGTATCGAGGATAAATAGAATCGAGCGAGCACTGTTTAATAATCGAAAATTGGCTATAGAGGTTATGCGGCAGAGCGTTCAATTTGAATGACTCTGCCGTATTCCTGTGGAGCTAATAATGGATGCTTTACGATTAAATGTCAGGATGGGAGGAACAAATAAATGAAAATTGAAAGAGGCGATATCCTTATGGTTAATTTGGGACAGGTTCCGGGTACTTCCCTTCAGAGTGGAATCCGTCCGGTAGTGGTTGTCAGCAATAACAAAGCGAATACATACAGTCCGGTGGTAACGGTAGTGCCGTTTACTTCAAGGGTGTACAAAAAACGGTATCTTCCGACCCATGTGTTTATTAACTGTTATGAAATGGTTGGCTTGAAACGGCATGGGCTGGTACTGGCGGAACAGATCACAAGCATTGATGTTCAGAGTATCATCCAAAAATGTGGTCATGTCAGTTCTGATGCAATGCGGAGGATTACCAGAGCGGTGGAGATTCAGACAGGAGTTTATGAGGAGGGGGATTATGACAGCAGAAGAATATAGAAAGTATCTGGAACAGGATTTTAGAGATGTAAATATTGATGAAATGACAGATTTACTGACTGTGAAAGCAGACAGGAATAAAAGCCTGAAGGAACGGCGGGAATCATATCTGAATAAGGTAGGAAATCCGTATCTGGTCCGGATCGGCAATATGAAGGTCAAAGTAAGGTTTGCCAATAACGGGATATCTTTGGAGCAGGCATTTGAAAATATGCTTCTGAGTGTCTGAAAAAGTACTGGAAAGTTTGGGGTGGCTGTGCTAAAATGTCTGTAAGGACAAATTATGCAGCCCCCTTTTATTACATGGGTTTTTTGACGTAATAAGAGGAGGTAAGATATGTATCAGAATTTCAATAAAATCTATCGTGCCGCCATCTATGTCAGATTATCCAAAGAAGATGGCGATCTTTCCAGTTCTGCAAAAATGGAAAGTAACAGCATTTCTAACCAGAAGGCTCTGATTCTGGATTTCCTGAAAGACAAAAAAGATATAGAAGTTGTTTCCGTCCGGGTTGACGATGGCTACTCAGGCTCTAATTTCGAGCGCCCTGCATTCCAGGCTATGCTGGAAGATATCAGGCGTGGGATTGTTGATTGCGTAGTGGTGAAAGATTTATCTCGGTTTGGGCGGGAATACATTGATTCCGGGAAGTACATTGAACGTTTATTCCCGGCTCTTGGTGTGCGCTTTATTGCCATAAATGACAATTATGACAGCCTTCAGGGAAAGAATCAGGCCGATGAAATTATTATCCCATTCAAAAACTTAATCAACGATGCTTATTGCCGTGACATTTCCATTAAGATCAGAAGTAACCTTGAAATTAAGAGGAAAAAGGGAGAATGTGTGACACCTTTTGTGGCATTCGGGTATCAGAAAGTTAAGGCAGACAAGCATAAGCTGGAGATTGATCCGGTTGCAGGCAGTGTAGTACAGGACATCTTTAAGATGAAACTGCAGGGAATGAGCCAGGATGCGATTGCCAACCGCCTGAATGAATTGGGTGTGCTTTCACCATTTGAATATAAGATCAGCAGCGGGAGTCATTATGAAACCGGGTTCCGACAGAAAGAGCAGGCTCTTTGGAGTTCTGTTGCGGTACGCAGAATACTGGAAAATGAGGTTTACATTGGAAACCTTGTGCAGGGGAAACGTACGACACCGAACCATAAAGTGAAGCAGTCCTACGTAAAGCCGGAAGATGATTGGATCCGTATTGAAAAGAACCATGAGCCGCTGGTAAGTGAAAGGGATTTTGAGATCGTCCAACGGCTTTTGGGGATGGATACCCGTACTTCTCCTGACCAGAAGCAGGTGTATCTGCTGTCCGGCATTGCTGTATGTGCGGATTGCGGGGCACCGATGACGAGAAAGGTCTCAACAGTTGGTGGAAAGAAATATGCCTATTATTTATGTTCCACAAATAAAGAAACGAAACGCTGCTCCAGTCACAGAATCCCGGAAAAAGATCTGGAAAACGTGGTATTGGTAATGCTGAAACAGCATATCCATAACATCATGCATTTGAAAAGGGTGTTGGAGTTTATCGGGACTGTACCATTTCAGGAAATCAATGTGAAAAAACTCCAGGACAGGCTGGAAAAGAAAAAAATGGAAACAGAACGCTGTAAGGAACTCCGCATGATGCTTTATTCCGATATGAAAGAGGGCATCGTATCAAAAGAAGATTATGTAGAACTTCATGCAGCATATGGAAAAAGGCTTAGGAATGCAGAAGAGAGTATCCGGGCAATCCAGAAAGAAATGGATAACATGTTGGAAAAAGCAGATGCTTCTAACACATGGCTGGATTATTTTGTGAAATATCAGGATATTGAAGTGCTGACCAGGACGGTAATCGTGGAACTGATTCGGGAAATCAGAGTCCATGACAAAAAGAATATTGAGATCATCTTTGACTTTAATGACTGCTACCAGGCATTGTTGACACAGCTTCCGGCTATGGGAGTGGAGGTTGCAGCAGATCCGGATAACAATCTTCAGGTCAAGATAAAGGAGGTTGTATAAAATGGCACGAAAAAGCAGGAAAAGCATTCCTGAAACGGTCAGCAGTGCAGCCGTCCAGGAAGAGATCAAAAGACCGTTCCGGGCAGGGTTATATGCAAGGATTTCTATGGAAACAGAGGAAACGATAGAGAGGGGGACGATAGAAACCCAGGTGGAACTGATGAAAAACTATGTGGCTGATACAGAGGATATTTCGGTTGCAGAAGTTTATAAGGATTCTGATTATTCCGGTACAAATTTTGACCGTCCTGGATTTACGCAGATGATGGAAGATATCAAGCATGGGAAAATCAACTGCGTGATTGTAAAGGATTTGTCCAGGCTTGGCAGGAATTATGTAGAAACAAGCAATTATATTGAGCGTGTATTCCCGTTCTTTCATGTACGGTTCCTGGCAGTGACGGATGATTTTGATTCTTTCCGTGAGGGAGTAGATCTGACTGTTCCCTTAAAGAATATTATCAATGAGTTCTATTCCAAAGACCTTGCAAAAAAGAGCAGCAGTGCAAAAAAAGCATTGTGGAGAGAAGGGAAATTTACCGGTGCCTGGGAACCCTATGGATATAGGAAATCAGAACAGGACAGGCACCAGCTGGTAGTTGACGAGGAAGCTGCCGGACATTTACGGGCGATTTTTTCTATGTATATGAATGGATGCAGTTACAGTGATATTGCAAAAAAACTCAACGCTGATGGCGTCTTGTCCCCAACTTTGCAGAGGGAATATTATAGATCCGGGGAAAAGCCATCCCCAGAGTCCAAACCGTGGAATAATTATGAAGTAAAACGTGTGCTTCAGGATGTTCATTGTACCGGGGATTCCGTATATGGAAAATATCAGCAGAGCGTTTTCCAGGGAAATAAGCAGAGAAACAGACCGGAGAGTGAGTGGATCTATGCAGAGAATACCCACGAAGGGATTATAGATAAAGAGCTGTTCCGCCAGGTACAGGAAAAAATCCGGGAATTTACGGAAGAATATAAAAAGAGGCATCAGCTGAATAATGGAGCCATCCGGAGCCAGAATTTTTATACCGGCAAGATCAGGTGTGGAGGATGTGGCAACCGCATGATCCTGTCCAGAGAAAAGTCCGGAACATTTTATTATATCTGCGGTGCCAATGCAAACCATAAATCAGGAGGAAACCAGTGCAAGGGGCACAGGGTCAAAAAAGAATACGTGGATGAAGATGTCCTTCGTCTGATCCAGTCACATATGAAAAACGTACTGGATACAGAAAAAATGATCCGGGAAATGAACTCCGCTTCCAGAAACCAGACGCAATATTTGCTTTTGGACAAGGAAGTAGGGAAATTTCGGCGGGAACTGAGCCGGATCAGTAAGCGTAAATCTGATTTATATGAGGATTATTCGGAACGCCTGATTACAGAAGAAGAGTACATGCAGTTTTCCCGTATCTATTCCAATGAAATAGAAAACATCAAGAGCCGTCTGGATGCAGTATTGACGGCGCAGGTACGGTATTCCCAAGATTATCATATCGAAGAAGGATGGGGGAAAGTGATACATACTTATATGTCTAAGCGGAAGCTGACAAAAGAAATGGTGGATGCCTTTGTGGATTCCATTATTATCCATGGTAAGTATGATTATGAAATCAAACTGGTATATGATGACCAGTTCGCTGAATTGCAAAAGATAATGAAAGAGAAGGAGGCACAGTCAAGATGACAGAAAATAGGAAAACAGCTGTCTATATCCGTTTATCTATGGAAGATGAGAATGTGGATGGCAGAACCAAACTGGAAAGTGACAGTGTGACTTCTCAGAGGATCCTGTTGAAATCGTTTGTGATCGATCAGCTTGGTGTGGATGAGTCGGATATCCTTGAATATGTGGATGACGGTGTCAGCGGCACCCATTTCAAACGCAATGGTTTTCAACAGTTGCAGGAGGATATGAAAAGCGGACAGATCGGCTGTGTAGTTGTGAAAGATTTCTCCAGGTTTGGCAGGGACTATCTGGAAGTGGGATTTTATATTGAGTATATTTTTCCGCTTCTTCAGATCAGATTTATTTCCATTAATGACAGTTATGACAGTGAAGCCAGCTCTGGAATGACCGGCGGTATGAATGTAGCTTTGAAGAATCTGGTTTATAACATGTATAGCCTGGATTTGTCGAAAAAAATCTCATCCGCAATGCAGACCAGAATGAAAAACGGAACAAGGCTTCCGGTAAATGCCAGATATGGTTATAGAAAGGGCAAAGATGGAAGGTTGGAAATTGATCCGGATTCGGCTAAGGTGGTGAAGATGATTTTCCAGATGGCTGCAGAAGGTATGAGCTTTGCAGAGATCACAAGGGAACTGAACAAACAGGAAATTGCCACCTGTGATGAGCAGAAAATGTCAAGAGGAGAGCAGGTTCAGTTCCGACGATTTGATACCATCATGAAAAAACGCTGGAATCCAACCACAGTATCTGCAATCATACGGGATGAGATTTATATTGGAACCCGGATATGGGGTAAAACACGCTGTAGTATGCACACCGGTCATAAGGCGGTTCTTAATGACGAGTCTGACTGGATCAGGCTGGAAAACCACCATGATCCGATTGTTGACAGGGAACTGTTTGAAAAAGCGAACAGACTGCATCCGAAAAAATCCAGAGGTGTTGCAGAAACAAGAACCAATTATACGCTGGCAAGACGCAAGAAACAGCCAGCACTGATGCTGTGTGCACACTGTGGTCATTGTCTGGTAAGAGAAACGGAGCATCTACTGAAATGCTCGGATGGGCGTACCAGCGGTGATCATGTCTGTCGAAGCCTGGTGGTCAGACGTGAGCCAATGGAAAAGCATATCCTGGAACTTGTTCATCAGTTTGCATCTTCCATGCTGGAAAACCGGAAGATTGTTAAATCAAAGAACCAGAGCAAAGGTATGGGGACGAATGTTGCAGAATTGTTGAAACAGAGCCGCCAGTTGTCTTCTGAAAAAATGAGACTTTATGATGGGTACAAAGATGGTTGTATTGATCGGGAACTGTACAAGCAGAAAGCAGAAAAGATAGGCAGACAGCTGGAAGAAATCAGACGAAAGATAGCAGAGTCTGAACGTGATGCAAAGATGCTTGAGCAGGACAATACTGCGAAGGAAATGAAACTGGAAGAATTTCTGAACATGGAGAAATTCGATACAGAGAAATTACGGGAGATCATCAAGGTTATCCGGGTGCATAGCCAGGAGGAAATCGAAATTGAATGGAATTGTGATGATGTATTTTTAGGGCAGAGATAAAATGTTCTGGACAAGAGCGATTTTGTGGAAGATAATAAAAGTGTTGGGTACCTGATTGGAATGGTCAGGTACTTTCCGGCAAGAAAAAAGAATTATTTTTTTTGTCCCATACTTGACACGTCCTCATACGCTACGCCATACGTTCTGCACAAGACTGGCAAGCAAGAACATGAACCCGAAAGATTTACAGTATATCATGGGGCATTCAAATATCAGTATCACAATGAACTGGTACGCTCATGCGTCCATAGATACCGCAAAATCAGAGGTTCAGCGTCTGATTGCATAAGAAGTATTTACCACGATTTTAACCACGATTGACAGGGAAAATATAAGAAGATAAGCCTAGATATGTGAGGTTTACCACAAAAGCAAAATGCCCGTAGAGCCGATAAAATAAGGCTTTGCGGACATTTAAGAAGATATAAAAAGATAGTCAAAAAGATATATATAATTTATATAAAATAAATATGGGTGTTCTGGTACATCGTTTATTAATAATTACCCTATTTACTGGTCTGATTTTTCGATAGGATAGGTGAAAAGTTTCAGTGTAGCCAGCTACACCTATGTTTTGCACCTGCACTCTCAAAAAAACCTGATGCAGGCCAGGGTACGTACCTATGCAAACCGCGCTGACCGGGAAACATACATACAGCGGGCAGAAGACAGAAGATGAAGGTCATATGAGAGCCATAATGGAAATACATTGCGGATAGAGAGAACTTTTTATATGGGAAAATACTTTATAGAGTATATTCGTAAAGTAAATAATTTGTTGATCCGGTGTCTTCATAAAACAGTTGAATGGTATCCATATAATTAAATCCCATATCGCTGTACAATTTCTGGGCAGGGATATTCGTACTGAGTACGTCTAACCGGACAGCCTTTTGTCCATTTTCTTTGGCAGTCCGAATGGCTTCCTGTACCATTAATTTTGCGATTCCCTGTCCTTGATAATCCGGCAGTACACCTAAAGCATGGACTACGGTTATTTCCTGAGGGGTGGCAGTAATGTTCCAATGTATTTTTTCATACCCATCTGTACATTTGTGATTTAATATCATTGAGGCCATATGATTGCTTTCGGAGAGAAGGACATACAGCTCTTTGTTTCTGATAGAGTCCATAAGAAATTCATCTGTTGGATAAATTCCTTTTTTCCATCCGGGTTTATATAGGGCAGAGTCCATCTGTTCAATTAGCTGCCAGTAGAAGGCTTTTACTTTTTTCCATTCATTTTCATTTGCTGTACGCAGTTCCATAGATTCAATCCCTTCTCTTTTTATTTTAGGTGGTAAATTGTAACTATTCAATAGATATACGCATTTGCTGCACTGACTGTAAGAATACCTCTAACAGCCGGAAAAACGTTTATCTCCAGAGGTGATTCTGCATGAGTTTTGCTTGAACCTATGAGGGTTACGGAGTAGTTGGGATAATTGTAACATAGCAGATGATGGATCAACAAGTTAATTTGGATTTCAGTGTGAAAAACAGCCTTGTTTTTAGTATAATTTTCCGCTTTTTAAGGAATTTATGGAGGAATGGGGAATTAGCCCAATTGTAAGTGGCTATAACTATTGTTTACAGTACATCACATGTAGAAAGGTTGGCAACGATATCTAAAATCAGAATATAGAATGGAGGTTTTGTTGTGGATGTTGCATTTAAAAGGTTCAGTGATTTTCAGAGAGGAACGATGTATGAACTGCTGAAAGATGCCTATGCCTTTGAAAGCAGATATGAAAGAGATTGGGATGGGGAATGGAAAAAAGCGGATGCCTTTTTCTATGAAAATCTGCACATAGCGGATGAATGTGGTTTTATTACGACACTTGATCATACAGCTATCGGTTTTATATGTTGGGATCCAAGAAATATACCTAAATATATAGAAATAGGCCATAATTGTATTGTATCGGAATATAAAGGAAAAGGTTATGGAAAGAGACAGCTTCAGGAAGCGGTTAAGAGGATCAGCAGTAAGAACGTAAGAAAAATAGTAGTTACGACAGATGAGCGGCTGTTCCCTGCACAAAAAAATTATGAGAGAGCAGGGTTTCAGTTCATACAATACAGGAAAAATAAGAGAAACTCAGTATACGCTGGGAAATTGATGGATTATGAGATACTATTATAATTTCATTTGCAGAACTTTGACAGGGTTATTGCAAAAAACAATAGTATTTTTGATACATAGAGTATATTACGGATTACTATAAAGATTACAGTTTATTCATTCAATAATAACGAAATAACCCATACAAAGGGGCTGTCGGGAAATAGATAGCCTAAAACAGGGGAGGATTTGACCATCATCGGTCACATCCTCCCCTTGAACTATATCCTAAAACAGAAAAAAAGATGGCTAACGACAACCATCTTTTCCTCCGTTCCATGTTATAATAGAACTATGCTTAAACAAGATTATTATAACGAATTTTTTGATTTAGGGCAACAGAAAATTAACTTCAGTTTCTTCGAATTGCATTTACCCGATGACGATCCAGTCTATACCCTAAAAAAAGTGATGGAGGAATTAGATTTTTCAGGCCTGCTTGCCTGTTGTTCAGATAAGGGAAGAACCGGGTACAATCCAATCATGATGTATGCTGTCGTTACCTACGCAAACATGCGCGGAGTGCGTTCTGTTGACCGTATTGTTGAATCATGCGAAAGGGACCTTGCTTTTATCTGGCTGACCAAAGGGCAGAAACCGAAGCGGGATGCTTTCTATGAATTCAAGAATAAAAAACTGACGGGTGATCTTCTGGATGAGCTGAATTACCAATTCATGCGCCAATTGAAAAAAGAGGGCCTGATCACGCTCAAAGAACTCTTTATTGATGGTACGAAGCTGGAAGCCAATGCAAACCGCTATACTTTTGTCTGGAGAGGGAGCATCAATTACCATCTTGCAGGTCTTTTGGATAAGATAGATGCACTTTATGAAAAGTACAATACACTTCTGCATGAAAATGGGTATGCAGCGAAATACGACCTTGGGGATGCAAAGATGTTCATCATCGAAGGCATGGAAAAAGTCAGGCGTGTGATTGATGAAAACCGGAAACGAAAACTGACAAAGCATAAGAAGCTCTCAAACAATACAATCATCGAAATAGATAACTGCTCCCCTCTTGAGATTTTGAAGCTTCAGAAGAATCTGATGCAGATTACAGAAGGTGAGGGGATATCATTCGTCCACAGTAAGGGAAAAACGAAGTCCGAGCTTCAAAAACTGTATGAGGAACTGGAGGAATGCGGAAACCGCCTGATGGGATATAAAGAATGCTTTGAAATCATGGGGAAAGACCGCAACAGTTATTCCAAAACGGATCTGGAAGCAACGTTTATGCGGATGAAGGAAGACCACATGCTCAACGGTCAGTTAAAACCAGCTTACAACGTTCAGATCGCGGTGGAGAACTATTTCATCGTTCACGGATACGTGAGCAATGACCGTACAGATTATAACACCCTGATCCCGGTTTTGGAGAAGCATCAGAAAGCCTTTGGTAAAGTATTGGATGAAGTGACAGCAGACAGCGGATACTGCAGCGAGAAAAACCTCTTGTATCTGAAACACAATGGGATTGCCAGTTATATCAAACTCCAGGATCACGAAAAACGGAAAACCCGTGCCTATAAAGAAGATATCAGCAAATATTACAACATGACAACCCATATCTTTGAAGATGAGCGCTACTATATCTGTCATGACGGAAGAGAGCTTCGTCATATCCGGACAGAAAGTAAGGAGCAGGACGGGTATAGCCAGACATGGGAAGTCTATGGATGTGCAGATTGCAGCGGCTGTGAACATAAATCCCGTTGTCTGTATAAGTACAATGCGGAAAAAAACAGTGACCGAAATAAAGTCATGAAGATCAATGAGCAGTGGGAGGAACTGAAAGAAGCATCCAATGCCAACATCCAGAGTGAGAAGGGGATCCTGAAGCGCCAGATCCGTTCCATCCAGACCGAAGGGCACTTCGGGGACATCAAGGAAAACGAAAACTTCCGTCGGTTCAATTACCGCAATTCAGAAAAAGTGTATAAAGAATTCATGCTGTATGCAATTGGCCGGAATATAAATAAATATCATCGGTTTCTTTACCATGAGATCGAGAAATACGCAGGAAAATCTGATCAAAAGACAGCTTAGCTGCCAGAGCGGAGCTGCAAATATGTAAAAAGGGGATTTTGCGCCCTAAAATAGGAGAAGTAAAGAAAAACAAGCATATCCCGCAGAACGTCCTTTGCTGAAAAGCAAGGAAATCTGCGGGATATGCTTGTTTTGGTGTAGGGGCTTTAAAAATCAGTATTAACCGACAGCCCCTTTTGTGCTTATAGCAGTAAAAGTTCTTTTCTCCGATTTGGATTTACAAAACATTTCAAATCGGAGAAAAGAACTTCAAAAGATACTTTAAGAATAGATATGTTTATAAAATACCCATGTCAAGGATTTAGCATGACTGATGCATAGAATATATTATCCTTCCATTCAAACCGCACATCTCCGTTGTACCGTTCCACGATGATCCGGGCGGATTCTGTTCCCATGCCGAAGTCATCACGCCTGCTGGAGCGCAGCTTTCCCTTTTCCCAGATGGGAGGCTGAGAGCTTGTGTTGTCGACAGTGAGGGAGAGCATGGAGCTTCCGGTCTGCCGGATATTTACCCGGACAAAATGCGGCCCGTTGGAGACAGCGCAGGCATCCAGTGCATTTTCAAGCAGGTTGCCCAGCAGTACACAGAATTCAGGTTCCGGAATAACAGTATGTTCTTCCATACGGACAGAAACTTCCATATCTACCTCTTCCTGCATGGCTTTTTCCCCATAATAGCGCAGCAGCGCGTTCACTGCATAATTTTTACAATATATGCGCACAGTGTCAGGCGGCAGTTTTTCTCCATAAGACTGCACATAGTCAGCCACAGCTTCCAGGCTGCCGCTCTCGATACAGCCCTGGAGCGCCATAAAATGCTGTCTGAGGTCATGACGCGCCCGGCGGGTATCCTCCATATTTTTCTGGAGAATCCTGTATTGCGATGCCTGCATCTGTAGAAATTCATTTTCCCGGTGGAGCCGCATGGTTTTTCCCAGTCCCCGTGCCATCAGATAAAACATCAGATAGAAAAGAAGCATCAGGGCCAGCAGCACAAGTATCAAAATCGGATAAAATATCAGAACCCCTTTGATATATAGTAAAGAATAATCCGTCGGCTGCAGCATTAGGTTCACCCCAATGAACACCACCGGCACGATCCAGAATACATACCAGGTGCCGGGCATCTCCATCTCATTTAACAGCCAGCGGGCACAGTGGGTAGCCGGGTACCATAAGGCGCCCAGAAGTATCCAGGCCAGCAGGATATAGACGGCTCCCCCCTTTAAAGTAAACCAGGGCGCAGTGTTGCCGGGGGCAAACAGTGCGTCCGCTATGATGGCCAGATTGGTGATACTTGACAGTACACCGCATACAGCCAGCAGAACGCTCACGGATTTCCAGGCCGGCAGTTCTACCATATGTCTGAAGATCAATGCAAATCCTATAAGTGACGGGAACAGCCATATATTTCCGTCCCATCTATTGTAAAAGCAGACTGCGCCGCCTGCCGCTGCCCATAAAAGCAGTGCCGGAATGCCAAACAGAGCAGCCTTTTTACCCATCCCCCTCAAATGCCCTTTCATGGGCAGAAAGCACAAGACAGCAGCCGGAACCACAACAGAAAGTTCCAGCATGGGCCGGAGTATATCTAAATCTGACATTTAGTATCCTCCTCTTGCCTGTGCAAAGGAGTAGTCGGAAAATTGTTCCCGTACATTCCGGTATTTCAGTCTGCTGATTGGAACCAGTGTTCCGTCTTTTAAAAGGAAATGGTCTGAATACAGCTTGACCACAGCCTCAAAGTTTACCAGTATCCCTTTCATGCAGTCGCAGAAATAGGGATACTTTAACAATTGTTCCGCAAATTCTCCTTGGTTCATAGACACGGTAAGTGTTGTTCCATCCCTCATATGCACCAGGATCCGGCGGTCTGCGTATTCCGTCCAGGTGATAGGGTGCAAAAAGAGTTTCCTGTCTGTTCCCCTGTCCGGCACAATAATGAATTGTCCCTGTTCCAGAAAAGCCGCGCTGCAGCGGTCCAGAGCCAGAGAAAGCTTTTCATAGGAATATGGCTTTACCAGATAGTAAGAGGAATCCACCTCATAGCTGTCCACCGCGTATTCTGCGGAGGTGGTGGTAAAGACCAGGCGGCAGGCATCGTCACATTCCCGGATGCGCCGGGCTGTATCCATACCATTCATACCTTCCATAAAGATATCCAGGAAAATAATATCATAACGGTCCTTCTGAAACTGTTCCAGAAAGGTTTCCCCGTTTTCAAATAAAGCAGGACCTGGAATGAGAGGGACAGCATGCTCATCTGCCCAGCGGCATACGTTGCTGCGCAGATATTCTAGGTCTGTCAAAAGATCATCTATAATTGCAATTCGCATTGCGTCATCCTCCAATCGCGAAAGAATAGATTTCCAAATCCTATTTTATCACACATTGTAACGTTGAGGATGCATGTTGTGCAGATTTTTGACATCTTGTGTAGGAAAGATTGACGGAGACAAGAGAACATGGCAGATTGTTTACAGAGTCTATAGAGCAGGTTCTGTCAGACGGGTTGGTTTTATGGGGAATGAGAGACAGATCGAAAAGGAGGTGTCCAATGATAGCAGCACTGTATGATGAAAATGCCGGGGAACGAAGACAACTGGCCGATTATCTAAAACAATGTGGGCGGGAAGAACTGCGGACTGTGAAAGTAATACCATTTGAGAGCCATGTGGAATTCTGTAAGGCAGTGCGGGACCGTGTGGAGAATTTTGACCTGCTGGTGGTTGCCCAGGACGGAACCTTCAGCCTGGAAGTGATGGATATGCTCCGGCAGTATACCACGGAGATGAAAATATTCTGGTTTTCTGACCTGGATTTTTCGGTTCGTTCTTATTCTTACGGTACTTTGTGGTTTGGAAAGAAGCCGGTTGATCTGAAGGCCATGCGCAAAGCGTTTAAACGGGTTATTTAACGTGAGTGTTTGCCGAAAACAGGATAGTAAAAGCTGCCTTTTTAGATAAGGACAGGTGTGGCGAAATGAATGCAGCACAGTGGATATACAAATAAATAGTTATAAAGAAAACAAAAGGAAAAAAGATAGATGAATAACACAGGATTGATTTTGGAAGGCGGTGCAAACCGGGGAATATTTACAGCAGGGGTACTGGACTGTCTGCAGGAGCATGGGATATACCTGCCCTATGCGGCAGCAGTTTCTGCGGGTGCTTTCAATGCCATGGATTACGCTTCCGGGCAGAGGGGAAGGTCTCGTGCCTGTATGATCCCAAATGGAAGAAACCGTCCGCCTATCCATTGGAGCCACTTTTTGAGGAGAAAAGGTATGATTGATTTTGACCTGGCCTTTGATGAATATCCTAACCGGCTTCTTCCCTTTGATTATAAAGCTTATGAAACATCCGAGACAGACTGCGAATATGTGGTGACAGACTGCCGCACAGGAAAAGCGGTGTATCTGTCGGAACGGCATAATGGGAAACGGCTTATGCGGATTGCCAGGGCGAGCTGCAGCGTACCTTTTGTATGCCCTATGACGGAACTGGATGGGAGTCTGTATCTGGATGGCGGCATATCAGATTCCATCCCCATACGTCATGTCATGGACCGCGGCTATAAAAAAAATATCGTGATTCTTACAAGAGAAAAAGGATACCAAAAACCTGTGACAGGAAAACCCCAGAGGCTGAGCCGCATGTTGTACAGAAACTATCCGGAGCTGGTAAGACAATTGGAAAGTAGAAACCAGCGCTACAATGAAACAATAAAGTATCTGGAAAAACTGGAGACAGAGCAGAAGGTATTGCTGATCCGCCCTCATAAGGTACTGGTCAGCCGGGCAGACAACAATACAAAGCGGATGGAAGCTTTTTACCGTCAGGGATATGAGACGGCAGATAAAAAACTGGGAGAGATCCGGGATTTTATTTGTTCCGGCAGGGAGTAAAAGATGCGGAAAAGGAGAGTAATATGCAGAAAACAGACAGTATGAACAGTGGAAAAGAAATTCATATCTCAATGACTGGAAGAGAGCATAATACATGGCAGGGCATAATTGTTGAAGGAGAACAGACGATTCCGTTCTCCAGCGAATTGGAATTGCTCCTTTTGATGGAAGAACTGCTCCAGCAGAGCAATAAATCAACTGACGATGAAGGCAGGGCGGTTCGTGTCGAAGACTAAAAAGAAAATACAATAAAAATTTGCTGCTGATCACAGATGCTGCGATTGGAATCACAATCTGGGCGCTGCTTTTCCGTTAGCAGACACCGGAGCTGGCTCCGGATTATGCTCCGCAGGAGGCGGAGGAATATGCAGAACCGGTGGAAAAAACCAAATAGTAATGACCAATTTCGGATCTATGACATTTACTTTGTGGACGGCAGTGGCCAGAGGTATGAAGTGACAGAGAAGATGAGTGTAACGATCAGTCTGAATGGGGAATATCGGTCTCCTACAGTTTATTATGTATCTTCGGCGGATAGTGCTGTTTTTATGTAGCCATAGGCGGTCTGCCATGAGTAAATACTGTTTTTGACTATCCAAAACAAGAAATATACTTTGAAGCTCAGGGTGTGTGCACCTGAAAGTATTTATGACAGGGAAGAAAACCACTTTTTGTGTTTGGGAATCTATGGTAAAATTTGCAGGAGATTTGCAGCCTAAGCAAAGAATTTACAGCTCTTATACCAGTGATTTCCGCAGCTTTACAGAGCAATTTGTCTATTTAGAGACAGAAAACTATGTAATTGATGTGGATATTGTACGGGAGAAAGGGGGGAGGGATAACTGATATAAACTTGATATAAAACAGGTGCTGAAGATTTTTTTCAAAGTCTTGCGCACCTGTTTTATTTTGTTTTAGCAACAGGTATTATTTATATATATCCTTCCAGTAAAAATAACTATTCTGTATTGCAGTATACAACTGTGCAATATCTCCTTTTTCTAATTTTTCCAACAGATCATAATGGGTATCAATTAGATATTGGCGCTGCCCGTCTTTCATTACCTTTTCCACAGTCTTTAAACGGGAGTGGTATGTGAGCTTTGTTATCATATCATTTTCCAGAATGATCAATTTGTTGCCCGTCATTTCAGCTAATGCGGTGTGGAAATCAATATCTTTATCAATGATTTTTTTATAATCCACCGGCTCCTGGTTGATCGCTTTTTCTAAATCTTCCGCAATGCGGTGCAGATGGTCTTTTTGATCAGAGGTCAGCGTTTTTTCTGCCAGAAGAAGAAAAATTCCGTTTTCAAAGACCTTTCTTAAATCTATTAATTCTTCGTAGGAATCCTCTTTTTGAAGTATCAGTCCATACAGCATAGGGTTGATGCCCTGTGGTTTAAAGGTATCACAGACAAAGGTGCCATTGGGACGGCGCACTTCTAGAATCCCATAAGCTGTCAAAGTGCGGATCGCTTCCCGCACGGTATTTCTTCCAACTCCAAAGTTGGCGGCCAGTTCAGGCTCCGGAGGAATCCGTTTTCCGGGTTTAAGAGTGCCATCAATGATTGCTTGTGTCAGGCGGTCTATTAAGATATCAACAGCTGATTTAACTGATATAGGATCCATATAATTGGAAGTATTCATAAGTTGTTATTCCTTTCTTTTTTTCTATGCTTTAACGTCCTATGATGGAACATATATTCAGTTTACATGATTTTGGAGTAAATTTCAAGAAACATTACAATTTGGATGGGCTGTCGGCTATTCTTGGATATTATGCATAAAATAGCAAATGAAAAATTATAGGAAATATACAAAAAGTAAAGAAAATGAAAAAAGAGGTTGAAATTCATAAAAAGTATTGTATAATGAACCTATCGACACATCATAGGATGATGGAACAAAGATAGGAGGAAATAGAATGAAAACGGTAAATGAGTTAAAAGAACAGGCAATAGAGCTTCGCAAGACAGCGCTGACCATGATATACCAGGCTCAGTCAGGACATCCCGGAGGTTCTCTCTCTGCTGCGGATATTGTGACAGCCTTATATTTCAAGGAGATGAGGATCGATCCTGGCAGCCCTAGATGGCCGGACAGGGACCGTATGGTACTTTCAAAAGGACATGTGTGTCCAATCCTGTATTCCGCATTGGCATTGAAAGGATACTTTGGCAAAGAAGAGCTTTCTACTTTAAGAAAACAAGGGTCAATACTCCAGGGACATCCTGATATGAAAAAATGTCCCGGAATTGATATCAGTACAGGTTCTCTCGGACAGGGAATCTCTTGTGCAGCCGGCATGGCACTTGCAGGTAAGCGTGATCATAAGGACTACAGAGTTTTTGTGCTGGTTGGTGATGGGGAATGCAATGAGGGGCAGGTATGGGAAGCAGCAGAGGCAGCGTCAAAATACCAATTGGACAATATGGTAGTTTTTGTTGATAACAACAGGCTGCAAAATGATGGGACCTGTGCTGACATTATGCCAACCGGGGATTTAAAAGAAAAATTCCAGGCATTTGGATTTGAGGCTTACCGTATCAACGGTCATTCCATGGAAGAGATAGTGGCAGCTCTTGACCTTATAAGAGATAGAAAAAACGGAAAGCCGAAGGCTGTTATCTGCGATACTGTAAAAGGGAAAGGGGTATCCTTTATGGAGAATGTGCCTTCCTGGCACGGAGTGGCGCCAAATGATGAGGAATATAAAACAGCAATGGAAGAATTGGAAAGGGGATTGGAAGCATGAGCGGAAAAGCTTTGAGGGAAGCATTTGGAGATGAGATGCTTGTATTGGGAAGAGAAAATAAAGACATTTACATTGTGGATGCAGATGTGGGGAAATCCTGCAAGACTCTGGCATTTGCGTCAGCTTATCCGGACCAGCATGTGAACGTGGGCATTGCGGAGCAGAATGCCTGTGGAATGGCGGCAGGGCTTGCTGCCACAGGCAAGATACCATTTATCAGTACATATGCAGTTTTTGGTTCCATGAGGATGGTGGAACAGATCAGACAGGAAATCTGTTATCCAAAGCAAAATGTAAAGATCGCCTGTTCTCATGGGGGACTTACACCGGCCAATGACGGGGCCAGCCACCAGTCCATTGAAGATATGGGGATTTTGAGAACTCTGCCTAATATGACTGTCATTATGGGCGCAGATTACTATGCCACAAGAAAATTGATCAGGCAGGCTGCAGAATACGAAGGACCGGTATATCTGAGATTTACAAGGGATGCCATTCCTTTTGTGTATGATGAGAATGTTGAGCTGACTATAGGAAAAGCCAATCAGATCCAGGATGGAAGCGATGTGGCTGTGATTGCCAATGGAGATACGGTCTGCATAGCAAAGAAAGCAGCAGAAATCTTAAAAGAAAAGGGATACAGTGTCAGGCTTTTGGATATGCACACGATCAAGCCCCTGGACGTAGAAGCGGTAAAAGACTGTATTGATACTATTGGCAAAATAGTTACCGTGGAGGATCATAACATCATCAATGGTCTGGGCAGCGCTGTGTGCGAGGTAGTGGCAGAGGCCGGAAAGGGTATTGTAAAGAGGATCGGAGTGCAGGACTGTTTTGGGCAGTCAGCGCCTTACGAAAATCTGTTGGATATGAACGGTATAACGGCCGAGGAAATCGTAAGATCCTGTGAAGAGCTATGCAGAAGGCAGGGGGAAAACAAATGAAAATAGGATTTGTGGGCCTGGGTAATATGGGCTATAATATGGTTAATAATTTGCTGAAAAAGGGTTTTGAAGTATATACCTATGACGTATTTGAGGAAGCTGTAAAGCGCACAGAAGCAATAGGTGCGAAAGGTGTTTCCTGCCTGGGAGATTTGGGGAAAAAGGCTGATGTCATCCTAGTGATGGTTATGAATTTTCAGCAGGTACAGAGTGTTGTGCTGGGAGAAGAAAGACTGCTCGAGGCGATGGACACCGACAAGGTACTGGTGGTATCCAGTGCGATCGCTCCGTCCCAGACAAAGGAAATCGCAGATATGGCATTGAAAAAAGGAGTTCATTATGTGGACTGTCCAGTAAGTGGAGGGAAAACAGGAGCAATCGAGGGAACACTGACCATGATGGCAGCCTGTCAGGAAGAAGTTTTCGGGAGGATCAAAGAAGTCCTTTTTGCTATGGGAAGCAATACATATTATGTAAGCGATATTATTGGCAACGGGCAGGTTATGAAAAGTATAAATCAGGTGATGATAGCTGCCGGCATGACAATTGTCTCCGAGGCTGTAACGATGGCAGTTAAATCCGGTTTAAAACCGGAGATGATATATGAAGTGATATCAAAATGTACAGGCTGTAATGACGTTTTTCGTGACAAACTTCCTCTGATCATGAAGCGTGATTTTGAACCGAGAGGGCCGGTGGATATATTTATTAAAGATCTGTCCATAGCACTGGACATAGGCAGGGAAGTAAAATCCCCCATGTTCGTCAGTGCCCTGGTAAAACAAATTTTTACTTGGTCCAGCGCATGCGGATACGGACAGGATGATTTAGGTGCTTTGATCTGTGCATATGAAGATTGTGCAAATATTAAAGTAGAGAAAAAACAGTGATAACAGGGAGGGTCTATGGATATTAAAGTAGTAAAACTAATGAATAGAATACCTGGGGGAATCATGGTCATTCCGCTTTTGGCGGGGGCACTGCTCAATACTTTCCTGCCGGGTACACTGACAATAGGGGGATTTACAACAGGACTTCTAAAGGAAGGAACCTCCTGTCTGATGGGTTTGTTTTTAATCTGCTGCGGGGCATCTATCAGTTTTAAACAGGTGGGGGCACCACTCTATAAAGGGGCATTGCTGACAGTCCTGAAACTGATCATTGGTATAGCCATTGGCTGGGGTGTTCAGTACATGTTCGGAAATGAAGGGATTTTCGGGATCACACCGGTAGCCTTGATCGCAGTCCTAACTAATTCCTCCGGTTCTATTTACGCTACCCTGGCGGACCGGTTTGGCGATTCTACAGATGTAGGTGCAGTATCGGTCCTGTCAATAAATGACGGCCCATTCCTTACGATGGTTGCGCTTGGGGCAACCGGGATGTCTGACATACCGTTTATGGCGCTGCTGGCAACAATCCTGCCGATCATCATCGGAATTGTATGGGGTAATCTTGACGGGGAATTCAGGGAGCTGTGCAGCAGAGCACTGCCACTGATCATCATCTTCCTTTCCTTTGTTCTGGGAGCTGGAATGAGCTTTGTGACAGTTATTCAGGCCGGAGCATCGGGAATTGTTCTGGGAGCAGTCGTTCTTGTCTTTTCCGGGTTACTGCTCAATGCACTGTATTGTCTTATTTTGCGCAAAAAAACGGCTGTTGGTGCAGCGGCCGGAACTGCAGCCGGAAATTCAGTGGCAACTCCTGCGGCCATCGCTGAAGCTGACCCCGGTTTTGCGCCCTATGCGGCAGTGGCAACAGCACAATGTTCGGCAGCATGTGTCATGACGGCTATTTTATGCCCTGTAATGGTGGCTCTGCTGGATAAACGGATCAAGAAAAAGCAGTTAAATGTTCAGAATATGAAGGAAGAAAAGATAATAGGAGGAAAAGAAGTCCATGAAGAATGACAGAATTATATTAAAAAATGTAAATGTATTTGACGGTATCTCAGATGAGCTGCAGGAAAACTGTATGGTGGTAATAGAAAAGGGTCTGATCAGGGAAATTATCAAGTCAGACTGTGAGAATGTGGAAAATGCCAAGGTGATCGATCTGAAAGGTTGTACGGTTTCTCCGGGCTTTATCGACTGTCATATGCACATGCTGCTGGAGGAAGTGACAGATAAGGAAACATCCCTGGCAACAGCCTCACCGGGAGGAGAACGCCTGGACACAGCACAGGCAGCGGTTGCGTATCTGGGGGCTTATAACTGCAGAAGAATGCTGGAAGCAGGTTTTACAACGGTAATAGACGGCGGCGGCAACAATTATATTGAATGCGCGCTGAAAGAGGCGATCAACAAAGGATATTTCGATGGTCCGGATTTATATATAGCAGGAAAGCAGATCACAACCAATAAAGCGCATTTTGTGGGATTTTCCATGGAGCCATATGGTCCCTATGGCATGCGGAAAGCGGTGCGGGATCTGATGTATCACAGTGTGGACCACATCAAGCTGCAGCTTAGCCCGCCCATCCGTATGATCGGAAGGAATTCGCAGGCCTGTGATTTTACAGTGGAGGAAATAGAAGCTGCAATCGATGAAGCGCATAATTATATGACACCGGTCCACGCACATTTAAGGGGGGCTGAGGCCATCAAGAGATTCCTAAGGGCAGACGGGGATCTGGTAGTGCACGGTACAGATATAGATGAAGAAGGTATTGAGCTGATGATGAAAAAGGACCGTTATCTTCTGGCAACTCTGTTGTCGCCCACCCCGACACCATCGAAAGAACTGGTGAATGCGAAAAATAAAAGTGTACTGGATTTATTGGCATCAACAGCAGAGCGGCATTGGAGAAGTATAGAAAAAGCTTATAAAGCGGGCGTGAAGATCGCCTTTTCCACGGATGCAGGTACTCTCGGTATTGCACCGGGAACCAATGCCCTGGAGTTTATGAACCTTCAGAAGATTGGAATGAGCAATGCAGAGGCTCTGAAAGCTGCCACCTCAGCAGCGGCAGCAGCTATCGGACACAGCGATACGATTGGAAGGATCGTTCCGGGATACCGGGCGAATCTGACAGTTATGTCTGGAAATCCGCTGGAAGATTTAACTGCCACTCAGAGGATACTCATGACATTGAAAGATGGAAAAATAGTAAACGATAAAAGAGATTAACAGGAGGAGATCATGAAAATAGTTGTGTTAGACGGATATACATTAAATCCCGGAGATTTGAGCTGGGCAAGTCTGGAGGCTATGGGGGAGACTGTCATTTATGACAGAACCTCTCTGACGGATCACAGGGAAATCATCCAAAGAATCGGTGATGCGGATGCTGTTCTCACAAATAAAACTCCTCTGCCCAAAGAAGTGCTGGAGTTCTGCAGCAGCGTGAAATATATTGGTGTACTGGCTACAGGGTACAATGTAGTGGATGTGGATTATGCTAAGAAGAAAGGGATCATTGTCACAAATATCCCTACATACGGAACCGCGGCAGTGGGACAGTTTGCCATTGGGCTGCTTTTGGAAATCTGCCATCATATCGGCCACCACAGCCAGGCAGTTCATGACGGCAGATGGGAAAATAATCCGGACTGGTGCTTCTGGGATTACCCGCTGATCGAATTAGACGGCAAGACAATGGGTATCATTGGTTATGGACGCATCGGACAGGCAACCGGAAGAATAGCCCAGGCATTGGGGATGCGTGTGCTGGCATTTGACGCACATAAAAATCCGGAACTGGAATCCGCATCCTGTAAGTATGTAGAATTGGACGAACTGCTGGCCAATTCAGATGTGATCGCGCTTCACTGCCCCTTATTTCCTGCAACGGAAGGGATAATCAATAAAGATAATATTGCAAAAATGAAGGATGGGGTGATCATACTGAATAATTCCAGGGGGCCTCTTGTTGTGGAACAGGATCTGGCAGATGCACTGAATCATGGAAAGATTGCAGCAGCCGGTCTGGATGTGGTATCCACAGAGCCGATCAAAGGGGATAATCCCCTGTTAAAAGCAAAAAACTGCTTTATCACACCTCATATTTCATGGGCACCAAAGGAATCCAGAAAACGTCTGTTAGATATTGCCATCAACAATCTGCGGGAGTTTGCGGACGGGAATTGTGTAAATGTTGTTAATCGCTAAATCAAAAGGAATAACCTTCCTGCCATAGGTTATTTTACATGGATATTTGTTCATAGCTGTGATGGTACTGTACAATTACAGGAACATTCATTTCATAAAAGTGTTAAAGAGCTGCACAGAGATTGCTGTGCGGCTCTTTTGTGAATAAGTTTTATTCCACTCCTGTTAGCGGGGGCTGGTTATTACAATCTGTTTTTGGCACGTTTTTTATTGTTCTCAGCAATATATTCGCGAGGTGAAGATTTAAAATATTCCCGAAACGCCTTATAAAAATTGCTGCTGTTGCTGTAGCCAAGCAATAAAGCAACTTCTTCGATAGGTAAATTTGTTCCCTTTAACAGAATAACGGCACGTTCCATTCGCTGTTCCAGAAGGATCTCCGAAAAAGATCTGCCCAGTTCCCGATGCAGTAGGGTGGATACATAGTTGGGGTGATAGGAAAAATGTTTTGCGATATCCTTCAGTGTGACACTGTCGAAATGCTCGCTTATGTACTGCACGATTTTTTCTGATAAACGTTCACAGGGGGCGGTCTGGTTTGCCTGAACAAACTGCCGTGCCACCTGCAGCAGAAAAGAGAGGGTGAGGGATTTTAAAACAGCCTGGGTGTCTTCCTGCTTATTTGCGTACTCAATGACCATCATTTCAAGCAGCGTGCGTATATTGCAGTCATGTTCAATCTTGAAATGCATAAATTCATCGGAAAATTCATTTGTGGCCGGGTCAAGCAGAAAATGAAACAGCTTGGTGTTGGAGGAGAGCATTGGCAAAAAAGTCCTAAAAAAGGTTTCACGCTGTATAAGAACACCGATGATCGTTGTCTCTTTATCATCATGTACACAGAGTGCATGTCCGGCAAAGGGCTGCCCTGCATAGAGTTCTCCCTCACGGATCGTAATGCGGTTGTCATACTTGAAGCTGATGGAATCATATTCGCCCTGGTAGGTGAAGTTGAAATAAAAAAAGTCATGCCGGTGGAAAAGCTCCTGCCGCCCGCCGCTTTGATGGACACAGATCAGGATTTCTTCCTCCAAAGGTCCGGGCCAGCAGAACATTTTTTCAGATTGGCTTCCCACAGGGAAATCATGGTAGGTCCAGTCTAAGGTTAAAAATTGTTCCCGAAGCTGTTGGATGGAAGCGCACAATACTTCTTTCCCCACATCATTTCCCTCCCCTTATATATTTAAAGACCAGTTAAAATCATCATGATAGATCATTTGGTGGGTCATACCTCCGTCAATACAGATATTTTCTCCTGTGATAAAACCTGCTTTATCGGAGCAGAGATACAGGACCATATGGGCTATATCAAGGGGATTTCCCACGCGTCCGGCGGGATGCTGCGCTGCATCGGCACCAGCATATTCACGAAAGCCGGTATCGATCCATCCGGGGGAAACAGAATTGACCCGCACCCTGCCTGCAAAGCTGCATGCAAGCGCATGAGTTAAGGCAGATATGCCACCTTTGGCTGCAGTGTAACTTTCCGTCTGCGGCTGGCTCATTCTATCGCGGGAGGAAGAGATATTAACGATGGCGGCACCCGGCGCAAAATACTGTGAAAACAATTTGGACAGGTAAAAAGGCGCAGTCACACCGACCCGAAGAGCATAGTTAAATTCTTCATAAGAGCACGTGTCAATTCCCTTCATCAAAGGAAGGGCATTGTTGATCAGATAATCCACATGTCCATGATCAGAAATCACTTTTTCCGCAAAACAGGAGAGCGTTTTTTCGTCGGCGAGATCACCTGTAAAATAGCCTCCGGGCTGTTTATCAATTACACATACAACAGCGCCCTCCTTTTGAAATTCATCGGCAATACTTTTGCCAATCCCCTGTATGCCGCCAGTGATGACGGCGATTTTGTTATGGAACATTTCGTTGGCCTCCTTTGCAGATCTTGGTTTGATTATAGCAAATGATATTAGAAAATACCAGTGATGTTGTTAAGTTTCAGCGCTGTTTTGTTCCCAAGTTTTCTTTATGATCAGGGTAGTAAAAGTTTAGGAGGAATTTTATGAAATCTCAAATCTCAGGCGGAGGAAACTCCGCTTTTTATCGAAAGCTGCTGTCGCTTGTTCTGCCCATCGCATTTCAACAGTTTATGTTGGCAGCGGTCAGCGCATCGGATGCATTGATGCTCGGTTTTGTTAATCAGGATTCCCTTTCTTCCGTTTCTCTGGCAGGGCAGATCACATTTGTCTTTAATCTTTTTATGGGCGGCCTGACAATGGGAACGAGTATACTGGCAGCACAGTATTATGGGAAAGGCGATATGAAATCCATTGAAAAGATATTTGCCTATGTCACTAAGGTATCCTTTTTGATCTCCGCGGTATTTTTTCTGGCATCCTTTTTTGTTCCGGAAATGCTGATGCGTATTTTTACGCAGGAGTCCCAGCTTATTGAAGGAGGCGTTGTCTACCTGCGGATCGTGGCAGTATCCTATTTGTTCACCGGCATATCGCAGATTTATCTCTGTATATTGAAAAACACGGGATACGCAGTGAAAAGCATGGTGATCGGGTCAACCGCAGTTGTGATCAATATTTTTCTGAACGCTTCCCTTATCTTCGGATTATTCTTTTTCCCCCAAATGGGGATCGCAGGTGCAGCGCTTGCCACGTCTGTCTCAAAGCTGATTGAGATGGCATGGGCGTTCATGGAATCCCTGCGGGAAAAACATGCGCGGCTTTATGTGAAGCTTTGCTTTTCTGTTGAGCAGCAGTTGGTAAAAGATTACTGGAGATACAGCCTTCCCATGCTGGGTGACTATCTTGTCTGGGGAGTGGGCTTTACAATGTATTCTGTTATCATGGGGCATTTGGGAAATGATGCGGTGGCTGCTAATTCGATTGCAAATATCGTAAAAAACCTGATCGTGAGCTTTTGTACAGGCCTTGCAAATGGCGGCGGTATTATTGTGGGCAATGAACTTGGTATGGGAAATTTAAAACAGGCGAAAAAATACGGGGGTATCCTTTGGAAGATGGCGGTGATCAGCGGTGTGGTATCAGGTCTGCTGTTAGTCGCGCTTTCTCCGCTTATCATAAATGTGACAGCTTTAAGTCCGCAGGCTACGGAATATTTGAAATGGATGCTGATACTTTGTGCCTGCTATATGATTGCAAAATCCATCAATATGATGACCATTGCCGGGGTATTCCCTGCCGGAGGCGATTCAAAATTCGGTTTGATCTGTGATACGGTAACCATGTGGGCATTTGCGGTTCCGGCAGGTTTTCTTGCCGCTTTTTATTATCATCTGCCGGTTGTCATCGTGTTCCTCATTATCAATCTGGATGAGGTGGTAAAGGTCCCGGCAGCGATTCTGCACTATAAAAAATATGGCTGGCTGAAAAATATCACGAGGGAAAAGGAGATACAGTTGATAACTCAAGAATGAGAATTTACCTGCGCGATTTTTTGACCGCAGTATTCTTGATAGAAAAACCGTTTGATAATAATAAGGAGAAAATGGAATGACAGAACTTGAAAAATTAAATGCCGGACTGGAATACGATTTTTGGAATGAGGAGGTAGATGGACGAAAGATACATGCCTTAGAATGGTGCCAAAAGCTAAATGCGATTCCGATGCAAAATGCAGAGGAACGGACAGCAGCTATCCGTACCCTGTTTGGCTCTGTCGGAGAAAATGCCACTGTCCTGCCGGTCTTCAACTGTGATAATGGCAGCAACATTCATGTGGGTGAAAATTTTCTCGCGAATTACAATGTGACCATTTTAGACATTGCACCGGTTCGGATCGGAGATTATGTAATGATCGGTCCAGGTACATTGATCACTACGGTGAATCATCCCCTTTCACCGCTCGGCCGCCGCAGGCACCTTGGCATTGCAAAGCCGGTCAGCATTGGCAGTGATGTGTGGATCGGCGGTAATGTGACCATTTTACCGGGTGTTTCCATTGGTAATAATGTGATAATTGCTGCCGGTGCTGTTGTCACAAAGGATATTCCGGATAACTGCGTTGCAGGAGGTGTTCCGGCAAGGCTTATAAAGACATTAGAAAACGATATAAACTAGTCATCGAGGAAGTGACATTCATATTTCGGATATTTTTCGGGAATTGAACACGGAGCGTATGTCCCCAGCATCTTCCGGACATAGATTTATTTAGGGAAGCTGCCGGAAAATTTGGTGAGGAATAGGAGAGCTAAATAAAGATTAGGACAGACATGTATCCGGTAAATATATTCTATTGTTGACAAATATGACCATAAAACCTATAATTTAATTAAAAATGATTAAAATTAATTAAATGAGGTAAGAGAATGGCGAAAATACGTCTTGCAGATATTGCCGAAGAGATAGGGGTCAGTACAGTTACAGTGCACAATGCGCTTACGGGAAACAAAGGTGTGAGTGAAGATGTCAGGATCCGTATTTGCGAAGCTGCCGACAGGATGGGATATCAAATTCCATCTGTTTCAAAGAAGAATAGAGAAGAGAAGGAAGATTTTAAAAGTATAGGTGTGCTTATCGCGGAGAATTATCTTGCGGAATATACTACATTCTATTGGAAAATGTATCAGGAACTGGCAATTATCGCCACGGAAAAAAGATGCTTCACAGCAGTAGAAGTGTTGAAAAAAGTTGATGAAAAAAGAACATTACAGCTTCCTCTCAGTTTACAGGAAAATAAACTGGATGGATTGATCGTTATTGGAGAAATTGATAAGGCATATATCCAAAAACTGAAAAGCTCTACAGAGATTCCTGTGGTTTTTTTGGATTTTTATGATATGGATCTTGCCAAAGATGCTGTAGTGACGGATAATTTTTATGGCATGTATCTGATGACAGAATTTTTGTTCCAGCAGGGTGTGGAGGAACTGGCCTATATAGGCTCCGTCTATGAAACCAGCAGTATCATGGACCGGTATTGCGGGTTCATGAAGTCCATGATGCTTCATGGGAAAAATATACATCCGGAGTGGCTGATCGAAGATCGTGACAAGGCAGGACAGATCAGCTTTGAGCTGCCTAAAAAGCTGCCAAAGGGATTTGTATGTAATTGTGATCTTGTGGCATCTATGGTGATCGATAAGCTGTGGAAGATTGGGTATCGTGTGCCGGAAGACATTGCAGTGGTCGGATTCGATAACTATCTATATCCGGGTCTTCCGGATTTGAAAATTACCACTTATGAAGTGAACATGCACGATATGAGTAAAGTGGCGCTGGAAAAGGTTCTGAAGCAGATCAAAAATCCTAAGCTCGGCCGGGGATTGGATGTGATATCCGGGCGAATGGTCATCAAGAAAACAGTAAAAATAAAAAAATAGAGAGTGTTTTCATTTGCAGGAGGAGAACGCGATAGATTGAGAAAAGTCTATTGCGTTCTCTTTTTTTATGGCGTAGGGATGAAGCTATAGCACATGAGTGGACTTAAAATAAATCAATTAAAAAATAATTTAATATAAAATATTAATCAAAAATTAGCTATCATATACAAAAATACTCATTAATTTTTATGAATAACAGGGAAAAAGCGCAATAAATGATAAAAGACTTGAAAAACGAAGGGTGATGAATTAAAATTAAATTAACTTAAAAAGCATTAAAAAATTAATGGAGGTTATGTTATGAAAATGAAAAAGATCATGAGTGCAGGAGTCTTGATAATGATGTCTTTGTCACTGGCGGCTTGTGGAAATAATGAGGAGAAAAAGGAAAAAGAACCTGAGAATATTCCGACGATTGATTCGATTACACTTGGTGAGGATCATAAGGATCTGACTGCGTCCATCAAGGTACTGACAAACAGGACAGATATTGTAGATACTGTTTATAAAGGATATGCAGAAGAATTTATGAAACTTTATCCGAACATTAAAGTTACATACGAAGGTGTCACGGATTATGAAGAGTCCTTGACACTTCGGCTGACCACAGGGGACTGGGGAGATCTCTGTTTCATTCCAACATCAGTTTCCAAAAGCGAGTTGTCTGATTATTTTACGCCTCTGGGGGACGCGGATACCTTAGATAAGATTTATAATTTTATCCCGGAGAAATCCTATGGAGGAGAAGTCTATGGAATCGCTAACGGAGGTACCGCCGGTGGAATTGTCTACAACAAGAAAGTATGGGCCGATGCAGGAATTTCAGAGCTTCCGGCAACTCCTGATGAATTTTTGGAAGACCTGCAGACGATCAAGGATAAGACAGACGCTGTCCCATTATATACGAATTTTGCTGCCGGATGGACCATGGGGGCATGGGATGATTATATTTATATTCCTGCCACAGGGGATGCGGATTATAAAAACAAGCTTCCCCATCTGAAGGACCCGTTTTCAAAACAGGGGGATATGACAGGCCCATATGCCGTGTATTATACCTTATACGAAGCAGTAAAACGCGGCCTTGTGGAGGAAGACCCTGCAAGCTCAGACTGGGAATCTTCTAAAGGCGCGATTAACAAAGGTGAGATAGCAGCCATGGTGCTTGGCTCCTGGGCAGTGGAACAGTGTAAACAGGCAGGTGATACACCGGATAATGTAGGGTATATGCCGTTTCCAATCACCGTAGACCAAAAGAGATATGCAGGTTCAGGCGGAAATTATGGGTTCGGTATCAATAACCAGGCTCCTGAAGATAACCAGACTGCAGCAATGCTGTATTTGAAATGGCTCCTTGAAGAATCTTCGATCTATGAAGATGAGGGAAGTATACCGGCTCTTAAGGGGAAAGAACTTCCAGATGCGCTTGCGGATTTCCAGGGTGTGGAACTTCTGTCCAATGAACAGGCGCCGGAAGGAGAAGAAGATTTGTTCGATGAAGTAAATAATGAGAGCGAAGTTGGCCTGAACAATGATGATTACCCGGATTGTGAAATTCTTGAGGCGGCCCTTTACGGCACTAAGACAATAGATGAACTGATGGACGAGTGGAACGCAAAATGGTCGGGAGCACAGGAGTCACTGGGAGTTGAAATCTATGAATGAGAAGAAAAATGGTTTGCTCCAATGGATGAAAAGCCGGAAGGGACAAAAGATTCTTGTTATTACAACCTTTATGATCGTACCCCTTGTACTGCTTCTGGTATTTACCTATATTCCCTTTGGGAAGATGGTACAATTCAGTTTTTATAAGATGAAGTATATTGGGGACCGCACCTTTGTAGGGTGGGATAATTACATCGAATTATTTAAGAGAAAAGAAATATTTGGTTCCCTGCTTGTCAGTGTATATTACATGGGAGGGGCGGTAGTGCAGTTGGCACTGGCATTGTTTTTTGCAACACTGATGGTATTTAAGGTAAAGGGAGGGACTATATTTAAGGGCGCTATGTTTTTCCCATACTTGATCTGTGGAATTGCAGTTGGATTCATTTTCAAATTTTTCTATGCAAGAGGATTTGTGCTGGACTCTATTTTACAGATGTTTGGCATGAATCTGGAAAATATTCCGTACTGGCTGCAGGATCAGAGCATCAATAATATCTCTCTTGCCGCAACATCCGTTTGGAGGTATCTGGGGCAAAATATGATACTGTTTCTGGGTGCTATGATGTCCGTGGATACGGATCTGTATGAAGCGGCTTCCCTGGACGGAGCCAATAAATGGCATCAGTTTCGTTACATCATCATGCCCAGCATTAAGTCCATCATTGTCCTTAATCTGATCTTATCTATTAGTGGGTCATTGAGTGCTTTTGAACCGCCATACGTTATTACAAACGGTACTATGGGAACAGGAACCTATTTTGTCATTATGAACAGGATTGCTCATGAGAATCAAAAAGTAGGCCTGGCTTGTGCAATGGCAATCGTGCTGCTGTTGATCATCATTGTCTGTACAGTTGCACAGAAACTATTCTTCAAATATGTGTTTACGGACGGAAATAGTGATGAATCCGGGGCAGCAGTAAAGGCGAGAAAGGCAAAAGAAAAAAGCAGGAAAAGACTGGGACAGAAAGAAGGTGGAGTGCTGTGAAAAAATTTAAACCGGGTTCCTTTTTATTCAGTGTTATGAAATATGCATCGCTGATCCTGGCATCTGTGATATCCCTTACCCCTGTACTTGTGTGTGTGATCACTGCGTTTAAGACAAACGATGAGTATGCGGCTACATCTGTACTGGATATGCCGGCTTCTTTTATGAACTTTGATAACTTTAAGATTGCTTTTGAAAAAGCAAATATGTTAAGGGGATTTTTGAACACGGGGCTGGTACTCATTGTTGTTCTGACGGTATCTGTGTTTGTGGGTTCTATGCTGGCTTATGTACTCAACCGGTTCCGTTTTCCGGGCAGGGGGCTGATTGAAAACCTGTTTATGTTCGCTGCACTGCTTCCGGGAATTGCCATGCAGGTAACCGTATACCAGATCATGTATGCACTGGGATTTATCAATCATCTGTATGGATATATGATCGTGCTGATGGGAACGGATATTATTTCTATCTATATCTTCCTGCAGTTTTTTGAGAATCTTCCGGTATCTCTGGATGAGTCGGCTATTATGGATGGATGTACCTATTTTGGGGTATTTTTTAAGATTCTGTTTCCCCTTTTAAAACCTGCTATTGTAACCTCATTGGTTTTAAAAGGAGTGGGTGTATATAACGAGTATTATGCATCGAATCTATATCTGCAGGCCCCGGAATTAAAGACAATATCAACTGCATTATACACATTTACAGGCCCTTACGGGAATCAATATAACTATATCTGCGCAGGTGTGTTAATTACCATTATACCCATTTTTATTCTGTTTTTAATTTTTCAGAAACAGGTATACAGCGGAATGGCGGCCGGTGCGGTGAAAGGCTAAAATAGGAGAAAAATATATGAGTCAGTTTAAATTAATCAGTGCCGGTACGGCAAATATGCCCTGGCAGGACAGAACAGAGAAGACAGAGGGCGCTCCGGTATGGAGATATAAGGAAAATCCTATTATTGGGCGCAATCCGACAGCAGGTGTCGCCAGGATATTTAACAGCGCGGTGCTCCCTTATGAAGGGGCATTTATCGGGGTGTTCCGTGGGGAACAGACGAACGGGATCCCTTATATATATTTGGGAAGAAGCCAGGACGGTATTCACTGGGACTTTGAAAAAGAGAAGATTCAGTTTGTGGATGAAAACGGTGATCTGTTCATGCCGGTATATGCCTATGATCCCCGTCTTGTCCAGATCGACGATGCCTATTATGTGATATGGTGCCAGGATTTTTATGGGGCAGCCATCGGTATGGCAAAGACAAAAGACTTTCGGACATTTGTGAGAGTTGAGAATCCATTTCTTCCGTTTAACAGAAATGCTGTTCTTTTCCCGCGGAAGATTGACGGCAAATTCCTGATGCTGTCCCGCCCAAGCGACAGCGGACATACACCGTTTGGAGATATCTTCCTGTCAGAGAGCAAGGACATGGTCTACTGGGGCAGACACCGCCATGTAATGGGCAAAAGCAGTGAATGGTGGGAATCTGTGAAAATCGGAGGTGGAGCAGCGCCTATTGAGACAAGTGAAGGATGGCTGTTGATTTATCACGGGGTAAGCGGCACATGTAATGGATATGTGTATAGTATAGGCGGAGCAATACTGGATATCGACAATCCGTCTATTGTCAGATACCGCTGTGAGAATTTCCTGCTCACGCCGGAAACATGGTATGAAGAAAGAGGATTTGTGCCTAATGTGACATTTCCCTGTGCAACCCTGCATGACAGCAATACAAACAGGATGGCCATATATTATGGAGCGGCTGACAGCTATGTATGTCTGGCATTTACTTATGTGGATGAACTGGTGGAATATATCAAAGCCCACAGTGTGGTGAGGGAAAATGATACGGAGATTGGCAGGAAATAATATGGGATTGAAAGAAGAAATAAAAGCTGAATTGATGCAGAGGATCATACCCTTCTGGGAAGGGCTGCGGGATGACAGGGGCGGCTATTATGGGTACATGGACTTTGACCTGAATGTGGATCCGGAGTATGAAAAAGGCTGCATTCTCAACAGCAGGATCCTCTGGTTTTTCTCAAATGCCGCTGTCATGACAGGAGAGGAAAGGCTGTCCAGGGCTGCGGACCATGCCTATGAATTTTTGAAAACGTATTGCATGGACCAGGAATATGGCGGAGTTTACTGGTCTGTTGCCAGTGACGGGACCGCTGCGGATGCGGGAAAACATACATACGCTCAGGCTTTTGCGGTCTATGCACTGTCATCCTATTATGAGATGTCAAAAAAAGAAGAAGCGCTCCAAGATGCCAGAAAACTGTTTGTTCTGATAGAAGAGAAATGCACAGATGAGTACGGGTATCAGGAATCGTTTACAAGAGACTGGAAGCTTGAAAAAAATGAGAAGCTTTCTGAAAACGGACTGCTGGCAGATAAGACCATGAACACCCTTCTTCATGTATTGGAGGCATATACAGAGCTTTTGCGGGTGACAGGTGACGAGACGGTAAAAACGGCGCTGGAAAAAATATTAGAGATATTCCGAAAAAAGGTATATAACGAAGAAAAGCAGCAGTTGGATGTATTTTTTGATGAGAAGCTGCACACCATCAGTGACCTGTATTCCTATGGACATGATATCGAGGCAAGCTGGCTTTTGGACCGGGCGTGCCAAGTGCTCGGACAGGATGAGATTACCCGGCAGACAGAGGATTATACACAGAAAATAGCAAATATGGTATATTCACAAGCACTAAATGAAGACGGTTCTATGAATAATGAATGTTTCTGCGGGAAAATAGATACGACCAGAGTCTGGTGGGTGCAGGCGGAAGCCATGGTGGGATTTTATAACTGCTATCAGAAGACAAAAGACAAAAAATATAAAAAGGCAGTGGAAGACCTGTGGAATTATGTGAAAGCATATATGCTGGATCAAAGAGAGGGCGCAGAGTGGTTTTGGGAGGTGGACAGGCATGGAAAACCAGCCGGCGCAAAACCTGTTGTAGAACCGTGGAAATGTCCATATCACAACGGAAGAATGTGTATGGAAATGCTCAGGAGGATGTAAGAGATGTTGCATGAACAGTATCAGACAGAACAGGCTAAACTGGTAAAACTGCAGAATAGAAAAAATGAGAAAAGCGACTTTTATAATGGGATCATAGAGCGCTACAAAGACCCCATCCTCACAAGAAATCACATTCCGGTATTTTGGAAATATGACTTGGACAGTGAGACAAATCCTTACTTTCAGGAACGGCTGGGGGTCAATGCAGTGATGAACTCCGGAGCCATTGAACTGGACGGAAAATATTACCTTGTTGTGAGGGTGGAAGGAGCCGACCGCAAGTCATTCTTTGCGATCGCGGAGAGCGATACAGGTGTGGACGGATTCCGGTTTTGGGACTATCCGGTTTTGCTGCCGGATACCGTGCCGGAGGAGACGAATGTGTATGACATGCGCCTCACCAGACATGAGGATGGTTATATCTACGGGGTATTCTGTTCAGAGAGTAAAGATAAAGAGAGCAGTGATCTGTCAGCGGCAGTGGCAGAAGCGGGAATTGCGAGGACAAAGGATTTAAAGAGCTGGGAGCGGCTTGACAATCTGAGAACGCTTCAGTCACCGCAGCAGAGGAATGTAGTGCTTCATCCTGAATTTGTGGATGGGAAATATGCTTTTTATACCAGGCCTATGGATGGATTTATTGAGACAGGCAGCGGCGGGGGCATTGGATTTGGGCTTTGCGAGGATATTGAACATGCGGTGATCGAAGAGGAAAAGATCATCAGTCCAAGGGTCTACCATACACTGACAGAAGCGAAAAACGGTGCGGGTGCGGTGCCGATCAAAGGCAGAAAATGCTGGATACACATTGCTCACGGTGTGCGGAATACGGCGGCAGGGCTGCGGTATGTGCTTTATGCATTTGGGACGGATCTGGCACACCCGGACCGGGTCATCGCAGAACCCTCCGGGATGTTCCTGGCCCCTCTGGGGGAAGAACGGACAGGAGATGTGTCCAATGTGGTATTTACTAATGGCGCGGTGGCCAGGGAGAACGGGGATGTATATCTTTATTATGCCTCATCGGATACACGGATGCATGTGGCTGTGACCACAGTGGATCAACTGGAAGACTATCTTTTCTCTACGCCTAAAGATCCGCTCCGTTCTGCGGACTGTGTAAAGCAGAGATGTAAACTGATAGAAAAGAATTTGAAGCTTCTCCGTATGTGATGAGCTGTCCGGGCAGCGGATGCGCGGCATCCATCCGGAACGCACTTCTTTCAGAGAGCAGTTTTCAGACACTCTCTAAGACAGGAGGAGACAGAATGAACAGATATTTTCAGAACATCAGAGAGAAAACCGGGGGGATGAACACAGGACAGAAGATAGAGTATATACTAACATATTACTGGTATCACATTTTGGGACTGCTTGTACTTATATTCCTTCCGGTTTTTCTTCTGGTCCATTTTTTCTTTGGAAAGACAGAGCCGGAGTTTACCTGTGTAATGATAAACCAGTCCATTGATCATCAAAGGGATGAAAAAATGGAACAAGAATTTTCCAGGGCCAGCGGCATAGAGGACAGGTACCTTGATTTTGATTCGGATTACAACATTTCTTATGGTGACACCATACTGGAAGGTGTAAATGAAAGTTCCTATGAAAAATTTTTCTTTCGGTGGTCATGCCAGGAACTGGATGCAGTGATCATGCCGGAAAGCTTTCTGGAATATTGTGCGGACCTGGGCGGAGAGTTTGAGAATATCCGGGATTTTGAAACAGGGACACTGAAGGTATGCGAATACAACAAAAAAGCGGTAGGGATAAAAGTCGGCAGTACCCCGCTGAAGAGACATCTCAATGAGGGCGGGGAAGAACTGGTCCTTGCCTTTCCAAAAAATGGAAAACATCGGGAGAATTGTCAGAAATTCCTTGCGTTTATGCTGTCAGTGGAGGAAAAATAATGAATGTGAAAGAAGCATATGAATATTGGTTAAATGATCCATATTTCGATGAAAATATAAAAAAAGAGCTGCGCGAAATTGCAGGAGATGAAAAGGCAGTTGAGGAGCGGTTCTACCGAGAACTGGAGTTTGGCACAGGGGGACTTCGCGGGATAATTGGGGCAGGAACAAACCGTATGAATATTTATACGGTGAGAAAGGCAACACAGGGACTGGCTGACTATATCCTGGAGCAGAAAGGACAGGAGAAAGGGGTTGCCATCGCCTTTGATTCCCGGAACATGTCTCCGGAATTTGCCGGCGAGGCAGCTCTTTGTCTGAACGCAAATGGTATAAAGACGTATTGCTTTCCCTCTCTTCGTCCCACACCGGAATTGTCCTTTGCGGTACGAAGGCTTGGCTGTATTGCCGGGATCGTGATCACGGCAAGCCATAACCCAAGAGAGTATAACGGTTACAAGGTATATTGGGAGGATGGGGCACAGATCACATATCCCCATGATCAGAATATTATGAAACGGGTCAGTGAGGTGACATCCTACAGTCAGGTAAGGACTATGAAACTGGAGGATGCAAAGAAAGCCGGTCTGTACTGCTGCGTCGGGGAAGAATTAGATGACGCTTATATAGCGGAAATTAAGAAGCAGAGTATTCACCCGGATGTTATCCGGGAGATGGCGAAGGATATCAGGATCGTCTACACCCCGCTTCATGGAACAGGGAATCTTCCGGTCAGGCGCGTCCTGAAGGAACTGGGATTTGAGCGCATATATGTTGTAAAGGAGCAGGAGCTTCCGGATGGGAATTTTCCTACAGTGGCATATCCAAATCCTGAGGATGCAGGAGCATGGACACTTGCACTTTCACTTGCAGAAAAAGTGGATGCGGATATTGTGCTTGCCACAGATCCGGATGCAGACCGCCTGGGAATCTGCGTAAAAGACGCAAGATCAGGGGAGTATATAAGCTTTACCGGAAATATGTCGGGAATGCTGATCGCTGAGTATATTTTAAGAGAGCGCACGAAAATGCATACCATGCCGGAACATCCCGCTTTGGTGGAGACCATTGTGACCACAGACATGGCAAAAGCCATAGCGGCAGATTATCACACTGGGCTGGTGGAAGTGCTGACCGGATTCAAATACATTGGAGAACAGATTAAAAGATTTGAGAAGGACCATTCCTATGATTACGTGTTTGGTCTGGAAGAGAGCTATGGCTGTCTTGCGGGAACTTACGCCAGGGATAAAGATGCCTGTGTGGCAGTGATGATGCTCTGTGAGGCGGCGGCATTTTACAAAAAGCAGGAAAAAACCTTGTGGGACGCCATGGAAGATATGTATAAAAAGTACGGATACTACAAAGAAGGAATGGAGTCTCTTACGCTGAAAGGGAAAGATGGAGCCGGAAAAATCCAGATGATGATGGCAGAAAAAAGAGCGAATCCGCCCAGAACCATCGGCGGACTTAAGGTACTAGCCGTGAGAGATTACAGAGAAAATACAAGAAAAGATTTTATCAGCGGAGAAATCACCAAGACAGGACTGCCCTGCTCCAATGTACTCTATTACGAATTAGAAGAAAATGCATGGTGCTGTATCCGGCCGTCAGGTACAGAACCAAAGATAAAATATTATTTTGGAGTGAAAGGTACTTCCATGAAAGATGCCCAGAGAAAGCTGGAGCGGGTAAAAGAAGATATGATGAAGCTGGAAGAGCCGGGAGACTGATATGAGTATTTTAAAGCTGAAACCAAGCTGTAAGGATTATGTCTGGGGCGGACACCGCCTGGCAGAAGAATATGGAAAAGAAAATAACGGGGAGAAATTGGCTGAAACATGGGAATTGTCCTGCCATCCGGATGGACCTTCCTACATATCAAACGGAAAATATGCGGGGAGAACCCTGCAGGAATATATTGACGGAGAGGGAAAAGAAGTTCTGGGAACAAACTGCAGAAGATTTGGGGAGTTTCCCATTTTGACAAAATTTATAGACGCTAAAGAGAATCTTTCCATCCAGGTGCACCCGGATAACCGTTATGCGCTGAAAAATGAAGGACAATATGGAAAGACAGAGATGTGGTATGTCATGGATGCCAAAGAACATGCAATCCTTTATTATGGATTCAAAAAGGAAGTCAGTAAGGAAGAATTTGCCAGGCGCATTGAGGAGGATACCCTTTTGGAAGTCCTGAACGCTGTCCCGGTTCAAAAGGGCGATGTATTGTTCATTGAATCAGGCACTATCCACGCCATCGGAAAGGACATTCTCATCGCCGAGATCCAGCAGAACTCCAATGTGACCTACCGCGTATATGACTATGGAAGAGTTGGGGCGGACGGCAGAAAGCGGGATCTGCATATTGAGAAAGCTCTTGCGGTTACGAAAAGAGTGCCGATCATAAGAGAGAAAAAGAGTTATCCGCACATTGCGGACTGCGATTACTTCACCGTGGATAAATTAAATCTGGACGGAAATGTTATGCGAAAACTGGAGGGAAATGTGGGGGAAGCGTCCTTTGCAAGTATCCTGATGCTGGATGGGGAAGGTAGTATCTCTGACCAGGAGGAAACGCTGTCCTTCCAAAAAGGAGATAGTATCTTTTTACCGGCAGGGTGTGGGACTTATACGGTGGAAGGTACCTGTGATGCTCTGATCACGACCATTCGGGAAGCCGCACTTGGAAATGAGGCGAAAGTGATCAGGTCAGCCTGCCTGTAATGCCGCTGTCTACAGATATATAACAGAAGGAGAATAACTATGCCGATTACTTTTAATAAAGAACAAAATTTATTTTCCATAAGCAGCAGGCACACAACTTATGTGATCGCCATCACGGACGAGACATATTTGTGTCACGCTTATTATGGAAAACGAATAGGAGGGGCGGATTTTCGTTATCTGCTGAGAGAAGACGAGGCACCTTTTGTCCCCAGCCGCAACAAGAGAGAGAAAAATTCCTTTTTAGATATGGCGCCCATGGAGTATCCGGAGACGGGAATGGGCGATTACCGGGAATCTGCTTTCTGTATGCGAAACATGACAGGACACCGGGCCAGTGAGCTGAAGTATAAGGAACATCGGATCCTGGAAGGAAAACCGGAGCTGGAAGGACTGCCGGCAACATTTGGCACAAAAGAGGAGTGTACTACGCTTCAGATCATTTGTGAAGATATGTTGACCAAGGTGGAAGTGTGTCTGCAATATACCATATTTGAGGAAGAAGATGCGCTTACCCGTTCAGTTTTGGTTGAAAATAAAGGAACGGAGACCGTGTATCTGGAGAAGGTCTTAAGTGCCTGTCTGGATATGGCGGATCAGAAATTCGAGGCAGTCAGCCTGCACGGTTCCTGGGCGAGAGAAAGGCATATCCAAAGGACCCCTCTCTCCTACGGAAGATTCAATGCAGCATCCTTCAAAGGGGAATCCAGTCATCAGGAGCATCCGTTTCTGGCGCTGGTAACACCGGATACAACGCAGACGGCCGGGGAAGTCTATGCCATGAATTTTGTCTATTCCGGTAATTTTATCGGACAGGTGGAAAAAAATCAGTTTGACAGCGTGCGTATGACCATGGGAATCCACCCAGAAGGTTTTGAATGGAAGCTTCTTCCGGGAGAGTCTTTTACAGCTCCCGAGGTGGTCCTGGTCTATTCGGATGAAGGTTTGGGTAAGATGACCAGGTGTTTCCACGATTTATATAGATCACATCTGATCAGAAGTCCATATGTGCATAAAAAGAGACCGGTTTTGATCAATAACTGGGAGGCCACATACTTTGATTTTGATGAGCAGAAATTGATCCAAATTGCCAAAGAGGCTTCTGATCTTGGAATTGAGCTGCTTGTTATGGATGACGGATGGTTTGGCCACAGGAGCAGTGACGACAGCTCTCTTGGAGACTGGCAGGTGAATGAAGAGAAGCTAAAAGGCGGTCTTTCCTATCTTGCAGAAGAAGTAAAAAAGACAGGTATGAAGCTTGGCATCTGGTTTGAACCTGAGATGATCTCTCCGGATTCAGATCTGTTTCGGACCCATCCGGACTGGGCACTCCAGATACCCGGGCGGGAGATCACACAGAGCCGGGCACAATATGTCCTGGATCTTTCCCGTCAGGAAATTGTGGATGCGGTATATCATATGATATCCGCCATTTTACACGAGGCAGATATCTCCTATGTAAAATGGGATATGAACCGGCAGCTTACCACCATGGGAAGTAAAATGCTTGCATCAGATCGCCAGGGAGAACTGTATCACCGGTACATGCTGGGTGTCTATCAGATGCAGGAACGTCTGTGCCGGGAATTTCCGGAGCTGCTTCTGGAGAACTGCTCAGGGGGAGGCGCAAGATTTGATCCGGGAATGCTGTACTATAGTCCTCAGATCTGGTGTTCTGACGATACCGATGCGGTGGAACGTCTTATGATCCAGGAAGGTACCTCATTGATCTATCCCTTATCCTGTATGGGTGCCCATGTCAGCGTGTGTCCCAATCATATTGTGGGAAGAAATACACCATTCACTACAAGGGGAACCGTAGCGCTGTCAGGGACTTTTGGGTATGAACTGGATATTACAAAAGCTTCGGAGGAAGAAAAACAGGAAATAAAAAGGCAGATAGAATTATATCATAAGATTCAGCCATTGATTTCAAAAGGGGACTATTACAGGCTGCAGTCATATTCTGAAAACCGGGAGGAAGACAGTTGGATGGTGGTCGGTAAAGATAAGAAAAATGCGGTGCTGTTTCATGTACAAGTCATGGCAAAACCCAATGTGAAGAGCAGATTCCTCAAATTACAGGGACTTCATCCTGAATGGGATTATCTTGTGAATGACCACGTATATACCGGTGCAGTGCTTATGTATGCCGGTATGAAACTTCCGGCGCTGCAGGGGGATTTTGGAAGTATGCTTGTGGAAATTCGGGCGGTTTGAAAAGGCGGAGTTCTTCTATATAATGATCACATACAATAAATTCTCGGGAAAGAATTTAAGAAACTATAGTATGCAGTCAAGTTAAGGAGGATCCCCGCATGAAACTGGTGGGAGCGCTTACGTACCGTAAGCTGCTCAGTTATCCGGAGTCAGCAGAGCTAGCAAAGCATATGGAAGGCGCTTGTTTGCTGTATGAAACAAGTGTCTTTCTTGGTTTTAAATCATATTTCATAATCTCATAAATTGAATTACAGTAAGATCTATGTTAAACTCATTGCAGAACGCAGGAATCAGCGGTGCCAATGAGGGGGGAGCAATGGATGATCAGGATAGCAGTTGTGGAAGATGACGAAGACTATATTGCTGTGATCAAAAAGTACATCGTGAGATATATGAAGGAAAAAGGCGATACCATCAGTGTTGACGTTTTTCAGGATGGAAACCAGATCGTCTTTGACTATCAGCCGGTTTACGATATCATTCTGATGGATATTGAAATGCCGAAGATGGACGGGATTTCGGCAGCGGAGAAGATCAGGGAATTGGACAAGGATGTTATTATTATTTTTATTACCAACATGGCGCAGTATGCCCTGAAAGGATATCAGGTCCGGGCGCGCTCTTACATTCTGAAGCCGGTTAATTATTACAGTCTGGCTCTGGAGCTGCAGGAAGCGATTGCCATGATTTCCAGGAAGGTCGATGATACGATACTCCTAAAGGATGATGATGTTCTGAAAAAGATCAGTGTAAACGATATTTATTACCTGGAGAGTCAGCAGCATTATATCATTGTTCATACCAAAACCGGAAATATAAGGATACGAGAAAGCATGAAAAACATGGAGCGGAGACTTGAAAAGTCATATTTTCAGCGCTGTAATGTAAGCTATCTTGTCAATCTTGCGCATGTTTCATCAATTGACAGAGATATCGTAGTGGTTGGCGGGGAACGGATTCCAATGAGCAGACAAAAAAGTAAGAGTTTTGTATCTGCACTTACGGACTACATTGGAGGTAATATAAATGCTTAGGACAGTAACAATAGACGGCCCCATGTTCTTTATGTCACTGTGCGAAATGGTTTTGATCGTTTCATTTATGCCAGAGAAGCAGAAAAGAAAAAGCAGGCTGTGTTTTCAGCTTTTATTGGCAGCGGCCATATTTATTACAGTAAATATTATAAATTATTTCGTGGTAGATTCATCGAATGCATCAACAGCATTACAGGCACCACTCTGCTTTACTGCCACGCTGGTCTGTGCTGTCTGCGGAATGGGTATGAACGGAAAAACCGCAGTGTATTGTACGGTCTGGTCTTATCTGCTCACGGAGGTTACTGTGCAGAGTGTAATGCCGATTATAGGCGGGATGCGGATCAGCAGTCAGATCATATCCATTGCAGTGTCCTATATGCTGTATATGTGTGCTGCAGTGTGTATGTACTGTTTTGTTAAGAAATGGCTTTCTGTTAAGCTGCAGTATGATCACCATTATCATGTGGGACGCCAGAAGATGCTGGCTGTCGTTCTGGCAGCGATGGCATATACGGTCCTTGCCAATTACCAGTTTATTTTCTGGCTGCTTGGATACGAACCTGAAAGCCAGTCTAATATGATAGCCGTATTCAGGCTGATAGCCGGGGTGGGCTGTCTGATTTTCCTGTATATGCAAAATAGTATTGAAAAACGGCAGGCGGCAGAGCGGGAGCTGGATATGCTTCAGCAGCTCTGGTACCGTCAGCGGGAGCAGCTTCGTATATCACAGGAAAATATCGACCTCATTAACAGGAAGTGTCATGATTTAAAATATCAGATGGCGGCATTAAGAAAACTTGGTGAGGGAAGGGAAATAAATGCCCAGTTAAAGGAGATGGAACAGGCGGTAATGATCTACGATTCTGCAATGAAGACGGGAAATCCTGTTCTTGATACTGTTTTGACTGAAAAAAGCCTTTATTGCGAGGCAAACCATATAAATATGACATGTATGGCTGACGGAAAAAAATTGGATTTTGTGGGAAAAGTGGACTTGTATACCATGTTTGGCAATGCGCTGGATAACGCGATTGAAAGTGTTATGCATCAGACAGATGTGGATAAGCGGGTCATTCAGGTTTCCGTTTTCCATGAAAAGAGATTAGTTATGATCCGGGTGAAAAACTATTGTGAGAATAAGCCTGTCTTTAAAGATGGTTTTCCAGTCAGTGAGAAGGAGGAAAAAGGATATCATGGGTTCGGACTGAAGAGTATCCGTTATACCGCAGAAAAATATGGAGGAGGTGTTGTCTGCCAGGCGGCGGATCATTACTTTGTACTCCAGATTCTCCTGCCGATTCCGGAAGGAACCGGTTGATCCGCAGAAGCCGCAACAATCATAGAGGAAACAAAAGAAACAGCAGTAAATGGAATGTGTGTATAAAGTGCAGACCATTTGCTGCTTTTTTATTGGAAAAACGGAACCGATTATGTCAGCGAAACGACAGATTGTGTCAAAGTTTTAATAAAACAACCACCGATATGGTAATCTGCTTTCATAAAATACTGCGCGGTATTAATAAAAAATGGAGGGAAAGATATGTCAGAAGAAATGATGCGGGCCGGTAAGTCCAGGCTATCGGTGATAGCTGTAATAATATGTTTACTGGTGATCGTAAATAGTGTGCTTTATCGTATGCAAGGGGATATTTCCATGTACCTTGGAGGCGGTTCTGTAGATGAGTCTGCGCTGGAATATGATTCAGCGGCATGTTTTGAAGAGGGAACCAGTGTGGCAGCGGCGATACAGGAGGAAGGTTCTGTGCTTTTACAGAATGAAAACAATGTACTGCCATTGGCTGACGGGGCGAAAGTATCAGTGCTCGGTGCCATGTCATACAATTATGTAGAAGGAGGCACCGGTTCTGCAGGCGGAGCAGATGACGTGAATACGGTCATGCTGAATGATGCATTAAGTGCAGCAGGGCTGGAAGTGAATGAAGACCTTTGGAGCTGGCTGGAAGAAGCCTGTGGCGGTTCCAGAGGAGCAGACGCAGCATATGACGGGATTACTGCCAGTGACTGGACGGGATATAACCGGATCAATGAGTTTTCCAGTAAGACATATGAAGATCACGCGAAAAGCCTGATCGGCGGTTATAACGAATATGCAATTGTCACTTTCGCAAGAAGCGGTGCGGAGGGGGCATCTCCGTCGATGGATTATGATGAAGACGGAAGCACTATGACAGGGGAAACATATCTGGAATTATCGCAGGATGAAAGAGATCTGCTTACCTTCTGCAAAGAAAATTTTGAACACACAATCGTACTGATCAACTCATCTGCCGCAATGGAATTAGGATTTGTGGAGTCAGATGCGTATGGCGTAGAGGCTTGTCTCTGGATCGGGCATCCGGGCGAGGCAGGATTAAACGGAGTTGCCAATATCATAGCCGGTGAGACAAATCCATCAGGCAGGCTGGTAGATACTTACGCCTATGACATGAGCACAACCCCTTCTTATTATAATACAGACAATAACCGTTATACTAATATGGATGATACGGAAATGTACGGGTATTATCAGTATGAAGAAGGAATCTATGTAGGATACAGGTATTATGAGACGGCAGATAAGGAAGGATACTTTGACTCAGAAGCGTTCAAATCTGCTGTATACAAAAATGATGACAGAGATGCGTCCGAAGGCGGGGCAAGAGACGAAGAGGGCGGTTATGACAATGTAGTCCAGTATCCTTTTGGTTATGGATTGTCCTATGGAAGCTTTTCACAGTCCATTGAGTCTGCCGATGTTCCGTTAGAACTCCACGGAACAAATACAGTGAATGTAACCGTGACAAATGACGGTGACTATGCAGGTAAGCAGACCGTAGAGATCTACATGGAAGCACCGTATAATACGGACGAAAACTGCGGGATCAAAGGCAGGGGACTCGAAAAATCTGCCAAGGTATTAGTCGGTTTTGCAAAAACTGGCATAATCGAGCCGGGCCAAAGTGAGACAGTGGCTGTCAATTTTAATACAGATGACCTGGCAAGTTATGATTACTGCGGATATGGATGTTATGTGCTTGAAAAAGGTGATTACCAGTTCCATGTATCATCTGACGCACATACTGTAATTGACACGACAGAGGCAAGTCTGGCTGAAAGTTATATCTATAATGATGAAAATGATGGAAAACGTGATTCTGATGAGACAACAGCTGTTAATGAGCTTGACGATGTATCAGCAGGTGATGGAAATATGCTGGACGGCTATCTCTCCAGAAGTGATTTTGCATCGGGAATGGACACGATTAAGCTGCATGAATCTAATTTAAACGGTGATGCAGCATGTGAAGAACTGGGAGAACAGCAAAAGAAGGCTGTTGAACTCAGAAGCGAAGGAAGCATGGAATATACATATGAGTATTACAAGAATGGTGTGAAAACCACGGATACAAAAACACTGTATGTCCATGCAGGGACACAATCCTTCTATATGGATGAGACACCTGATGGTCTGGATCTGAATGATGAAACATACCAGGTGACATTTGACTCAGATGAAACAAATCTGACACTGGCAGATATGGTAGATGAAGAAGGAAAAGCACTTCCGTATGATGATGAGAAATGGGATACATTGCTGGATCAGTTGTCACTGGAAGAGTGTATTAATTTACATGGTAATTCAGGATGGGGCACACCGGAGATGAAATCTGTAGGCAAAGTGTCAGACAGTGTTGTAGACGGACCGGGAGAGGCCGGAAACGGAAATATAGCCGGAGGCACATGGTGGCCGTCAGCGGTAGTCATAGCTTCTACATGGAATGTGGAACTTGCAAACGAACAGGGTACGGCCTACGGTCACCAGTCTATCCTTGGCGGGTATGTAGGAGCGTATGCACCGGCAATGAATACACATCGTTCTCCTTTTGGCGGACGAAACTTTGAATATTATTCTGAAGACGGTCTGATTGCAGGAAAGATCGGTGCACAGGTTGTGTCCGGTATCCAGTCAGATGGAGTGATGGTTTATATTAAGCATTTTGTCCTGAATGACGGCGATACGAACCGCAATGGTGTTTTGACATGGGCAAATGAGCAGTCAATCCGTGAAATTTATGGAAAACCTTATGAAATCTCCGTAAAAGAAGGCGGTGCACTTGGAATTATGGCATGTCTGAACAGAATCGGTATGAGCTGGGGACATTATGGACTTTTCAACAATATTCTGCGTGATGAATGGGGATTTGAAGGCTACCTGATTACGGACGGTGTAGGCCCTGGATTTACAGATCTTTACAATCCGCCTTCACTGTGCCTTGCAAGCAATGTAGCTATGCTGACCCGTGACGACCGTGTAGATGAGGATACTTATACGGTAGTAGAAGGAACCGGTGCGATGGATACGCTTTATGGCCAGTATATGCTCAGAGAAAATGCACATCGATTATTCTATCAGATGGTGGCAACAGGAAATGATGCCGGAGCAGCCAGTGCAGCAGCCAATGCGGTTTCTTCTGATAACAATACGTGGAAGATTGGCTGGATAGTGCTCGATATAGCATTAGTGCTCGGGATGATTCTGATTTACATTTTTGGAGTACATAAACAGTTTACAAAACAGATTCTTCAGAAACGTAAAGAGAAAGAGCAGGTGGGAAAATGAGTGAAATAAAACAGGAGAAAGTAATAAAAGTGGCAAAACAGAGCCGTATAAGTTTGATGCTGGATAAATATTTCCACTTTACAGAACGTAATTCCACAGCAGGAAGAGAAGTAAAGGCAGGACTGTCAGTATTTTTTATTTCTGTATGCGCATTGTTCATGAATATCCAGATTGTAATGGAAGCTTTTGAAAAAGATGTACCTTATTGCGGTTTATATCTTGGTGCTGTAATTACAGCATTTATCGGTACGTTACTGCTTGGCGTGGTCTGCAATCTTCCATTGGTGCAGACTGCAAGCCTGAGCCTGAGTTCAGTGATGATATCTCTGCTCGGCGTAGATTCCGGTCTGACCTATGCGAATCTGCTCGCAGTGACTTTCGTGGCCGCACTGGTCTATGCGGCAGTTGTGCAGATTCCTAAACTAAAGGGATTTGTATATCATTTACTGCCGGATTGTGTAAGGAACGCACTTCCAGCGGCCCTCGGGCTTTATGTAATCTACACAGCACTTGATAAAATGGGCGTGATCGACGGGATGTCCCTTGCAGACCTTTCTAACGATGGTCTGGGTGGAGCCGCCATCGCACCGTATATGAGGTTATGTGTGATCGCGGGATTGATCGGATTTGTGCTCGTCATTCTTTTTATAAAGAGAAAAGCAGCTACCCCGGTATTTTCAGGATTTTTAACTGCAACACTTATATTTTTCCTGATCGCCTCAGTGGCAGGAGGGATTGCCTTTACATATGTTTATACACAGAATCGTATCTGGGTGGGTGTGAACCCTGACCCGTTAGGGGAGATGTATACCATAGCGCTGGGGTTCAAGGAGCTTCAGCTCGGTACGGTATTTACCGAAGGGTTTGACTTTTCAGTTTTTACGGCTGCGGGCGGAAATGTTATCGTATTATTTATCCGTTCCATTCTGTTATTCCTTTTTATGGGAATGTATGAATCAGAAGGTTCTGCATTAGGAGCGGACGTAAACGAGGACCTGTACGGTGAAGATTATGAAAAACGTGCATCAGGATTTCTTGCAGTTAACGCGATCACAAATGTGATAGCCCCGATTGTGGGTGCGGCACCGGTATCTGTTGCTAAGCAGTCAGCAGCCGCATCGGCAGATGGAGGGAAAACAGGGTTATCTTCTGTAGTGTGTGCATTGGGATATCTTATTTCCATGTTCACATGGCTGCCGTTTGTGATCTTTGCAACCTATACAAAGAGTGTCCCTGAATATGGCCATGCAGGTTTTGTATTTCCGAATGTTATATTTGCGGCTTTTCAGATTGCGGATGCAGTCATGCTGGTTATGGGAATCTTAATGATGAAAAACATGGCAAAACTAAAAAATATGAAATTTGAGGAAGCCGTGCCATTTATATTGACGGTGATACTGACAGCATTTACCCAGAATATAGCCATTGGTGCGGGAGCCGGCGTGATCATTTTCGTATTTCTGAAACTGGCCGGTTTGAAAAAAACAGAAATAAAATCAGTAATGGGAACGCACTATTTTATGGCGGCTATTTCAGTCGTACTTTTGCTCACAACTTTAGTTATGCCGGTATTAGGCAGTCCGGCAGCAGGGAACAGTGCAGACAAGACGGCTGCAGGATCATCTGAAAGCGGTGCACAGGCTTCTTCAGACAGTACGGGATTCAGCTTCGATGAAGCTACAGGTGATTTTTCTTTCACTGCGGGTGAAGGAATGGAATATTATACAATCTGGGTATGCAAGGTAGATGAGGAAGGCGTAGAAGCAGACAATTATTCCGTTGCATCGCCGCGGCTTACCGGTTCCGGAGAGATTACAGGAAATGTCGATATCAGTACACTTGCATTTGGAGAATATCATGCGAAGCTGCTCGGATTCAGCTCAGACGGTACGAATCCGGATCCGGTTGTAAAGAGCATCCAGGTGTCAGGTAAGCTCAGTACGCCTGAATTTATGTACACGCAGAGCGGTGCGGAAGTTACAATTACGTTATTCTCAGACACCCTGTCTACATACTTTGATTCTGAAAAATTTACTGAACTTGAAGTGAACATATATGATGAAAGCGGGGCTGTGGTATCTTCCGAGATGATCACGGAGAATGATATAGAAACATCTGCTATGGGTCCGATGACAAGCTATAGCTGTGCAAAAACGCTTACATTGGAAGAAGGAACCTATGAAATCAGTATTACAGCACAGGGAGAGGGCGACACAATTACGGCATCTGATGAAAGTGAAAAACTTACAGTGACTGTAAGTGGAAACGGCAATTCGGAAGGAAAAACCGCAGGTTATGTGGAACAGCAGGACGGACCTCCAGGGATGTAATATAATGGTTCCAGTAAAGACAGAAGAATAAGAACTGGTAATGATGGGGCTTCCTTAAAATGGGAAGCCCTTTGGACTAAAAGGAGATATGTCATGAAACATGAAGATATCATAGAAAAAATGACGTTAGAAGAAAAAGCTGCATTTTTAAGCGGAAAAGGAGAGTGGAATACCAGAGATATCCCACGCCTCAATATTCCGTCAGTATACTGTGCGGATGGCCCTCATGGCATCCGGAAGCAGGCCGGGGCGGGAGACCATCTTGGACTCAATGAGTCTCTTCCTGCCACCTGTTTCCCGACAGCGGCAACCATTGCCAACAGCTGGGATGAAGAACTGGGAAAAGAGATTGGGAAAGCACTGGGAGAAGAAGCATCAGTGCTGGATGTTCAGGTACTTTTGGGACCAGGGTTAAATATTAAACGAAGTCCATTCTGCGGCAGGAATTTTGAATACTTTTCAGAAGACCCTTATCTGGCAGGAAAAATGGCGGCTTCTTATATCAGGGGGGTCCAGAGTCAGGGCGTGTATGCCTGTCCGAAACATTTTGCAGTGAACAGTCAGGAGCTTCGCCGTATGGCCATGAATTCTGTATTGGATGAAAGGACTCTGCGGGAAATCTATCTGACAGGATTTGAGATTGCAGTAAAAGAAGGCGGCGCCAAAGCCATCATGACAAGCTACAACCAGGTCAATGGGACATATGCAAATGAAAATAAACATCTGCTTTTGGATATTTTGCGTAAGGATTGGGGATTTGACGGAATTGTCATCACGGATTGGGGCGGCTCCAATGACCATGTAAAGGGCGTGCAGGCACAGTCAAATCTGGAAATGCCCACACCAGGGCTGGATTCTGCAAGACAGATCGCAGCCGCGATCCAAGATGGAAACCTTACGATGGAAGAACTGGATATCTGTGTCGATAGCCTGCTGGACGCGGTACTGGAATTGAAGGATAAGACTGGTTCAAAAAAAGAAAAATTTGATGAGCAGAGGCATCATGATCTTGCCAGACAGGCAGCGGTGGAAAGTGCCGTATTGCTTAAAAATGCAGACAATATACTGCCTCTGAAAGCAGAGTGTAAAGTGGCTGTCATTGGGGATTTTGCAGTGGAACCCAGATATCAGGGAGCCGGTTCTTCTATGGTGAAGCCTATTTTCATAGAAACAATTGAAAAGTCAATCGTGGATTACAGGCTGCAAGTGACAGGCGTGTCCAGAGGATATAAGCGGACCGGAGAAACGGATGAGGTTTTGAAGAATGAAGCATTGAATCTTGCGGCCAAGGCTGATGTGGTACTGTACTGCTTTGGGCTGGATGAAATGAGTGAAGTAGAAGGCATGGATCGTTCTCATATGTGGATACCTCAGAACCAGATTGAACTTCTGCAGGCCATGGTGCAGGTCAATGACAAGATTATTGGAATCCTGAGTGCAGGAGCATCCATAGAGATGCCTTGGCATACTTGCTGTAAAGCAATCCTGCATGGTTACCTGTCCGGACAGGCGGGAGCCAGTGCAATGCTGGATATCCTGAGCGGAAAAGCGAATCCTTCCGGACGTCTGGCAGAAAGTTATCCGGTCAGATATGAGGATACACCGGCGTTTCGGTATTTCCCAAGTACGGAGAGGAATGCAGAGTACAGGGAGAGCATTTATGTGGGCTACCGGTATTATGATACCAGCAGTGTACGGGTGCAGTATCCTTTTGGATTTGGACTCTCTTATACAGAATTTACCTATACAGATTTACAGGTTGACAAAGAGGGAATCCGGGTACTGATCACGAATACGGGAGACAGGGATGGTGCGGAAGTGGTGCAGATGTATGTAGGACTTCAAAATGCCATTGTATTCCGCCCGGCAAAGGAACTGAAAGGTTTTAAAAAGATATTCCTGAAGGCAGGAGAGAGCAGGGAAGTACAGATTCCATTTGATGACAAAACTTTCCGCTACTGGAATATCAGAACGAATCAGTGGGAAGTAGAGATGGGAACCTATCAGATCATGGTAGGTTCCAGCATCAGCGATATACGGCTCGTCAAAGAACTAAAAATGGAGGGAACTACTTCAAAATATCCGTATAATCCTGCGGAACTGCCTTACTATTATACTGGAATCATACAGCACATATCGGATCCTGAGTTTGAGGCCCTGCTTGGACATCCTATTCCCGGTGGCAAATGGTCGGGAGAACTGGGAATCAATGATGCGGTCTGCCAGATGTATTATGCGAAAAGTGCTCTGGCAAGGTTCATCTATAAGATACTGACAGACAGGAAATTGAAGAATGAAGCAGCCGGGAAACCGGATCTAAATCTTTTGTTCCAATATAATATCCCGTTTCGTGCAATCGCAAAAATGACGGGGGGAATGGTGAGTATGGATATGGTAAACGGGGTGGTAGAAGTAGTGAACGGGCATTTCTTCCGTGGAATGGGGAAGGTCATTGGCGGGTTCTTTGCCAACCTTAGAGCAAATAAGGCTTATGAGAAAAAGCTTTCAAGCGGAAAAGGAGCGAAAAAATGAATCAGATAAAAGAAAAATGGATGGGGATATGGAACGGATTTCAGGTGAAACATCCGAAATTGGCAAAGTGGGTGTATCAAATCTTCTATTTCTTTGTATTCAGCATGATGGTGACTGTGTTTCAGTATCTTGTATTTACATTCATGCCAGGAATTCTCGGAACCCGTCTTGCCGGGACAGAATTCATGTGGCCTCAGAAGGAACTGCATCTTTTCGGAGTTGATTTCACCTGGAGTCTGCTTGGATATAACGTCCTCTATGATACCAGCGGGGCGGTACTGATTGGCGGTGGACTTGGTTATTTTATCAGCTACGAAGTCGGATCGTTTCTGGCACAGTGTATTAATTTCCCGCTGCAGAGAAATATTACATTTAAAAGTAAAGGAAATCCGTTGTATCAGGCAATGTGGTATTTTATTGCATGGGTAGTGATCTCTTTAATCTGCAACGGATTCAATAATCTATGGATGCCGATCGCATCTGAGTATGTTGCACCCGCAGTTTACAATTTACTGGTAACCTTTATTACCGGCGGTGTCTCCATGATCATTTTTTTCTTTGTATTTAAGATCATCTTTCCGGAAGGAGAGGCGGATTAGGGGTATTCACTGTAGACAGAAGGCTATTGTGATATCATTATTAATCTTAACTGGTTATCATAGAAAATGTGATATCCCATATAAAACGAACACATTGAGAGATAATAAAAGAATGAGGTGGTACAGATGAAATTACTTTCCGTTACAGTCCCTTGTTACAATTCAGAGGATTATATGGAGAATTGCATCCATTCATTACTGACAGGAGGCCCTGAGGTGGAAATTATTATTGTAGATGATGGATCCACTGACCGTACAGGAGAAATTGCGGATAAGTATGCCAAGGATTATCCTGATATCGTGAAAGTGGTCCATCAGGAAAATGGCGGACATGGAGAGGCTGTGAATACGGGATTACGTTATGCGGAGGGGCTGTTCTTCAAAGTCGTGGACAGTGATGACTGGGTATCTATTTCTGCATATAAAGAAATAATGAAAACATTGAAAAATCTAGCCGGGGAGCAGCAGCTAGTAGATATGGTGATCAGTAACTTTGTCTACGAGAAAGAAGGTGCCAGACATAAAAAGACAATGCGCTATCGGAGCGCCTTCCCTCAAAATAGAGTGTTTACATGGAATGATGTGAAATTTTTAAGAAAAGGACAGTACATTTTAATGCATTCGATCATATTCCGAACAAAGCTTTTGAGAGAGTGCCGTCTACAACTTCCAGAGCACACGTTTTATGTGGATAATATCTTTGTCTATCATCCGCTGCCTTATGTGAAAACCATGTATTACCTGAATGTGGATTTTTACCGGTATTATATCGGCAGGGAAGACCAGTCGGTAAATGAGGAGGTCATGATCCGCCGGATTGACCAGCAGCTAAAGGTGAATTATTACATGATTGACGACTACAACCTTTCAAAGACAAGGGAAATAGCAAATTGGAAGCTAAAGCATTATATGCGCAATTATCTGGAGATTATCATGGTGGTGTCCTCTATTATGCTGATCCGTTCTAAATCAGAAGAGAATCTGCAGAAGAAATATGAACTATGGAATTATCTGAAGGAAAATGACAGGAGAACATACTACTGGATGAAATGGGGGATTCTTGGAAGAAGCATGAACCTGCCGGGGAAAAGCGGACGGAAGATTTCAGAAATGGCGTATTCTTTGGCTCAGAAATTTGTGGGATTTAATTAGAATCCTTTTGTAATATTACAGGCTGCCACTCATTCCATAATGGAATATATCTGTACGAAAGTAGAATTGTTTGTATCCCTTCATGATGATAAACTGTTTTCAAATCGATAAGTAGAATTTATCTGAAATGGAGGAAGGTATGAGTAAAATCGAAATCAATGATCTTCGTTCTGCACTTAAGGTATTAAAAGATATACCGGGGCAGCTGGCTGAAACAGATATGGAAGTAAATCCACATGCTGAGTTATCAGGTGTATATCGTCATGTCGGGGCGGGGGGAACGGTACAGAGACCCACACAGGAAGGGCCGGCAATGATTTTTAATAATGTGAAGGGACATCCTGATGCAAGGGTAGTGATCGGTCTTCTTGCCAGTCGGGACCGTGTGGGTAAATTATTAAACTGTGATCCGAAGAAGCTTGGTTTTCTGCTAAAGGACAGTGTGGCTAACCCTGTCAAACCTGTTGTGATCCCCAATGACCAGGCAAAATGTCAGGAAGTGGTTCATCTTACGACAGAGGATAGTTTTGATATCCGTAAGCTGATTCCGGCACCCACGAACACACCGGAGGATGCAGGTCCATATATTACGCTTGGAATGTGTTATGCGTCTGATCCGGAGACCGGGGATTCAGATGTGACCATTCATCGTATGTGTTTGCAGTCCAAAGATGAAATCTCGATTTTCTTACAGCCAGGAGCCAGACATATTGGATATTTCCGTGAATTGGCAGAGGCAGCAGGAAGATCACTTCCGATCTCGATCAGTATTGGTGTGGATCCGGCAATTGAGATCGCATCCTGTTTTGAGCCGCCAACAACACCTCTTGGTTATGATGAACTGCAGGCTGCTGGTGCGCTTCGCGGCAAACCGGTTGAACTTACGCAGTGTCTGACGATCAATGAGCGTGCCATCGCAAATGCCGAATACGTTATTGAAGGTGAAATTCTTCCAAATGTCCGGGTAAGAGAAGATCAGAATTCAAACACCGGTAAGGCAATGCCGGAGTTCCCGGGATATAATGGTCCGGCAAATCCTGAACTGCCGATCATTAAAGTCAAGGCTGTGACAACAAGAAGGAATCCTATCATGCAGACATGTATCGGACCAAGCGAGGAACATGTCTCTATGGCGGGAATCCCAACGGAAGCCAGTATTCTTGCAATGGTGGATAAAGCAATGCCAGGAAGACTGCAGAATGTATATTGTGCGTCTTCCGGCGGCGGTAAATACGTGGCAGTTCTACAATTCAAAAAGTCTGTTTCTTCAGATGAAGGCCGACAGAGGCAGGCAGCGCTTCTTGCTTTTTCTGCATTCGCGGAGCTTAAGCATGTATTCCTTGTAGATGAGGATGTGGACTGTTTTGACATGAAAGATGTAATCTGGGCAATGACGACGAGATTCCAGGCAGATAAGGATCTGATCATTATTCCGGGAGTCCAGTGTCATCCGTTGGATCCATCAAATGATCCCGCATATAATGCAGAACTTCGCGGAAGAGGGATCGCCTGCAAAGCAATCTTTGACTGTACCATTCCCTTTGATCAGAAGGACCGTTTTGAGAGGGCACGGTTCATGGAGGTTGATCCGAAACATTGGCTGCCGGATTTGTTCTGATTTTTCCAATGATAAATTGGTACCCCTGACAAAGTATCAAAGGATGCCTTGTGAGGGGTACTCTGAGTTGGAAAATCTTTTTTTTACATAATTCCAAAATATTGATGATTCAGCGTTGTACTTAGATCTTTTCATACGAAGAAGGCAGACTGTACTGGCCGGAGATTCCTTAAGTGAGACCATACGAAGATTTTCGGTATTATAGTTGGCCGCAGCCTTTTTCATGAGCAGGGCAACACCCATATCTTTACGGATCATGGATAGGATATTCTCAATATGTTTTCCGGTATAGGCAATTGTTGGATGGAAACCGCACTGTTCACAGAGTTGAATTTCCCGGGAGTAGTGGAGTGTACTCTGATCCAGCAATAGAAAAGGATCATCTGCAAGATTAGAGAGAGAGATCATTTTTTCATCAGCAAGCGGATGATCTTCTGGAAGGACCGCAGTCAATTCGTCAGACAGCAGGGGAAGCATATCCAAAGAATGGTCTGTAAACTCCTTGCGAAAAAAAGCAAAGTCGCATCTGCGTTCTTTTAAATTGTTGATAATTTCTATAGCCTCCATCTCCTGGATCTGGACTTGGATGTTGGGATATTTTTTCTGAAAATCACTGACAACATCCAGAAGATTATAATTGGAAAAAACGGGAATGGATGCGATCCGTATTTGACCGATCCGACCAGAATCATAGGTATTTAATTCCTGAAGGAGTTCGTCCTGTGTATGGAGAAGCATCTTCGCATACTTATAAACGATTTCTCCCTGGGGAGTCAATGAGATCTGCCGATGGCTCCGGTCAAAGAGGGTGACATTCAGTTCTTCTTCTAAATGAATGATCTTTTTTGAAACAGTGGACTGAGTTGTGTATAACTGATCTGCTGCCTGAGAGTAACTGCCGCAGTCACAGACAGTAACGAAATATTTGTATTGTGCAATGTTCATGTGCGCCCCTCCGATTTGTGGGTTGTCAGTAAAGTAAATGCGGATAAACTGCATATTCAACAGACGAAAACGATGATTTATGTGTATGATAACATATTCCACATTGGAATATAAGAGGATTTATTAGAATTGATTATATATATTTTACTTGATAGACTGGTGATAGATAAATGTGGTGATCACAGAAGTTTATTGAAGATAAAGGAGCGAAAAACTGTGAATGGAAAGCATAGAATTGTTATAGGCATGAGTGGTGCATCCGGTGCCCCTCTTGCGATTGAACTGTTAAAACAACTGAGAGATCATAAAGACTGGCTGGAAGTTCATCTGATCGTTACGAAAGGAGCTGAGATGACTTTAGGGCAGGAAACGGAATGCTGCTTGGAAGAGCTTTGGACTCTTGCAGACGTTGTCCATGACTGCAAAAACATAGGGGCTGCTCCTGCCAGTGGAAGTTTTAAAACAATGGGAATGATCGTGGTCCCCTGCAGTATGAAGACGCTGGCAGGGATCGTCAGTGGATATAGTGATAACCTTCTGCTTCGGGCAGCAGATGTGACACTCAAGGAGCGCAGGAAGCTGGTGCTTGTGACAAGGGAATGTCCACTCGGAACCATTCATCTTAGGAATATGTTGGAGATCAGTCAGCTTGGAGGTGTGGTCATTCCACCGGTTCTTAGTTATTACGGCCGTCCGAAAAGTATTGAAGACTGCAGCCGGCATATCGTTGGAAAGATACTCGACCAGTTTGATCTTGAAGGGGAGGAGTTTCACCGTTGGGAAGGAATGTAATATGGCGAAAGATCAGATAAGGAAATGATAGTATGAATACATGGAAATGTTCAATCAAAAAAACAATAGATCAATGGGAAATAGAAATTGGTCTTACCAGTATAGGTGAGGATCTTTTGGCATTTGTTGCGGGCGGACGGAAGCCGCATATCGGATGTACGGTGATCGCTGTCCCCAGAGAGTCCCTTACCGGAAAAGGCGTAAGCACTACCTCGTCTGTCATTAATGTGACAGGACATAAAGATGATATTATCTGCCGGGAAATTGCGGAGATCTTGTGTAGGAAATACCAGCATACCGTTGTTTGTACGGGTGGGGTGCATATCGATCATATTGAAGCGGAGATGATACAGAAGATTATGAATGCTGTAGTACAAATGGCAGAAAAATTATAATGTATGGAAGTAAAATAAATATCTTTGAGTTATCAGAACCACATAACAGTGATGTAAGAGAAGGTTGGTAATTATATGTTAAATTTGTACCAGATGATCGATTATACGAAAAAACTTCCATTTCGCATCCATAATATAAGAAGAGCTGATATCATGGATGAATTTGGAGATTCAAAAAATGTTCTGGATCATTGGCATTGGGAACTTGAGATCACATATACGTATGTGGGACATGCACATCATTATATCGATGGAATCTGTTATGAAGCAAATCCAGGCTCTTTATTCATTGTGAATGCAGAGAGTATTCATAAAGTAATCTCAGATATTGAAATCCCGAAAGATGTAGATGTTGTGGCAACGGTAATCCAAGTGAATCCTGAGTTTATGGGACAAATATTAGATAACTTTGGATCAAGGTACTTTATTGCTGAGCCTGCAATCCAAAAAAGGGATTATGAAAAGATCATGAAGAGCTTTTGTAAATACGCAGATAGGGATTCTTACCAAGAGCTGGAACGCCTTTCATTACTCGGCACACTTTTTGATCTATTGTCCAGATTGTGTGGAGAATTTCTATATGAGAAAGAATCTATATTTCCGATCAATAGCCAGAAGAATTTGGAACGTCTTCGGGGAATCATGAATTATATCAATGATCATTATAAAGAAAGCCTGCTGCAGCGAGAAGTTGCAGAAAGATTCTATTTTTCAAAGGAATATTTTTCGCGTTTTTTTCGCAAAAATACGGGAATGACATTCAAAGAATATCTCATGCGTGTGCGGGTAAAATCAGCAAGGGAGGCGGTAGTCAGAACGGATGATTCGATGCTGGAGATTGCATTGGAGAGTGGTTTTACGGATTCAAGAGCCTTGATCATTGCTTTCAGAGCAGTGTACGGAGAGACGCCATATCAGTATCGAAAAAAATATGCCAGTGCAAATTTGCGTAATTTTAAAGATAATTAATGTAAAGAAAACTCTTCCGGTCATTGGTATTATGTATGTACGAGGTAAGTCACATGAAAATACCATATGGGAGGAAATGAAATGGATACAAACAAAAAAATACCAATGTGGCAAAAAATAACTTATGGCTGCGGCGCTGGCGGCGGAAATGTAATGAGTACATTACTGGCAACTTTTTTAACCGCATACTATACGGACAGCGCAGGAATTGCAGCTGCCGCAATCGGAACAATGTATATTGTCTGCAGACTTCTTGATGGAGCGACAGACCTTATAATGGGAGGAATTGTTGATAAGACACATACGAAGATCGGTAAGGCCAGACCTTGGGTGATGCTTTCAGCACCACTTATGTGTATTGGAATTATATTGATCTTAAATGTACCACAGGGAATAAATCACGCAATGAAACTGGTATATGCATATCTGACATACATATTCCTTAATTGTATTGTTTATACCATCTTTGGTGTTGCCCATTCTGCGCTTCTTGCATGTATGACCAGAGACTTTAAGGATCGAAATACAACATCAACAGTATCGTCAATCATTAACAACTTATGCGGTCTTGTGGTCGGAACAGCCATTACCGGTCTTCAGATTAAATTTGGATGGACTGTGACAAGTATAATTCTTGGCATTACTGCAGGTGTACTTATTTTAATTCCGGGATTATTATGCAAGGAAAATGCTGTGGAAGCGGAAGACGCAGAGCACAAAGATACTCTTCCAATTAAAGAACAGCTTCCGGCAGTTCTTAAAAACAAATATTTCTGGTTAGCGCTTATCATTGGTGTGTGTACTTTATTAGTGAACGCAAATGCAATCGCCGCTCAGATTTATTACTGTAATGTAGTTCTTGGTGAGCCAATGTTTATGGCACAGCTTATGTCAATGGGACAGTTACCTGGAATCCTTATTTTATTCGTGATGCCATATTTTTCAAATAAGTTCTCAAAGAGAAGCTTTATGGTGTGCGGCGGACTTGTGATGCTGCTTGGATTTGTTCTTGTTGGATTTGCAGGAACCAATCACGGAATGCTTCTTGCTGGAACGATCCTTCGCTCCATCGGAATTGGACCTATGTTTGCAGGAATTTATGCGTTTGTTGCTGATGCGGCAGATTACGGAGAGTGGAAATTTGGGATTCGTTGCGAAGGATTTATGGCTTCATCTTCGTCTATTGGTTCTAAAATCGGTATTGGATTTGGGTCTGCTATTACTACCTGGATACTTGCGGCAGCGGGATATGCCAAGGACGGTCAAATTACAGACAAGATTGTGAATGCGATCCGTTTTGACTATGGATGGCTTGGAGCAATCCTTACGGTATTTCTTATCATTGCAGTTCTTTGTATGGATGTTGAGAAGTATTTACCACAGATTCGTAAAGAGTTGGATAAATAACAGAATAGGAGAATATTGATGTTTTTTGATAAAAATGATTATAAAGACGAACAAATAACATTAGATGGAAAATGTGTAGAGTATCGTGCATATCGAAATATTCCTTATGTAGATAAGCCCGTGAATCCTGAGTTTCAGCAACTGAATATTTTTGTGCCAAAGGATCTTGTAGATGGAGGAATATTAAATGGATATACTATTGATACAGCTCCGATCTTCATGCCGAATCAGGTTGGCGGATATATGCCGGCAGAACCGGGAGAACCGGGATATGAGATGTTTGCTAAGGATAAGATCAATTCCATCTTCTTTGCATTAAACCATGGTTATGTTGTCGCGGCGCCCGGAATCAGAGGCCGTATTCAGAAGGATGCAGAGGGAAATTATAATGGAAAGGCTCCTGCCTGTATTGTAGACCATAAGGCGGCCGTGCGGTTTCTGCATGCGTTTGCTGATGATATTCCGGGAGATGCGGATAAGATCATAACAAATGGAACCAGTGCGGGTGGAGCTTTATCTTCACTGATGGGGGCAACCGGTGATCATCCGGATTATGAGAAGTATTTAGAAGAAATCGGGGCAGCAGATGCAAGTGATGCTGTTTTTGCAGCTTCTTGTTATTGTCCAATCACGAATCTTGAGCATGCAGATATGGCTTATGAGTGGCAGTTCCATAATGTGAATGACTATAGGCGTATGAGTATGAGGCTGGAGGGAGGACGTCCTTCCTTTACACCAGAAGACGGAACAATGACAGATGATCAGATACGAATCTCGCAGGAAGAAGCGAGACTGTTCCCGGAGTATGTAAATTCATTGGCACTTAAGGATGCAACAGGTAATACGTTAAGCTTGGATGAAAACGGAGATGGAAGTTTTAAGGAATACGTTAAGTCTGTTATTCTTGCATCCGCTCAGACAGCCATTGATCAGGGAATCGATCTTAGCGACAAGGAATGGCTTACGATTGAGGACGGTAAAGCTGTAGCTATGGATTTCTATGGATTTGCCTGCGATATTACAAGAATGAAGAATGCCCCTGCATTTGATGATGTTACGATGAACAGTCCTGAAAATGACTTATTTGGTAACCAGGCGGTGAACTGCAGACATTTTACGGAATATAGTCTGAAGAATAGTACATGTGAGGGAACAAAGGCGGAACCTGAAATTATTAAAATGTTAAATCCCATGGACTATATTGAAGATGAAAAGGCAAAAACTGCAAAATATTTCAGGATTCGTCATGGTGAGAGCGACAGAGATACATCTCTTGCGATTTCCGCAATACTTACACTGAAGCTACAGGAGACAGGAAGTGTTGTGGATTATGCATCACCTTGGGGGATACCTCACTCAGGAGATTATGATCTGAAGGAGTTATTTTCTTGGATTGATTCTATTTGTAAATAACTGCAGTTTATCAGTTCAGTATATTTCATGTAAAAACTTTATCAGGAGAGACAAAATCTCAATTAGTTGAATAAATTCAATGTTTGAAAAGCAGCGATAAATGAGGTGGGTGTTCATAGAACTGAATCAGTTATATAAGAAACTTGGAATGTTGTTTTCGGATTGTCAGAAAAAATAGGAAGCAATTATATCACATACATTACGACCGTGGGAAGGGGTTGAAGGCTGGATCTTTTGTCAGTCCTAGATTGCACCCTGGTGTATCCGCAGAATCTGGGAGAAGTGAAACTGGAAGGCACAAAGGACAATCCTTTGTGCCTTCCAGTTTCATTGATTTTTAAGAATTATTAGTCTGCGAATAGAAGCTCTCTTTTATTCGATCCAAAAGATGCGTCACCGCAAAATATGTTGTTTCGTAATGCATGTAAGATATAATGTTTTTACCCCACACAAGGGAGTGTGAAACTTTTTCTGTAAATATGTGATTGAAGGGTTCTTCTATGATAAAATCAAAATAATCATAGGAGGGCCTTTTATTATGGCAAGAGAGAAGAAACCTGTACATCGGGTACAAATGACAGAAGGAAAACGTAACATTATCCATCAGCTCCTGGAAGAATACGATATTCAGACAGCTGAAGATATTCAGGATGCTCTGAAAGATCTTCTGGGTGGAACGATCAAAGAAATGATGGAAGCAGAAATGGAGGATCATCTGGGATATGAAAAATCTGAACGCTCTGATAACGAGGATTACAGAAATGGCTACAAACGCAAACGCGTAAACAGCAGTTATGGCACCATGGAGATTGAGGTCCCTCAGGATCGCAAATCCACTTTTCAGCCTCAGGTCGTAAAAAAACGTCAGAAAGATATTTCAGATATTGATCAGAAGATCATTTCCATGTACGCCAAAGGGATGACCACCAGACAGATTTCTGAAACGATCGAAGATATTTACGGCTTTGAAACTTCGGAAGGATTTATTTCTGATGTAACAGATAAGATCCTTCCTCAGATCGAAGACTGGCAGAACCGACCCTTAGATGAAATATATCCGATCCTTTTTATCGATGCGATCCACTATTCTGTCCGGGATAACGGGGTGATCCGCAAACTAGCGGCATATGTGATCCTGGGGATCAATATAGAAGCCTATTATCATTATGAGAAGAATAACAACCACACAACACAGGCAGGCATCCTGCAGCTTCATGAGATCATACTACAGGCACTTGATCACGCGTTAGAACTGACACTGATCGAAAGTAATCCTGCAAAGAACATCAATCCGGCGACAAAAGAAGTCTCTATCTTGTTCACAGATTTTATGCTGGAATGGCTAGAAATGATGAAGCAGTGTGTGGAAGAGACTACATTTGCCAGCTACTCTATAATGGTCAAAAGACGTATCGTACCATATTTTAAGGAGAAACAATATACTCTGGCCAATATGGAAGAAAATCCTAAGTATATACAGGAGTATTATCAGCATGAGTTGGATCTGGGATTATCAGCAAACACAGTCATCCACCGCCATGCAAATATCAGGAAAGCGTTAAAGTATGTTGTGAAGATCGGTCTCATCAAGTCGAATCCAGCAGACTGTATCGAAAGGCCAAGAAAACTGAATTATGCAGTATCGTATTATAAGGCGGATGAGTTGAGCCGGCTTTTTGAGGTTTCCAGAGGGGACCCGTTGGAACTTGGGATCTTGCTGGCTTCCTTTTATGGACTGCGAAGAAGTGAGATCGTAGGACTGAAATGGGATGCCATAGATTTTGAGCAAAAGACGATCACGATCAAATATACTGTTACAGAGGTAAACTTTGAGGGGAAACTAAAACGTATAGAGAAAGAACGTACAAAATCGAAGAGCAGCTGCAGGACATTGCCGTTAGTAAAGCCATTTGAGGATCTGCTCATCAGGCTGTACCTTCAACAGAAAGAAAATCGAAGGCTGTGCGGTGACTGTTACTGTCAGGAATATTTGGACTTTATTTATGTAAATGAAATGGGAGAACGGATGAAACCGGGATTTCTGACACAGCATTTTTCTATACTGCTGAAGAAGAATGGCCTGAGGAAGATACGTTTTCATGATCTCAGGCACCCTTATGTCAAGCCCACAACAAAAAACATCATACTGCAACAAAAGCCAATGCACTATTGTTACAGTATGATTGCTCATAAACTTTTAAGAAAGCATTGTAATATATTACTTATGGATATCTAGAACTTGATGCCACTCCACTGACTTTGAAATAAGGACTTACTTCTAATTGAGGTCCCCACTATATTTTACAGTTTCTTCCGCAACCATACTCAATTCAGGTATCTGTGTTTGGTATGTATATTTCTTTTTCAGACGTTCATAGAGCACTGTGCCTACGGACTCCATTACTTGTTTCATCATGTCCGGATCGGAGAACATACGCACAAAAAAATCATCGTTCTGCTCATAGCGTGTGGCTGCCATTTCCGGGAAATCTTTTTCAAAGAGCAGCATAAAAGTCTTACGGTCATTGTTCCTTGCGTAGCTTTGCCATTTTTCCTCGGAAGCATAATCATTTTCAAGCTGCAACAGCACTTTGTCCATCTCGGTAAAGTTTGTGCCGTACTTCTCATTTATTTTCTCTATTAAAATAGTCAGCGGGTCTTTTTTCTTTTCCCGCCTGCCGGATTCACCTGTAATCGGGTGGAAACCTTCTTCTGTGCCTTCTAAGCCGATATTCCCTTCAAAGTCTTTTTCCAGACGGTAATACTCAAGTAGAACCTTGTCATCCACATAAACCTTGTCTATATCACCCTTTGGCAGCATGGTTGCAAGAAATTTGGCATATACACTGAACTTATGAATATCCTTGTCAAACAAACGGCACACTTGTGTGATAAAGGCATAGATGCGGTTAAAGCGCGATAAGGTAGATTTAAATAAATCCTTTTTATCATCTGTCAGCGCTTCATAACGATCCAACGCAGGCTTTATTGTTCCCTGCAGTCTGCCCATATCTCCAGCCATCTGTCTCTTGCCTGCATAGAAGATATCGGTAAAACGCTCTATCTCTATCTGCTGGTAAACGCGAAATTCATCAAGCGTATTTTTCAAGTCATATACAACGTTCGGGTTCGTTTCTTCCTCCAGAATTGTTTCTTCATAATACGGCTCAAAAGCTTCCCTGATATCCTCAGCAGAATTCACGAAATCTAAGACAAAGGTATCCTGTTTCCCACGCATGGTGCGATTTAAACGTGACAAAGTCTGCACGGCTTTTACTCCGGATAACTTCTTATCCACAAACATCGTGTGTAAAAGCGGTTCATCAAAACCTGTCTGGTATTTTTCAGCGACAATCAGCATACCGAATTCATCTGTATGGAATGCCTTTGGCAATGCTTTTGCTTTGATCGTTTCTCCGGCTTTATTCTTATTCATTTTCTCTTCGGTATATTTTTCGCCATCATCTTCCACCTCGCCGGAAAATGCAACCAGCACATCAAGGTCAGTATACCCCTTCTCCTGGATCTGGCGTTTAAATTCAAGTAAATAGCGAACCGCATGCAGGCGGGAAGGTGTGACAATCATTGCTTTGGCCTTACCGCCAATCTTGTGCATAGTCACGCTTCTGAAATGTTCCAACATGACCGCTGTTTTCTGCGATATATTGTGGGGATGCAGCGTTTCATAATTGATGATAGCCTTCACGCCTGCAGCCGTATCCAGTTCCGGATTGTCTGCAATCGACTTTGTTATCTTATAATACATCTTATAGGTCATGTAGTTTTGAAGCACGTCCAGGATAAACCTCTCCTCAATGGCCTGCCGCATGGAATAAATATGGAACGGATGATATTTACCATCATCATCTCTCCATCCAAACATCTGTAACGTTTTTTCTTTTGGGGTGGCAGTAAATGCAAAAAAGGATAAATTATCATGAATTCCCTGCGCAGCAAGCTCATCGAGCAGCTTGTCCTCATCATCCTTTCTGTTCGCCTCCTCTTCACGCTCCATCTCAGCATATTCTTCCAGAATTTTTTCGGTATCAGCCAGGGCCCGCTTAAGCTTTTTAGCGGCGTCACCCGTCTGGGAAGAGTGGGCCTCATCTATAATAACGGCAAAACGCCTGTTATCCGCCTTAACTTCTTTATAGATAACAGGAAATTTCTGTAAGGTTGTGATGATAATGCCAGTGCCCGCTTCAATGGCTTCCTTTAACTGCTGTGCATTCTTATCAATTTTTTGTACAACACCGTCCACATGGTCAAATTGATAAACTGTGTTTTGTAACTGGCTGTCAAGCACTCTGCGGTCGGTAACAATAATCACAGACTGGAATATCTTTTCATTGTGATCATCATGCAGGGCGCTCAAGCGGTGGGCAAGCCACGCAATCGAATTAGACTTGCCGGAACCGGCGCTGTGTTGAATCAGATAATTATGTCCTGATCCATTTTCCCTTACATCCCGAAGCAGCTTTGTGACGACATCCAACTGGTGATAGCGGGGAAATATCATGCGTTCCTCTTTGACTTCACCTGTTTTCTCATCTTTTTCTACCTGCAGATGCAGATATTTATGGAGAATTTCGAGCAGGCGCTCTTTGCGGAGGACGGATTTCCACAGATAATCCGTATCATAGCCATCCGGATTATTTGGATTGCCTTTTCCGCCAACATTGCCCGCACCGTTACTTCCCTGGTTAAATGGGAGAAAATAGGTCTTATTCCCCTGCAGGCGTGTGGTCATATATACATTTGTAAGATCTACCGCAAAATGGACGAGCACGCGATTTTTAAATTCAAAAATTGCATCATTTCCAGCGCGGTCAAACTTATACTGTGTGATGGCATTCGCCGCGTCCTGCCCGGTGAATTGGCACTTCAACTCCATGGAGATGACAGGGATTCCGTTGAGAAACAGCACCATATCAATACTGTTTTCATTTTGTAGAGAGTAATGCAGCTGCCTTGTGCAGTGCATGATATTTGAATCGTATTGCTTTACCGTCGTTTCATTTATAGAAGTCTCCGGTTTCCAAAATACTGCGCGGAATTTGATGCCGCGGTCGGTAAAACCTTGGCGAAGAACCCGCAGCAGGCCAACCATTTTAACCTCACGGCAGAAACGGCCAATCATCTGTTTTTCGCTGTCCAAGCCGTAAATCTTCACATAGCGCTCCCACTGCTTTGGCTGACTGGCTTTTATAAAGGACAAAAAGGTGGCTTTGTCCAGTGCTAACTTGCGGTCAAAGGCTTTCGGATTGCCTTTTGCATAACCACCCTCGGTGCAGAGGTAGGTTTCAATGTCTTCTTCAAAGCGTTTCTCTTTTGTATCAAAATCGGGCATGGGCTATACCTCCTTTTTACCGGTGACTACCTCGTAGATGAGGGATTTTTTGTATTCGGTGAGTTTGGTGATGAGGGATTGCTTGCAGGTAATTACTCTTTCAATACTCTTTATTTTTTTGTGCAACCATTTAACTATCTTTCGTTGTTCATCAATTGAAGGAAATAAGAATGGTATTTTATTGATGATACTAGAATTCAAATTTGCCATGGTTGTTCCAACGGAATTCAATGTAAGATACTGTCGAATATATGTAGTCTGTAAATAGAAAATAGCATATTGTGGATTAATTAAATGATTACACCGCAATTTTATACATCCAGTGCCACAAAAGCAACTTCCTATATCGTGCTCATAACACGCGCATCTTCCCATTTCACCTCTTCGCGCAAAAACAATGTCACTAGGATAAAGCATATGTTGTGATAATTCATTTGCTTTTTTTTCTGTGATTGAGCATTGTCTGTTGGGCACGATTATACCGTCTATTATATTGGCAGGATTAATAACATAAATCCCATTGTCGACGTAGTCCTCAGCATGTAGTTGACTCCCAAAAGGTCCGGTTTGAATTAACATAAGACCGTTTCCAAATGATGCTGTAATCCATCCTTCTGGCACTTTCCCAATCCACTCGACCCCACTATCCTTCATCGGAACATCTAGATTTAACCCTTTTGTAACTGCCTCTGTAATAACCGATAATTTGTATTCTTTCAGCTTTTCAATCACAGCCTGTTCACGGGCTATGATGGCATCAATTTTTGAACATTTAGCGTCGAGGTAAATGGAGATATTTTCTTGTTCCTCTAATGTCCAGTCAATCCAACCGATCTGCTCAATATATCTTCGGTTCATATGAGGTATTGTTGTTCCATTGACTAATTGATACATAAAGCTTTCGAAGCCCTTATAGTACCAATATAGAAAAGAGGGATAAGAAGCTTTTGCCCTCAGCCTAACAATTGTTGACGATATTTTGCCATCTTTATGTGTTCCACATAAACCTGCCCTCGCTCCGTCCCATAGTACTAATAAATCATCATATCTGCAAGATGGTATATCTTCATCCATTGTAAAAGTGGTATAATTTTCATTTGTATCTAAATCAGAGGCACCAATATATGGATATCCTATTTGATCAGTATTTGTTGATTTTGGAATTTTTCCTTTGACATATTCAAACAAATACTTATTACGCAGTAATGAGTGATTTGCTGGTATCTCCCCAATCCACTCCACGCCACTATCTTTCATTTCCCTCATAAATCAAACACCTCCGCCAAGACCCCTTCAAGCTCCGCTTCAATGTCAAGTATCTCGGCCATGATTTCCTCAGAAGGTCTTGGCGCCACATATTTATAAAAATGACGTGTAAACAGAATTTCATATCCTACCTTGGACTTATTTTTATCAATCCATGCATCCGGTGCAAAAGGCAGCACCTCGCGTTTGAAGTATTCCGTAATATCTTCTTTTAGCGGCACATTTTCCGTATCACGTAAAGAAATATCCGGCTGCTTTTTTCCCTTTTTTAACACCAGTTCGCCCTTCTCATCGCGCAATGGGCGCTCTACCGTAATTTTTGTATAACCAAAGTCCTCATTATCATATATTTTGCTGATGTCATTTGTTTTGAAATCGCCATAAATCCGCGTAATCTCCTCAATCGCAGACTGAGGAATATCATTGCGTTTATTACCCAAAGCCTTACGGCGTTTTTCAAACAGACCGTTGGCATTAATCAGTTGAACCTTACCCTCGCGCCTGGTTCCTGCTTTTTTGTTAGAAAGAACCCAGATATAGGTAGCAATACCAGTGTTATAGAAAATATCATTTGGCAAAGCCACAATTGCCTCCAGCAAATCATTTTCTAAAATATATTTCCGAATATCTGACGGCCCGCTTCCCGCATCGCCTGTAAACAGCGGAGAACCGTTATGAATAATGGCAATACGGCTGCCGCCGTCTTTGGGATCTTTCATTTTAGAGATAGCCGTCAGCAGGAACAGCATTTGTCCATCGCTTGCCGCAGGTAAACCCGCGCCAAACCGTCCTGCAAATCCCAGCTTTGCCTCTGCCTCCACCTTCGCTTTTTCATTTTTCCACTCACGGCCAAAAGGTGGATTAGATAAAATATAATCAAAGGTTTGTCCTTCAAACTGATCATCGGTCAATGTATTGCCATCTTTGATAAATTCAGCATTATTGCCTTTAATAAGCATATCCGCTTTGCAGATCGCAAACGTCTGGTCATTGATTTCCTGCCCGAATGCCATAAGTTCTGTCGTGGCATTCATCCGATGCAGGTATTCTTCTGCAACAGAAAGCATCCCCCCTGTTCCACAGGCTGGATCATAGATCGTTTTTGCCACATTATTGCCGGAGAGGACATCGTTATCATCGTAGAACAAAATGTTGACCATAAGTTCGATCACTTCACGAGGTGTATAATGCTGCCCGGCATCTTCGTTATGCGCCTCAGAAAACCGACGGATGATTTCTTCAAAAATATATCCCATCTCTAAATTAGAGATTACGCTTGGATGGAGATTTGCCTTGGGCGATGTAAATTCCTTGATTACAATATAGAGAATGCCCTTATTTGCCATCGTGGTGATATGGCCGTCAAATTTAAATTTTTCAATAATATCCTGTACATTTTCAGAAAAACCGTTCAGGTAATCACGAAAATTAGCCTCGATATTATCGGGATCATCTAATAACTTATCAAAATCATATTTGCTTGAATTATAAAAATCGTGTCCGGAAGCTTTGCGCAATAATACATCACGCATAGGAAGAGATTTTACACTTTCATATTTTTCAAGTACCGCTGCCTTTGTATCAGCAATGATGCAGTCAAAACGGCGTATTACTGTCATCGGCAAGATGACTTCTCCATATTCGTGCGGTTTATATACACCAGTCAATTTATCTGCAATCGCCCATATAAGGGCAGCTTTTTCACTTACATTACTACTTAAGCTCATGTCCAGAATCTCCGTTTTATTCTTATTTTTCTGTATTGTATAATACTAAATTACATATTCTTCCCAAATACCTGAAAACTCCGAAGTATTCTTATTTATTAACCACTTCTCTATTAAAAAACAAGCCACAAACTATTACCTTTTAATTTCCACGAATCTGAGAGGATTAGAATTCTTAAATTTAAGCATTTCTCGCATTATTAATATACCATAATAAGTACTCATTTCCAACGGCTTTATCTTTTTAGCAAAAATAATAGCATATGTAACGAAATCTACCACCAGGTGTAATCTAATGATGTCGAATTTTGTCGTCACAATCTCCGCCATAGCTGCGCGACTCTGCTTTTTGCCAACGGCGTGAGTCTAAAACAGATACAGGAGTGGCTGGGCCACAGTGATATCTCAACTACATCAAATATCTATACGCACTTGGATTTCAACAGTAAAGTATCGTCAGCAGAAGCCATACTGCCGATATTTCCAGTACAGCCAGGCTACGTGCAGAAAAAAGGCTAAGGATAAAAAAAGAAAAAACTCTTTGAATTCTCATCCAAAGAGTTTTCCTATGCTGCCGCTGGCCGGACTCGAACCGGCACGGTGTTACCCGCTTGATTTTGAGTTTTTCAAGCCATTCAGAAGTATTTGGAACGTACTGGTATTGAATGGAACTTACAACCTGCCAAAAACCGCATAAATTCAAGCCCTTTGCCACTTTGCAGCCGATATTTCTGCATGAATAAAGAATAAACGAAAATCAGCGGTTTGGCAAGCAAAATTTCCCGTTGGAGGGATATAGGAGGGATGTGGAGGGATTTCCATTATCCTCTCTCAACAAGATACTATAAATTATTTATAAAGCAGTCAGCACCTATCACTGACAAATGATAATAAGGAGCTGACAAAAAATGAGAAATAAACAATACTATCAAGAACGCTTTAAGGACTACCCGGACATAGTGAATTTGGAGCAATTTAGAGAAATGCTAGGTGGTATCGGTGACAGTACGGCAAGAAAGCTCATGCGTGAAAAGAAAGTGAAGCATTTTTGTATTCGCCATACTTATATGATACCTAAAGCACACGTTATTGAATATGTACTTAGTGAACACTATGCGGAATATAAATATTCTTTAAAGGTTCAGATATAAATTACAGGACGTTCAGAAATGAGCGTCCTTTTTCATACCTAAAAAGCGAAAGGAGGATTTATTTTTATGAAAAAGATTATGAACCGTCTGCTTGCAGGCGTACTAAGTCTGGCTGCGGTTTTCACAACCTTACCTGTTTCACAGGTACAGGCTGCGGAGAAACAATACTGGACAGACGCACAGGAAAAGGCAGGCTATGTAGAAAAGGTTATGAATGATGGCAGTATCGGTTCTACGTTCCATGAGGGCATTATGCAGGTGGAGGGAGAAACCGCCTACTGTATCGACATCAACACAGATTTTCAGTCCGGCTACAAGACACGCTCGGACGCAAGTTCCCGTATGAGTGTCGACCAGATTGCTGACGTTGCTCTCTCACTGGAATACGTCAAACAGTATGCAGCCAGCCACAAAGAGCTGAATTACAAACAGACTTATTTACTGGAACAGTGCGTTGTCTGGCAGCGTTTAAGCGTGCATTTAGGATGGAGCTGTGACAATGTACGAGCTGCCTATGACGAGGTATCTAAAGCAGTACAGGACGAGGTATACGCTGGCGCAAAGGCATTTGTAAAAGCCAACAAAGGACGCTACGACTGCGGCGGCTATATCTATTCCGGCGACGGACAGGAATTAGGACAGTTCTGGGCGAAGCTGGATGTGGGAAATGCGGCACTTCAAAAGGTGTCCTCCAATCCCACCATTACCAACGGAAACAACAGCTATTCCCTTGCTGGTGCGACGTATGGTGTCTTTGCTGATAAAGGCTGCAAGGAACAGCTTGCCACCCTTACGACAGATAAAGACGGGAACACCGAAGCGGTAGAGGTAAAGGCTGGTAAAATCTATATCAAGGAGTTATCCGTTCCGGCGGCAGGTTTCCAGTTGGACAAGACGGTATATCCGTTGACTGTCAAAGCTGGTGAAACATCCACATTGAAAGTCAGCGATACACCCAAAGCTACAACCACATTGATTGAGCTTTTTAAGATAGACATGGAAACATCAAAGGGAGTGGCACAAGGGGCAGCTTCTTTGGAGGGTGCAGAGTTCGTTTGGAATTATTATGACGGGTACTACAACAAAGACAACCTGCCAGCAAAGCCGACCCGTTCATGGACAACAAAGACCGTGGCTGAAAAAGGCAGCGACGGAACTATCCATTACATCACAAAGCTGACAGACCGCTACAAAGTATCCGGCGACAGCTTCTACTTACAGGATGGCGTGCCATGCCTGCCACTTGGAACACTGACCGTATCCGAAAGCAAGAGTCCAGCAGGTTACTTGTTGGAGGGTGCATATATGCAGGCAAACGGCAGCGAGGAACAAATCAAAGGAATGTATCTGGCACAGATTACCGAGGATGGGGAGCTGGCGGTGCTTACAGGCAGCAACCAGTATTCCGTGTCTGATAAGGTTATCCGTGGCGGCGTGAAAATCCAAAAGCGTGACCTTGAAACACAGGACACGAAGCCACAGGGCGGCGCAACTTTAAAAGATACGGAGTTCACCATTACCAGCCTAAATGAGAACGCTGTGCTGGTGGATGGAAAGCTCTATAACAAAGGCGAGGTTGTGAAAACCATCCTTACAGGCATTGACGGTATCGCTTCTACGGCTGTGGATACGCTGCCATTTGGAACATACCGTATTGATGAAAAAAAGAGTCCGGCAGGCTACTTGGCGACGGGTGCGGTTTCCCGTGAATTTACCATTAAGGAAAATGGCAAAATTGTGGACTTGACTGGTGCGGAACAATCCATCTACAACCAGATCAAGCGTGGTGACATTGAGGGCGTGAAAATCGGTGACGGAACACACAAGCGCCTTGCTGACGTTCCGTTCCGCATTACCAGCAAGACCACAGGTGAGAGCCACGTTGTCGTGACTGATAAAAACGGACAGTTCTCTACCGCTTCTGACTGGGTATCCCATAAGCAGAATACCAACAGGGGCAAGACCAGCGAGGACGGTATCTGGTTCGGTACGTCTGAACCGGACGACTCCAAAGGTGCGCTGCTGTACGATACCTACAAGATTGAGGAATTGCGCTGCGACAGTAATAAGGGGTTTAAGCTCATTCCGGCTTTTGAGATTGTGGTTTCCAGAGATAAGGTAGTCATTGACTTGGGAACGCTCACTGACGACTACGAAAAAGAAATCTCTATCCATACCACCGCTGCGGATAAAGCCACGGGTGAGAAATCAATCATTGCCGGAAAAGAGGTCACGATTGTGGACACGGTCACGCTGGACGGTCTGAAAAAGGGCACAAAGTACCAGCTCAAAGGCTGGCAGATGATAAAGGATGAAAATGCCGAGCTTATTATTGATGACAAGCGTGTTGAGAGTGAATACACATTCACCGCTGACAGTGAGGAAATGAAAGTCAAGGTAGAATATACGTTCAATGCTTCTGCCCTTGGGGGTAAAGACTTGGTTACTTTTGAAGAACTATACGACTTATCCGACAAGAATGAGCCTGTCAAAGTGGCTGAACACAAAGACATTGAGGACGACGGGCAGACGGTATCCATCAAAGACCGTGTAATTAAAATCCATACCACAGCTGCGGACAAAGCCACGGGCGAGAAAGTAATCGTTGCTGGCAAAGAGGTCACAATCGTGGATACGGTCACTATAGATGGTCTGGAAGTAGGTACAAGATACCAGCTCAAAGGCTGGCAGATGGTAAAAGATGAAAACACCGAGCTTCTCATGGATGGCAGGCGTGTGGAGAGTGATCACACATTTACTGCCAATAAGGAGGAAATGAAAGTGGAGGTCACCTTTACATTCAACGCTTCTGCCCTTGGCGGCAAGAACTTGGTGACGTTTGAGGAACTCTACGACGTAACCAATCCCGACGAGCCTGTAAAGGTCACGGAACATAAAGACATAGAGGACGAGGGGCAGACGGTTCTTATCACCGAGCGCATAATCAAAATCCATACCACTGCCGCCAGCAAAGACGGTGAAAAAGCCATAGAAGCTGGCAAAGAGGTCACAATCGTGGATACGGTCACGCTGGACGGTCTGGAAGTGGGTACAAAGTACCAGCTCAAAGGCTGGCAGATGGTAAAGGATGAAAATGCCGAGCTTCTCATTGACGGGAAACGTGTGGAGAATGACTACACATTCACCGCTGCCGACACCAAAATGGAGGTGGAGATTGTCTTTACATTTGACGCTTCAAAGTTGGGCGGCAAGCAGCTTGTGACCTTTGAGGAACTCTACGACATCACCAACCCTGACGAGCCTGTAAAAGTCACAGAACATAAGGACATCACGGACAAGGAGCAGACAATCACAATCAAGGAAGTGCCGGAAACGCCTGCGCCCGAAGAACCAAAGAAACCGGAAACACCAGACACGCCGAGCCATAAGGTGACGGACTCCCCCAAAACGGGTGATAACACCAATGTGGCTGTCTTTGCTGTCCTGCTTGGACTCTCTGCGGCTGGTCTTGCTTTTGCAGCCTATAAGAAACGCCGTTCCATGAAGCATGACAGTGATAAATAGAGTGTGAGGTGACTGCCTATGAAGCTGCATACACGCTCACCGCCTGCCGGGATGGTTCAAACTGCTGGATAAAACCTTTACACTGTTTCTTTTCTGTCAATCGTCTTTTTGATTGATAGAAAAAAAACAGTCCACTAGGGGGTATGGGGGATTGTAGCTCCCCCATGCTCTTCCCTTAAAGCTACGCACATAGAAAGAAAAGAGGTAAACACATATGGAATTAAAACACGTAATCCCTAACATGGAAAAAACATTCGGAAACTTAGAATATGCCGGAGAGGGCAAGACCGAGCAGCGTCGGGTAAACGGGCGCATGACGGTCATTTCCCGAAGTTTCAATCTGTATTCTGACGTACAGAGAGCCGATGACATTATTGTTATCCTGCCTGCTTCTGCCGGAGAGAAAAATTTTGAGGTGGAGGAAAAGGTAAAACTTATCAACCCGAAAATCACGGCTGACGGTTACAAAATCGGCACCCGTGGATTTACCAACTATATCCTGTCCGCTGACGACATGGTGAAAGCATAAGGAGGTCAAGAGATTATGAGATTAGCAAACGGAATTATCATAGATAAAGAAAAGACATTTGGTGTGCTGAAATTCTCTGCCCTTAGACGTGAGGTACACATCCAGAATGAAGATGGAACAGCGTCCGAGGAAATAAAGGAGCGCACGTATGATTTGAAGTCCAGAGGACAGGGGCGCATGATACAGGTGAGTATCCCGGCTTCTGTGCCTTTAAAAGAATTTGACTACAACGCCGAGGTGGAGATCATCAACCCTGTGGCAGATACGGTAGCGACCGCTACATTTCAAGGGGCAGATGTTGACTGGTACATCAAAGCTGACGACATTGTATTAAAGAATAAAGGCGGTCAGCCTATTGGACATCCACAGAACCAGCAGCCGAAAAAAGACAATCCCGACGGAAAATAAGCCTGTTAGTGGGATTTTGACAGAGGACAGAAAGGAGAATCAGATTTATTGAGCGTTTAGCAATACGGGAAATCCCCAAAGATACGGCAGTCACTTTCATACGTGAATACCACTATTCCAAAGTGATACCACGGCTCTGCGTCTACTTCTTGGGGATTTACCATGAAAACCGATTGACAGGGGTTGTGGAGCTTGGATGGGGAACGCAACCCTTACAGACCATCCGCAAGATTTTCCCACAGCATAAGCTGGTGACATCCGATTATCTGGAAATCGGGAAGATGTGCTTTCTACCAGAAATGAACCATAACCAGTATTTTGGCAGCCTTGCCCTCTCCGCTTTGATTAAGTGGCTACGGGTGAACACAGGCTGCCTTTTTCTATACACACTTGCGGATGGCATTGAGGGAAAATGCGGTTATGTATATCAGGCTTCTAACTTCTACTACCTTGGCAGCTTCAAGACTAGCGTATACCGTGACCGGGAAACGGGCGAAAAGATACATCCCCGAAGTGCCAGAATACTGCTGGAAGAAAATGCCCGAATGGATGGCGTAAAGAAGCGGCACTGGCTGACCCATGCGTTTTGTGAGTACAAAGGGATAGAGAAGATCAATGGACTTATGTTCCGTTATATCTACCCACTGACGAAAGAAGCAAGGCAGATTTTAAACGCCTATCCCTGTTATGCCAGACATCACTATCCCAAAGATGGCAGCCTGCTGTTTCAAAGACGGGTTTCTAACAGAGTCTATGAAACCATCCGGCAGCCGCATTTTGATAAGAACACCTGCCGCTATAACACACAGGACTATAACCACTGTTGAAAGGAGGACTTATGCAACTTTACAAACACTATAAAGGCAACCGTATCCGTGCCAGTGACAAGTCGCTGGTGGTGCGGTCATTGGGCGGTCGGCTGGCGTGCCTGCTCTTTGCGGTCGTGCTGCTTTTGAATATCAATACGCTGCTGCATACGGACCGGAACACGGTTTCGTTATTTCAAAACGGCAGCATTAAGCTCTCGGTTACGCCCTACATGATAGTATCTCTTGTAGCGGCGGTGCTGGTCTGCGGTTTGTCTGCGTTCCTGTATGCCCGTTACCAGCCGGACAGAATAAAGCAGCTCTGTCACCGTCAAAAGCTGTCACGGATGATATTGGAAAATGGCTGGTATGAGTCCGAGCAGTCACAGGATGGCGGCTTTTTCAAAGACTTGCCTGCCAGCAGGTCAAAGGAGAAAATCACTCACTTTCCCAAAGTGTACTACCGCCTAGATAATGGACTTATACACATACTGGCAGAAATCACCTTGGGAAAATATCAAGACCAGCTCCTGCACTTGGAAAAGAAGCTGGAAACAGGCTTGTACTGTGAGCTGGTTTCCAAAGAGCTGAAAGACAGCTTTGTGGAATATGTCTTACTCTATGACACCATTGCCAACCGTATCACCATAGATGAGGTACAGGCGGCAGGCGGCAGCCTGCGGCTCATGAAAAATGTGTATTGGGAATATGACAAGCTCCCTCATATGCTGATTGCTGGCGGCACTGGCGGCGGTAAGACCTACTTTATCCTTACCATCATAGAAGCACTCCTGCGTACCAACGCCAAACTGTATGTGCTTGACCCGAAGAACGCCGACCTTGCCGACCTGTCCGCCGTCATGTCCGAAGTCTACTACCGAAAGGAGGAAATCACAGACTGTATCGACCACTTTTATGATGGCATGATGGAACGGAGCGAAGCCATGAAGCGCATGGACGGTTACAAGACAGGGGAAAACTATGCTTATTTAGGTCTGCCGCCCCACTTCCTCATTTTTGACGAATACGTGGCGTTTATGGAAATGCTGACGACAAAGGAAAACGCTTTGGTCTTGAATAAACTGAAACAGATTGTCATGCTCGGACGGCAGGCAGGATATTTCCTCATTCTCGCCTGTCAGCGACCGGACGCAAAATACCTTGGCGACGGTATCCGTGACCAGTTTAATTTCCGTGTGGCACTTGGCAGAATGTCAGAGCTTGGGTATTCTATGATGTTCGGTGAGGTGGACAAGGACTTTTTCTTAAAGCAGATCAAAGGGCGTGGCTACGTGGATACGGGAACGAGTGTCATATCAGAGTTTTACACTCCCCTTGTACCAAAAGGGCATGACTTTTTAACGGTGATTGGGGAGCTGGCAGGAAAGGAGGTGAAAAAAGAAGCTACGGGAACATTCCCATAGCTTTAGCGTAACTTCAATATGTCGTTTGGCGTGCAGTCAAGAAATTCACACAATCTGGCAAGTATCGCAAGGTCTACTCTGGTGACTTTGCCCTTGCAGTAATTATTGAGCTGTGTGCGTTGGAGCTTGCAGGCTTCACATACCTTGTTCTTGCTGATATTCTTCTCTTTCAAGAGCCGTTCTAAATCAATGTATACCATCATTCTTTTACACCAGTCCTTTTGATTAAATTATATATACAACTGTATTGAAAAATAAGATGTATTACAGTACACTGTATGTACATACAGGGTAAAGGGGTGATATGGATGGATAGGAAGAAATCATTAGGTTTTGCCGCTGTATTTATTGTGGCAGTTATGGCGGCAGATTATTTACAAAATGGACGGGAAATGTCAGTTTACAACAGCCGTTCCTTTGCGGCAGGAGCTTATAAGGAAGAACACCTTATTGTGGTGGTGAACAGGCTATATATCCCCGACAAAATGGATTGTGCAAGGGAGATCGTCAGAAAATGCAGGGAAAATGACTTTAGCAACATACTGTTCAGCTACGATTATGGTATCCCCAATAATCTGCACGCTGCGGTGTACCTGTCTGAACATGACGTGAAAAGAGGTGAACCCGTATTCAGACTTAGTTACAAAGTAAAAGGGGGTACTCTGACCGACTATAACATTGTGGACAATCCGCAAAAGTTTGAATTATCGGTTGAATAAAAACGACCAAAGGCAGGACGGACAGGCGGCGTGCGAAGCGAAAGCCGCTGGTTCGCCCTAGCCGTGTTGGGGCGGCTTGCCGCCACAACCATCCGCCCCCCGGTATCTAACAGGGGGGCACAAATACAATAGGAAACAGTCAAAGAAGTTAGGAAAGTCCTTGTAAAATAAGGACTTTTTCTACTTTCAGAGGGTGTCAACTGGAACGCTTCTAGTTGACACTTTTTCCAGAATGGAGGGATTTTTACTGAATGATACAGACTGGAACACAGAGTTAAAAGAAAAACGGCTGGCATACGGCGTTTCACAAAACAAGCTGGCGGTGACGGCTGGCATTACAAGGCAGTACCTTGGCAAGATAGAGTCCGGCAGTGCTGCTCCCAGTGAGGAAATCAAAGAAAACCTGCTGCAAGCTCTGGAACGGTACAATCCAGAAACACCGCTTACCATGCTATTTGATTATGTGCGGATACGGTTTCCTACCACAGACGTGCGGTTTGTGGTCGAAACCATCCTTAAATTAAAGCTGGATTTTATGATACATGAGGACTTCGGCTTCTACTCCTATCCAGAGCATTACTACATGGGGGATATATTTGTTTTGGTATCCCCCGAACAGGAAAAGGGGGTGCTGCTGGAACTGAAAGGAAAAGGCTGCCGCCAGTTTGAAAACTTCCTGCTGGCACAGCATAGGAGCTGGTACGACTTCTTCACGGATGCTCTCTGCGAGGGCGGCGTGTTCAAGCGGATAGACCTTGCCATCAACGATATGGTGGGGATACTGGACATTCCAGAACTGACCGCTAAATGCCGGAATGAGGAATGTATTTCCGTATTCCGAAGTTTCAAGTCCTACCGCTCCGGCGAGCTGGTGCAGAGCCATGAAAAAAACAAGTCCGGCATGGGGCACACGCTCTATATTGGTTCACTGAAATCAGAGGTCTACTTCTGTGTGTATGAAAAAGATTACGAGCAGTTCGTAAAATACGACATCCCCGTTGAGGAAACGCCTGTCAAGAACCGCTTTGAAATCCGTTTAAAGAACGAGCGAGCCTACTATGCGGTGCGTGACCTGCTGACCTACTATGACGCTGAACGCACTGCATTTTCCATCATCAACCGCTATGTACGGTTTGCCGATAAGGACGACACGAAGCGACGGAGCGAATGGCAGACAAATCAGCGTTGGGCGTGGTTTCTCGGTGAGGGGCGTGGGCGGCTGAAACTGACGACCGAACCAGAACCGTACAATTTCCAGCGTACCTTAAACTGGCTGGCAAGGCAGGTCGCCCCTACCTTGCAGGTAGCTGAAAAACTGGATAAACAGAACAACACGACGGTGATTAAGGACATGGTGAAACATGCGAAGCTCTCCGACCGATTGGAAAAGGTCTTGCGGCAGCTCTCCGTCACCGTGGAGGAAATGACTGTCAAGGACAAGGAGGAATAAGAAATGTGGCACATATTGTTTGACCTGCTGCTGGTATCGGCAGGCATGGGAATGGGCGTGGTGCTTATGTGTATCCTGCAAGTCGGGAAAGAAGCAGATACCCACTTAGAAGAAATGGAAAGGAGCAATAAAAAATGAACTTTGGACAGAACCTATACAACTGGTTTTTGAGTAATGCACAGAGCCTTGTGCTAATGGCAATCGTGGTGATTGGTATTTACTTAGGCTTTAAGAGAGAATTTAGCAAGCTGATTGGCTTTCTGGTGATTGCCTTAGTCGCTGTCGGTCTGGTGTTCAACGCTGGCGGCGTAAAAGATGTACTCTTAAACCTGTTCAACAAGATTATCGGAGCTTAAAATCAAGGGTTTGCGCCTGTCGCAAACCTACCTATCCCCCTATGGGAGTTCGGGCATAGGGGGAATGAAAAGGGGGTGACGGAATGGTACAAAAAGACATCTTCACGGAGATGCAGGCAAAAATCGGGTGTGACAGACGTACCGAGCTGCCCTACCACAAACGTGAAATCTGGCAGGAAATCAAAAAACTGCCGCTTGCTGCCTATCCGCTGAACCAATTAGAAGAATTTTCCCACTTTGTATTTGATGTAGATTATCCGGTCTTGGTGGGAATACTATCAGAATTGAAAGGACGTGATTTATCATTATGTATGAAATGAGATTATACATCTTAGACACCACAAAACCTTATAACGACGACGAGGACGGTTACGCTGGCGCATGGTTCAACTGCCCTGTGACCTTTGAGGAAATTAAGGAAAAGTTAGGCGTGGAAAAAGAGGAAGATTTTGAAATCGAGGACTACGAGCTGCCCTTTTCCCTAAGTCCTGATATGCCGCTTTGGGAAATCAACGCCCTGTGCCGCATGGTGCAGGAAATTGAGGGCACGCCCCTTGGAAATGAATTAAGCGAGATACAGGCAAAGTGGTTTCACAACATCAGCGACTTTTTCGACCACAAGGACGAGATACGCCACTATGATGTGCCGGACGCTGCTTCTCTTGCAGAATACCTTGTCATGGAAGAACACCGCTTCGGGGAACTGCCGCCGGAACTGGCAAAACACATAGATTTCATTTCCTACGGTCATGAGCTGGAACAAAGCGATGAATACCTTTTTACCACCAGCGGCGTGTTCCGCTATCGGTAAGGCGGTGGCTGCCTTTGGAGGAAATGCGTGTCTACATTGCCAACCTTGGCAAGTACAATGAGGGGGAGCTTGTGGGCGACTGGTTCACGCCGCCTGTGGACTACGACGAGATGGCAGAACGGATCGGCTTGAATGACCGATACGAAGAATACGCCATCCATGACTATGAGCTGCCCTTTGAAATCGACGAGTACACGCCCATTGAGGAAGTCAACCGCCTGTGCGAGATGGTGGAAGAACTGGACTATCCGCTGGATGAGGTGATTGACGACCTGCTCTGCCATTTTTGCAGCGTGGAGGAACTCTACGACCACAAGAACGATATTATCCAGTACCCTTGTGACAACATGGTAGACGTTGCTTACCACTTAATTGACGAGTGCGGCGTTCTGGGCGAGATACCCGACCGATTGAGAAACTACATAGACTATGAAGCCTTTGCCCGTGACATTGACTTGGAGGGGTGCTTCATAGAAACCAGATACGGAGTCTTTGAGTGTCCGTATTAACAAGCTGGCAGACCTGCACAAACGTGTGATTCTGGCAGCTTATTTTATGAGCAGCAGTCTGTGAAATGCAGGCTGCTGTTTCCATTTTAGAAGAAAGGAATGGTACAAAACATTGAAGAAAATAAGAAGCTATACCAGCATTTGGAGCGTGGAAAAGGTCATTTACGCTATCAACGACTTTCAGCTCCCGTTCCCCATCACATTTACACAGATGGCGTGGTTCGTGGTATCCCTGTTTGCGGTGATTGTATTTGCAGAGCTGCCGCCCCTGAACATGATTGACGGGGCGTTCCTCAAATACTTTGGTATCCCCGTGGCGGTGACGTGGTTCATGAGCCAGAAAACCTTTGACGGAAAGAAGCCCTACGGTTTCCTAAAATCCAGTATCAGCTACCTGCTTCGCCCGAAAGTGACCTATGCCGGGAAAACAGTGAAGCTGAAAACGGAATCATTAAATGTAGCCATTACGGCAGTTAGGAGTGATGTGTATGTTCCCCATTAAATATATCGAAAACAATCTGGTGTTCAACAATGACGGGGAGTGCTTTGCCTACTATGAGCTGATACCTTACAATTATTCGTTCCTGTCACCGGAGGAAAAGTACATGGTGCATGACAACTTGCGGCAGCTAATCGCACAGAACCGTGACGGGAAGATACACGCCTTGCAGATCAGCACCGAGTCCAGTATCCGGCAGACACAGGAACGCTCCAAAAAGGAGGTCACAGGCCGGCTTCGTGAGGTGGCTTGTGCAAAGATAGACGAACAGACCGAAGCGTTGGTTGAAATGATTGGGGAAAATCAGATTGACTACCGCTTTTTTCTTGGCTTTAAGCTGCTGGTGAACGAGGAAGAAATCAGCTTGAAGCACGCCGGAAAGTCCGCTGCCATGACCTTTGCCGACTTTCTCTACGAGGTCAACCACCAGCTCATGGGCGACTTTGTATCCATGAGCAATGATGAAATCGCCCGTTTCCAAAAGATGGAGAAACTCTTGGAGAGCAAAATCTCCCGCCGCTTTAAAATCCGGCGATTAGAAAAGCACGATTTTGGCTATCTAATCGAGCATATCTACGGGAAAACAGGCGTTGCCTATGAGGACTATGCCTACGACTTCCCGATAAAGAAGCTGAAAAAAGAAACATTGGTGAAGCGGTACGACCTTATCCGTCCGACACGCTGCCAGATCACGGAGAACCAGCGTTACTTAAAGCTGGACAGCGAGGAACAGACGACCTATGCCGCTTACTTCACCATCAACAATATCGTCGGGGAGCTGGACTTCCCATCTTCGGAAATCTTCTACTATCAGCAGCAACAATTCACGTTCCCCGTGTCCACGTCTATGAATGTAGAAATCGTCACCAACAAGAAAGCATTGACGACGGTAAGGAACAAGAAGAAAGAGCTGAAAGACTTGGACAATCACGCTTGGGAGTCCAACAACGAAACCAGCAACAACGTGGTGGACGCTCTGGACTCTGTAAATGAGCTGGAAACCACCTTAGACCAGTCCAAAGAGTCCATGTATAAGCTGTCCTACGTGGTGCGTGTGGCGGCAGACAGCTTGGACGAGCTGAAACGCCGCTGTGATGAAGTCAAGGACTTTTACGACGACCTCAATGTGAAGCTGGTGCGCCCGTTCGGGGATATGCTTGGTCTGCATGGGGAATTTCTTCCAGCCAGCAAGCGTTACATCAATGATTATATCCAGTACGTGACAAGCGATTTTCTGGCAGGTCTTGGATTTGGTGCGACCCAGCAGTTAGGGGAAAGCGACGGTATCTATATCGGCTATAACCTTGACACGGGCAGGAACGTCTATCTGAAACCGAGCCTTGCGGCACAGGGAGTCAAAGGCTCTGTGACAAATGCTCTTGCTGCGGCGTTCCTTGGTTCGCTTGGGGGCGGCAAGTCCTTTTGCAACAACCTCATTGTCTACTATGCGGTGCTGTTCGGCGGCAGTGCGGTCATAGTAGACCCAAAATCCGAGCGTGGGAACTGGAAAGAAACGCTGCCGGAGATTGCACATGAAATCAATATCGTGAACCTTACCAGTGAAGTAAGGAACAAAGGACTGCTTGACCCTTACGTGATTATGAAGAACTTAAAAGACGCTGAAAGCCTTGCAATCGACATTCTGACCTTTTTAACAGGTATCAGTAGCCGTGACGGTGAGAAGTTCCCGGTGCTTAGAAAGGCAATCCGCTCTGTGACACAGGGCAAAAGGCGAGGTCTTTTGTGCGTCATTGACGAGCTTCGGAAAGAGGACACGCCTGTTGCCAGCAACATAGCGGAGCATATCGAGAGCATGGTGGACTATGACTTTTCCCATCTGCTCTTTTCCGACGGTACGGTGGAACAGTCCATCAGCTTAGATAAGCAGCTCAACATTATACAGGTGGCTGATTTGGTGCTGCCAGACCGTGACACAGAGTCCTCCGAATACACAACAATGGAGCTGCTCTCCGTGGCTATGCTTATCGTTATCAGCACCTTTGCCCTCGACTATATCCACTCCGACCGGAGCATTTTTAAGATGGTGGATTTAGATGAAGCGTGGACGTTCTTGCAGGTGGCACAGGGCAAGGCTCTGTCCAACAAGCTGATACGTGCCGGACGTTCCATGAACGCCGCCGTTTATTTCGTGACACAGAACTCCGGCGACGTGGACGACGAGAAGATGAAAAACAATATCGGCTTAAAGTTTGCGTTCCGCTCCACGGACATAGGTGAGATCAAGAACACGCTGGAATTTTTCGGGGTGGACAAAGACGACGAGAACAACCAGAAGCGGCTACGGGATTTGGAGAACGGGCAATGCCTGTTTCAAGACCTCTACGGACGGGTGGGCGTTATCCAGATACATCCTGTCTTTGCCGACCTGTTCCACGCCTTTGACACCAGACCACCAATCCAGACAGAAGAAACGAGGTGAAGCCTATGCGTAAACATAAAATCCTGCGCTATGCAGGTATCACCCTCTTAGTCATTGTGGGTATCCTCGTTTTCCTGTCCATCACGGGTACGGTGGCTCATGCCGCCGGATTGGTGGACGACACGGTAGACGCTGCTAACCAGTATTCTAAGTATCTGCTGGAAAACTACCAGCTTGACTTCTACGTGGACAGCTCATGGGATTGGCTGCCTTGGAACTGGCTGGACGGTATCGGCAAGAGTATCCAGTACGGCTTGTACGCCATCACCAACTTTGTCTGGACAGTGAGTATGTATATCTCCAACGCCACAGGGTACGTGGTGCAGGAAGCCTATAAGCTGGACTTTATCTCCGATACCGCAAACGCAATCGGAACTAACATCCAGACCCTTGCCGGGGTAAATGCAGGCGGCTTCGCTGCACAGGGGTTCTATGTGGGTTTCCTGCTTATCCTTGTGCTGCTGGTGGGTATCTATGTGGCGTACACAGGTCTTATCAAGAGGGAAACCACAAAGGCTGTCCATGCAGTCGTCAACTTCCTTGTGGTATTCGTCCTGTCAGCGTCTTTTATCGCCTACGCTCCCAACTACATTACAAAAATCAATGACTTTTCCTCGGACATCAGCAGTGCGGCACTGTCACTGGGTACGAAAATCACCCTCCCCAACTCCGACAGTCAAGGGAAAGACAGTGTGGACTTGATACGTGACAGCCTGTTTTCCATACAGGTGCAGCAGCCTTGGCTGTTATTGCAGTACGGCAACTCCGATATGGAGGACTTGGGTGCAGACCGTGTAGAGAGTCTGCTCTCTGCCAGCCCGGACACCGACACCAGAGAGGATACGGTGATTGCGGAAATTGAGGACAAGGACAACCCGAACATGAGCGTCACAAAGACTATGAGCCGCTTGGGAACGGTGGTATTTCTGTTCCTGTTCAATATCGGTATTTCCGTCTTTGTATTCCTGCTTACGGGCATGATGATTTTCTCGCAAGTGTTGTTCATTATCTATGCTATGTTTCTGCCCGTGAGCTTCATTTTATCTATGATACCCTCTTACGAGGGCATGGCAAAGAAAGCAATCACAAAATTATTTAACACCATCATGATGAGGGCAGGCATTACCCTCATTATCACCGCCGCATTTAGCGTGAGTACCATGTTCTACGCTATCTCGGCAGGCTATCCATTCTTTATGATTGCCTTTTTGCAGATTGTCACCTTTGCAGGTATTTACTTTAAGCTGGGCGATTTGATGGGAATGTTCAGTTTGCAGTCCGGCGACGCACAGCAGGTCGGCAGGCGTATCCTCCGGCGACCTTATATGCTATTAAACAGAGGGGCAAGGCGCATGGAACATCGTGTCGGCAGGACGTTAGCCGCTGGCATGGCTGGCGGTGCGGTAGGTGCTGCGGCGGCTTCTGGCAGCCGTAAACCCGATACAAGGAAATCTGCGGACAGACAGAACCATGCCACAGGCAGCCGCCCCAACCACGATACAGGACAATCCGGCGATACCGCCACCTTTGGCAAGCGTGCTGGCTCTAAGGTGGGTGCGGTTCTGGATGCAAAGCAGAGAGTCAAGGATAAGGCACAGTCCGTCAAAGAACAGGTCAAAGATATGCCGATACAGGCAGGCTACGCCGTCCATTCCGTGAAAGAACGGGCAAAGGAAAACGTGTCCGACTTCAAGCGTGGCATGGTGGAGGAAAAAACCACCCGGCAGCAAGGACGGGCAGCAAAACAGGACAGCCACAGGCAGACCATAGCGGAAAAACGTATGGCAATGGAAAGAGCAAAACCTACAGGATCAGTGGCGAAAGGTACTGCCCCTGTCCATGAGCGACCAACCACAATGCCTGTATCCGGCGCAACGACAACACAGGCGACTGCTGCGAAAGGTGCAGCTCCTAAGACAGAGCCGACCAGCAAGGAACGTCCGGCGGCAGTATCCAGAGAAAGCTATGAGAAGCCGCCGCACACAAAAGGCAGAGAGCCAGCGGTAAAACCACAGGAACAGCGCACGCAAGTGGTACGGGAGTCTGGGGCACGTTCCCAGACAGTCAAAGAACCAACAAAGCCACAGGCGGTAAAAGAGCCTGTTCCTGCCGGAACTAAGACTATTCGACAAACCAATACACAGAAAACAAGCCGGAACATCCAGCGTAATACCGTAAAGAAATCCTCCACCCACACAACGAAGAAAGGACGGAAAAAATGAAGCTGCGGCATTTAGCACTGCTTGGTGGGATTTTCACGGTGATTATCAGTCTGCTATTGTTTCTTTTTATTGTCACAGCAGACGACGAGGAAAGCGGCGGCAGTTCCGGCTTTGACTATTCGGGCATGAACCTGTCAGCAGATGTCTTGAAACACCAGCCGACTGTGGAAAAATATGCGAAGCAATACGGCATTTCAGACTATGTGAATTACCTGCTTGCCATCATGCAGGTGGAGTCCGGCGGCACAGCGGTGGACGTTATGCAGTCCAGCGAGTCTTTAGGTCTGCCGCCCAACTCTTTAGGTACAGAGCAGTCCATTGAACAGGGATGTAAATATTTTGCTTCTCTGCTTGCTTCAGCAAAAGCAAAAGGCTGTGATATAAACACCGTCGTCCAGAGCTACAACTATGGCGGCGGTTTTATTGATTACGTGGCAAGCCACGGGAAAAAGTACACCTTTGAACTGGCGGTCAGCTTCGCAAGGGAGAAGTCCGGCGGTGTCAGAGTGACCTACAAGAATAAAATCTCCATCAAAGAAAATGGCGGCTGGCGGTACAAGTACGGAAATATGTTTTACGTCCGGCTGGTAGCACAATATCTGGCAGTACCTAATTTCAGCAATGCCACGGTACAAGCAATCTTCAATGAAGCTCTCAAATATCAAGGCTGGACGTATGTATTCGGGGGCGATAACCCGAACACCAGCTTTGATTGCAGCGGTCTGGTGCAGTGGTGCTATGGAAAGGCTGGTATCAGCCTGCCGAGGGTAGCGCAAGACCAGTACGACGCAACACAGCATATCCCACTGTCACAAGCGAAAGCTGGTGATTTGGTATTCTTCCACAGTACCTACAATGCCGGAACTTATGTCACCCATGTGGGGATATATGCAGGAAATAACCGTATGTATCACGCCGGAAACCCGATTGGCTATGCAGACCTCAACACTTCGTACTGGCAGCAACACATCATTGGTGCCGGACGTGTGAAATCCAACTAAGACAGAAAGGAAATGGTAACTATGAGATTGAAGAAAAAAGAGAAAGAAGCAAAACCCACCAAGGCTAAAAAAGTGCGTGTTCTAAAAGCAGGCACGCATAAGAAATCCGTGATTGCCCTGTGGCTGGTGCTGATTGCCAGCGTCAGCTTCGGGGTGTATAAGAATTTCACCGCCATTGATATACACACCGTCCATGAGAAAGAGGTCATAGAGCAGCGTATCGTGGATACCAACAAGATTGAAAACTTTGTCAAGGACTTTGCAAAAGCCTACTATTCATGGGGGAATAACAAAGAAGCCATTGAAGCAAGGACAAAAGCCATCAGTCAGTATCTAACAAAGAGCTTACAGGACTTGAATGTGGACACGGTGAGAAGTGACATTCCCACCAGTTCTGCGGTGAACGAGGTGAAAATCTGGAACTTGGAGCAGGCTGGCACAGACGAGTACACCGTCCTCTATTCGGTCGATCAGACCATTACAGAGGGCGACCAGACCAACCGCAATATTGCTGCTTACACGGTAGTAGTTCATGAGGATAGTGACGGGAACATAGTAATCACAAAGAACCCGACCATCAGCCGGATACCATCAAAATCCGGCTATGAGCCAAAGACAGCGGAAAGTGACGGAACGGTGGACTCTGCCACCACAGAGGAAGTGACCGAGTTCTTGGAAACATTCTTCAAGCTGTATCCGGTGGCTACGGACAAGGAGCTTTCCTACTATGTGGCTGGAAATGCGCTGAAACCTGTAAACACCGATTATCTGTACTCCGAGCTAATCAATCCGCTGTTTACAATGGATGGGGATAAGGTCAAGGTGTCGGTATCGGTGAAGTATCTCGACCAGAGAACAAAGGCAGCACAGATTTCACAGTTTGATTTGGTGCTGGCTGAAATAGATGGGAACTGGAAAATAGTAAAATAAATATTATTAAAAAGAGCGGAGATATATTTTCTTCGCTCTTTTCATTAGAATTCATTCAATTTATTTGTTTAAAATATAATAGATAAGCCCATACTTCCTAAACTTATTAACATAAAAAGTGAGCCAATTAAAGAAAGTAAATCAATGTCTGGATTTATCATAAATAACATACCGATTATCAAAGTGACTCCTTGCCAGATAGCAATTACGCCAGATAGCGATAATCCTATTGATAAAATGATAAACCCTATTGGCATTAGAATTAATAGTTTTACAACCCATATGTATCCCTTATTATCAAGTAATGTTTGTAAAGCAGGTAATGACTGATTAAAATCATTATCTGATAAACTATCAAATGCAGAGGGTACTAAGCATAAGGCACCTTTATCAGCAGCTAAAGCAACTGCACCTATAATGGATAGCGTTTCCCCTATTATACCAAATAGTTGATATTCAGCAGGTAATAAATTAGCCATATTTATAGCAAGATTGATTACCAATAAAGAACTTGCCAGTACAAGAACGTGTATTGTGTGTAATTTTTTATTGTGTCTGAATTCGGCTGCCCATGATTTAGCAGTTTTAGTGGGTTTCAGATTCAATAAATGTGGGTGTGAACCAAACGCATAGATATAAAGAAGTGGTAATGCTATTAAGCAAATAGCAAATGTAATTGATGTGAATTTCGTAATATTCATAGTTCCTCCTATTTTATATGAATGAATTCATTCATTTATATTAATACTACTTACATGTTTTGTCAAGACACTTGACATAGGTATACAATTAATTCATAATGAATATATTCATTAGAAATCTCAAGGAGGGGTCATATGCCACGGACAATCAAAAAACCCGAAGAACGTAGGCAAGAAATTATTGTAACTGCTTTAGAACTTTTTGCAGAAAATGGGTATGATAATACGACTATTCAAGATATTGCAAACAGACTAGGGATAGCAACTGGTTTATGCTATCGTTATTTTAAATCCAAACAAGATATATTTAGAGCTACTTCTGAATATTATGCACAACAAGCGATAGAGCATTTGTCTACGTCAACTGCGTCTAGTCTAACAGCAATAGAGGAACTTAATCTAATAATTAGGTCTTTGCTAGAATTTGCATTAAAGCATAATGAATTTGAAGCTAGTTATCATAAAGAACCCGAAATTAGCGCAAATCGTTTAGATCAACTTTCTATGCAAATTGTTGAAAGAATGATACCAATTATAAATAAAGGATGCAAAGAACAAACTTTTGTATGTGATGATGTAAAAAACACATCAATATTTTTAACCTTTGGAATTATGCACATGATTCACTTGGAAATGCCAATGATTAACGCAAAAAACTATATTCTCTCTTATGTTCCTTTAATAAAAGAGTTGTGCGTAAATGTTTTAAAAATCAAAGATGACGTTGAACTTGGTAGTGAATGGAATAATCTTTAAAAATTTGTATTTAACACAGGAGTATAATTGCTACCTGTGTTTTTTATTGACAAAACAATTTATGTACCGTATAATGTGAATGAATTCATTCACATTATAGGAGGTAATATTTTGTATCTTAACTTTATTTTTGCTTGGAGTTCTACTATAGGTTTAATCTTATTGTTTATTATCTACCCACTTAGAATTTATATTTCCGGAAATGATATAAAGAACAGAACATATCTTTTGAAAGTAAATAAGCTATTGCACAAAATACATAAAACTTTGGGTATTATTATCTTAATTCTTACTTTCATACATTGTAGACTTTCATCACAAAAATTAGGGGTTAATACGGGCACTTTATGTATAATATTGATGATTTTTATCTTAGGCTCATATTTATTTAAGAAGCAACTAAAAAATAAATGGCTAAAGATTCATAGGATGCTTACGATTATACTTCTTATTACTATAATACTGCATATTATCCTTACTCGTTTAACTTGATAGTATCGCATCTTATGATACGGAATATAAAGGTTAATTAGATAAAATAAGAAATGGAACGTAAAATTACGGCTAAAAAATACGAATGGTTATTATGCCCTATTTGTAACAATAAAACACGATTGAAAATCTGCTCTCTTTAGAGCTGCAAGCAAGAACAGATTTTTTATTTTCCTTGACAATCCTATCTTTAAGCAGTAAAATCAAATCACAATTCAAACATTGTTTGAAAATATATTCGATATCATGAAAGGATAGGATCTGCCCATGAAAAATGACACTAAGAATTTGATTATTGATACGGCTATTATGTTGATTAAGGAGGTTGAGAAAGAACCAGAAAACATTACCATTAGGGATATAAGCAAAAGAGCTGGAATTGCTGTAAGTCAAATCAATTATCACTTCCAGACAAAGGAAAACTTGCTATCGCAATGTGCTCAAAAAATGATTAGTAATGTTATAGGAAAATTTGATGATTGCCTTACAGAAATGTCTTGTATGACGACTTTTGAGGGATTGGAGAATATGGTTAATCTTACATTCACCTATCTGTATGAAAATGAAAACTTAGCAAGAATTTCAATCTTATCAGACCACAGAACTCCGTCACCCACAGATAACACTAATCAGACAATGAATGTTTATAAACCTTTAGTGGATAAAGTGTGTACTGAAAAAGGCATTACAAATTCTCCATTGGTGGAAATACTTTTAATGCAGTCTTTACAAGGTGTTTTTCTTAGGACTGATGTTATTAAAACTGAACTAGGGGTAAACCTTAGAAATCCAGAAGAAAGGAGAAAATTCCTTCATGAAGTTTTAGAGAGATTTTTCACAGGTATATGATTATGTCAAAGAAAAAAAAGTGTGTGATTATTCTATTACTTTTATGTGTTTTATTTTTTCTGATTGGAGGTTTGTTTATGCACAAAAAGATGGTTAAGGAAGAAATGTTTGCTTCACAAGATATTGACGCTATTTTATTAGACGGAAATATAGCTGATATTACAATAACGCAAAGCAGGACGAACGATTTGAAAATAAAGCAATATTCAATGAAAAAAATCGAAAAGTCTATGGAATATCAGTCGGAAATAAGTAATGGTGCTCTTAATATTAAAGACAATTCTGATCAAGTAGATTGGTTTATGGGAATTAAGGGAAGTGCTGGTATTTCATATGAAATCCAAATACCCATTGATAAAACGATTGAATTGAAGATTAATTTGAACAAAGGAAACATACAACTTGCAGATGGAACACTTAGCAGTGTAGATATTGTAATAAATAAGAGCGGTAATATTGAACTTGATAACATTGCCTTGAAAAACAATTCAGAAATTTATACATGTGCAGGAAACATTGATATAAAGTTTAGCTCTGATAGTGAAAATTTTGAAGTAAATGCTATTGTCACATCTGGAAACAGGTATATTGATAAGAGATATTCTAAGGGCGACTATCTACTTAAAGTGCGAAGCGACAAAGGAAATATTACAGTAAAATAGATTACAAGAAATGAGGTGATATTTTTATGAATGATACTGAATGGATACTTTGCCCTATTTGTGGAAATAAAACCCGTTTGAAAATTCGTATAGATACGCAATTAAGGAATTTTCCACTGTTTTGCCCAAAATGTAAACAGGAAAAGTTAATCAATGTCAGTAAGTTGAAAATAACAGTTGTTAAAGAGCCAGACACTAAGATGCAGAGCCGATAATTTAGAGGATTTCAGACCTCATAGATTATCGGCTCATTTTTATTGCCTGTCACCGTATCCAGTATGATTGGCAGGTAAATAAAAATGGAGGAACTAATCTTCCCCCACTTCCTTTGATTTGATGATACCAGCAGCGACACTTTCCATGATAACCATATCTTTGTCGTCAAAAGTATCAAGCTGTTGTTCCAACTGTCTGCGGCGAGTGCTTTTCACTTTATCGCCGGACGGGAGGAAAATTTCATCAACGGACACATTGAGTAAAGTTACAAGGTCGTAAAACACCTGTAAACTTGGGTGCTGCCCTTTATTTTCAATGTTTGTCAGATAGCGTGGGTCAATTTCAATTTTTGCTCCCACCTGTTCACGGGTCAGACCTTGTTTCATTCTTGCTGCTTTAATGGCAAGTCCAAAGGCTCTGAAATCGTACTTATCTTCTGTTTTACGCATATTTAATCACCTCACTACATTTTACTGTTCCTAAAGAATTTGTAACAGGTACAGTAAAACGTATTGTAAGGTTTATCAGTTCCTATGAAAAGGTGAACAATAAATATATATGCTGCTTGGCGGTAATAAAAAAAACCGTTGTCAGCAGTAATGCTTTTATATGCCCTTTTCGATAAAACGACGGTTCATACAGCCGCCGTTTTATTTTTTTCCTAACGGTGGACAAACTACTGGATGGTTTTGTTTTAGCGGCTTTAGGAGGTAGCCGCATGGAACGCCTGCATATTCGACAACATTCGACCATTGGTAAACCGTTAAAAAAATCCGTTTAATTTCTGCGGTATTTTATACTCCTGTATGTGGTTTTTCACATCATATAGCAGGAACAATTTGGAAAGCACAAGATCAATACGTCAGTATTGCCCTTGTGCTTTTTTGCTGCACAAAACTTTTTAAAAAAGTTTTTGCGGTTGGGTATCAAATCCCACCTCTCACGGTGAGTGTTAGTGCGAAAAGAGGTAGAAACCTTTTCGCTTTAGCAACTTTCGCTGGAAAGGAGGTGAGATTATGAAACCATCTTCTTTCGAGGACGCTATCAGACTTCAATTTGATTGTCTGGCTCGCAAGGTTGTAGCTCGGACTGTAAAGAACTATGACCGGGAGCTTGGCAGACGTGCAAGACGTGAAACGTCGTTTTGTGAATTATCTGAAATGGAATTAAACCATATCGGTGTCATGGACGAGTATTCCGTTGAGTTTACGTCATTTGACGTATTTGGTTCAGAAGTCCGTATTTATGATGAACGCTTATGTGAAGCCATCAAAAAATTAACAGAAAGCCGACGTAACATTCTGCTTATGTCCTACTTTCTTGAAATGACCGACGCTGAAATTGCAGAGGTCATGGAAATGGAGCGTTTTTCCATTTGTAGAAACAGGCTGCACACATTAAAGCTCATTAAGGATATGTACGAGGAGGAATGAAAACATGATGAAGTCTACAAAAAAGTGTCCGTCATTCTCTGCCATCAGCTCTGCTGCTGACGGTGACGAGGTGGCAATCGAAAAAATTTTGAACCATTATGACGCTTACATATCAAAAGCCAGCCTACGCCCGTTCTATGACGAACACGGGAATATGTATATCGTGGTTGATATGGAATTGAAAGGCAGGATAAGGGCAGCATTAATAAAAGCAATTTTAGGGTTTGAAATCAAAGTGAAATAAATGGTATTCGGGAGTATCCTACCACCTCATTTCAGCTCCCCGAATTATAGCTCCTTGAAAATTGAATAAGGTAATCAAATACTTTAGATATGTACCGAGCCTGCGGACAAATACGCCATGACCTTACACTTGTAAGTGAGCGATACCTATTTGTGTTCCACAAGCGACCTCTGGAACGGTCGTGAGCCATGACGTTACATATCCGACAATGATACTCCTATATAGCCTTAGCTTGAGCGTTTGAAGCGTCGCACGCAAAGGGTATAGCTGCACTGTGTATGCAGGGGTGGAACTCCCGTGAGCCGCTAGGCTGTTTGATTACCTCTTTGTATCTTGTTGGGAGGTATTGTAATGGAACAGAAAATTACAACTAACGATACCTACCGTATTATGTTCAATAACTACCCAGATGTAGTAAGTGTGGAACAAATGAGTGAAATGCTTGGAATAAGCACGAAAACAGCTTATAACTTGCTTCGTAAAAATAAAATCATGTGTTTTAAGATTGGAAGAACCTATAAAATTCCAAAGCTCAACATTCTGCACTACATGGATATTATCTAAAAATCTATTGCGTCTGTTATTGCCAGCAGTCATTGAACCTGTTATACTTGATCCAGTCAGTGATAGGTGAAATGACTGCTATTATTTTAGGAGGAACTAATATGGTAGCAGGACACTTACGAAAACAAAATGGATATTTCCAGATGATTTTAAGTTATAAAGACAGCACTGGCAAAAGACGTACAAAGTCAATTAGTACAGGACTTCCCATAAAGGGAAATCAGAAGCGTGCAGAAGCTATGCTCTTAGAAACCAGAAAGAATTTCAACCCAGAGGACGCTATGACAGATAAGAACACTCTGTTTAGCAAATTTCTTGAAAAGTGGCTGAAAGCCAATCTGAAAAGCATAGACACAGAAACATACGCTTTATACTCATACAATGTGAAAATGTTTCTTATTCCGTATTTTGAAAAGTCAGAGGTTCGTATCTGTGATTTGAAAACTTCGGATATTGAGTGCTATTACAATTACGAGAAAAGCGACCACCACGCTTCAAAAACAGTTATCTTGCAGCTACATGAAATAATCAGAATTGCTCTTGATTATGCGGTAGAGCTTGAATGGATTGACACCAACCCGGCAAAGGATATTAACCCTGCCACAGATGAAGTGGCTATATTGTTCACGGACTTCATGTTAGAATGGCTAGAAATGATGAAATCCTGTGTAGAAGAAACAACCTTTGCTTCTTACACTTCAATGGTGAAAAAACGCATTGTACCCTACTTCTTAGAAAAAAGATATACACTTAATGAGATGGAGGAAAACCCAAAATACATTCAAGAATATTATCAATACGAATTGAACTTGGGTCTGTCAGCAAATACCGTTATTCACCGACACGCTAATATCCGAAAGGCTTTGCAATATGCTTTTCAAATTGGGTTGATAAAATCAAATCCGGCAGACCGTATCGAGCGTCCGAAAAAAGAGAAATATGTAGCTTCTTACTACAACACAGAAGAACTTGACACCTTATTTAAGGTTTCAAAAGACGATCCTATGGAGCTGGCTATTATATTAGCGGCTTTCTATGGTTTGCGTCGAAGTGAAGTGGTAGGATTGAAATGGAATGCTATCGACTTTGAACGTAAAACAATTACAATACAGTATACTGTAACAGAAGCGAATTTGAATGACGGACGAGGAAATGTCATAATTGAAAAAGAACGTACAAAGTCCAAAACCAGCCGACGCACTCTGCCGCTGGTAAAACCGTTTGAGGATTTGCTAATCAGAATGTATCTGGAACAGAAGAAAAACAGAAAACTGTGCGGTGATTGCTATTGTACTGATTATCTGGATTTTATCTACGTTAATGAAATTGGGGAAAGAGTAAAACCCGGTTATTTAACACAACACTTTCCATTGCTGCTGAAAAAGCATAATTTGAGGAAAATAAGGTTTCACGATTTAAGACATAGCTGTGCAAGTCTGTTATATGCAAATGGCGTTAGCTTGAAGCAGATACAGGAATGGCTAGGTCACAGTGATATTTCTACAACCTCAAATATTTATACTCACTTAGATTATAGCAGCAAGGTATCATCCGCTAATGCGATACTGTCCGTATTCCCGTCTAAAACGCCATCAGAGCAACAAAAGGCGGTCGGATAAGGTTTTATTGTGTAGACAACAAAAAAGCTCTCTAGCGTGAGCTAAAGAGCTGAATTTTCTGGTGCCGCTGATGGGACTCGAACCCATATGGTTTCCCGTACGATTTTGAGTCGTATGCGTCTGCCAGTTCCGCCACAGCGGCTTATATTTCAAATCCTGTGGTTCTTGTATATCTTATCCGATTTTGGAGGGATATGCAAGAGGGATATTGAAAACTAAGCTAATTATTAAGTTGTCTAAACCCTTGATTTATCAAGGAATATGCAAAGCACCTATAAAGTACACGCATTGGATTTTGAGTCAAGTGCGTCTGCCAATTCCGCCACAGCGGCTCGTTCTCACGAACCGAAATTAATATTACCATATAATTTTACACCATGCAAGTGTTTTTGCTCAATTTGCCACAAAAACTTTACAAAATTATACTGGAATCGCCCTGCCTTCCAGAGGAGTAGGAAGGCAGGGCGGTTTCCGGGGGGTGGCAGATACACGCTAAAAGACTTCTTTGCTGTAAGCTGCGATTTCTTCACTGAGAGTTTCATAGACTCCCGGGAATGTACTGATATCAAGCCCCTGAGAGGCACAGGGGATGAAATAGAGTTTGCCGTTTTCATCGCAGGCACGGCGTACTTCTTTTTTGATGACATCTCTGGACCAGCCTGGGAAATCCACTTTGGCGCTGTCGATACCGCCCATAAAGGATATCTGTCCGCCGTATTTTTTGATCAGTTCTGGTATATTGTTGGTAGTCATAACGCCCTGCCAGATATCAATCCCCATCTCTATCATATAAGGTACCAGTGTTGCCGCGTAGGAATCGGAGTGGTGCACAATAAGTTCCACGCCGTTGTCACGGTATCTCTTGTAAATCTTCTTATAAGCCGGCAGGAAGAACTCTTCAAACATAGCCGGGGAGATGAAGGTGGAGGTCTGTGTTCCCCAGTCATCATGGTGGAAGAGGGCGTCCGGTTTCAGATATTTGCAGACCTTATCCGCGTACTCCAGCTCCCAGTCCGTGAGATAGTCGATCAGCTCGTGCATGGCTTCCGGCTCTTCGATAAAGTTCATCATAGTCTGGGGAATATCCATCAGATGATGGCACTGTTCAAAAAGTCCCGGATACATAACAGCAGATACAAAATATTCATTTCTGTCCACAGATTCCACTTCTTTTATATAAGGCTCCCATTCGGAATCCGGATAGTCAAGGCTTGGAGCATGAACGAATTCTCTCCAGCGTGTCACATCTTTGAGTACCAGGTGCTCGTCATCGTGGACCGGGAAATCACCGGGCGTGCCTTTGGGCCAGGAAAATGTAATGCCCCAGCCATTTACGGCGTTTATAACACCTTCTTCCAGTACAGGACCGTTATGCAGATCAAAGAAAGGATTGCCGTAAACAAGGTGCAGAAATTCATATTGGTTCACAAAACGGTCAGGATGTCCTCCGCGGATCGTTTCCAGTAAATTTTGTCTTTTTGTCAGCATAATAAAAACCTCCCTATATAGTCAAGTGTTTTTTCCTTATTTTTCAAGGAATTTTTAGTTACATATCTCAGATGAATGAGCCGTGAAGATGGGTATTTCTGTGTATCTGGTACGAAAATAGCTGATTTTGGGCATACAAAATAAAACGTCTCATTATTCCGCTTTATATGGCCTTGTGTATGCCCCTCCATCTATGGCAGCTTACCTCCCGTGTCTACCAGGATCATCCCACCTGTCGGTGTGAGTCCTAACTTCCTTCGTTCTGCCTGCCCATATCCAGGGTGTCAGCTTAGCTCCTTTGCAGGGTCTTGCCCTATGGTATTTATTTCTGCCGACTACTGGCTCATTCTTTATTTTAAGTCTTACTGACCTGTTAATATCCTTCCTGTACCGGCACCTTTCGGTGGACGTTTTTCCGGTCCATCCCTGATATTTCCAGCTTTTCTGTCATAGCTGGATTCAGCTTTCAATCCTCTTTGAAAGTTCAATCCAACCATGACAGAGCAGTGCTTTTAGTACTTGGATCGTTTGGTTTCGTTATGCTGTCTGCATCTGCGGATGCTTGATATCACCCAGCAGCCTTGCAGCGTCATAATCGACTCCTTTTGTCAGGATCGTATAAAACACCCTGATCACCTTACATGCCACTGCCACTACTGACTGCATCTTTTTCAGCGGATTCTCTTTTCTCGTCCGATAGTATTCATGGATCTCTCGAAATTCCGCATTCTTTCCGACTAGTGATATCGCCGCTTCATACAGTACATATCTCAGTCGTTTTCTTCCTCGGTAGCTGATACGGCTCTCTCCATTATGCTTGCCTGAATCGTTCGCCACGATCGCATAGCCTGCAAGCTTTTGCAGCTGTTTGGGGTTGTCAAAACGTCTAATGTCGCCCACCTCTGCAATAAATCCACTTACTGTCACCATACCGATCCCTTTGATCTCCAGCAGCTTATCTATATATGGTATTTCTTTCAGCTTACCTTCTATCTTTTGCACCAGTTCTTCCAGTCTTGATGTATATACATCCATGTCGTCCAGCAGATTTTTCAGTTCCATTCTCGCTGCCTCCGGTGCTTCCTTACTGCCTACGCTGTGCTCTGCAGCTGATACCAGGGTCTTTGCCCTCTTCATTCCAGCCCCTCTCAGCTTTGCGTCTCTCCAGATCTGGTTTACACCTTCCACGCCCAACTTCCCGATGTCCTCCGGCAGCGGCGCTGCCTTCAGTATCATCCGCCCGCTGACTGCCTTTAAATCCCTATAAACGTCTTTGTATTCAGGAAAGTAAATGGCAAACCATCTGGCAATGCGGTTCTTGATCCGGGTAACTTCCTCCTGTGTCTGGAAGCGTAGATTGGATAAGCTTCTCATCTCTGCATAAATCCCGGTTGGTATATAAGGGTAGGAAAAACGTCCCTCATTCACCAGTGCGGCAATCGTCTTTGGATCTTTGCGGTCATTTTTATTAGGATTGTTATCATCCAGTTCCTTGGATTTCTTGACATGATGGGGATTTACATGCACAGGTTTCATTCCGTTGTCCTGCAGGAACTTTCCTAAAGCGAACCAATAGTGTCCTGTTGGCTCCATTCCGGGAATTACAGCGGTTTTACCATTCTTTTCTTGTATTTCCTCGATCCATGCCTTAAATGTAAGGAACCCTGCTTGTGTATTGCTGAAAATCAAAGGTTTTCTGGTAAACTCGAAATTTCTCCAGTCAAATGCTCTCGCATAGTGCGTTTCGCTTCCGACATCAATACCAACGATCAAAGTTTTTTCAGTTATGGATGCAATTTTTGTGTTCTGTGTGTTACAATTCATTTTAGATACCTCTCTGTTTAATAAGATTTTATACTAACCGCCAAAGTCAGTAATCTTATTTTACACTGAGGTATTTTTTTCTCAACCTTCTTTCTTGGAATTCCCTATATTTGAATTATACAGGAAGCTCCATTTTATATTAATCGTTTAATTTTCCTGCATGGACAGATCACTTGGATTTTTCTTATCCATGATAGTACAGATAACAGATAGAACAGCTCCGATTCCGGAAACAGCAATGGCTACCGGAAGGAGTGACACGATTCCTGTGGTGCCCAGGATCTTCTGGAGCATGGTACAGGCATAAGTGGAAAGGAACATTCCAAATCCTCCGATTGCGGTGGTCATGGAGATGGAAGAGGATACCTTTTCTTTTGGAACCACCACGGTGCACCTCAGGAAGAAATAGGAGAACCCATATCCATAGGAAGCGCCGCACAGCGTACAGGCAATGCCGGCCATGACCGGACTGGAGGCCAGAAAGAGCATCAGATAGGAAATACACAGCCCGGCATATCCGAAGATGATGGTTGCTCTTTTCAGCTTTGAGTACAGAGTGCCGAAGAGGATGCAGAGAATACAGCTTCCCACAGTCCCCAGTGTGGAGAGCAGTGCCGCGATACTTTCATTCCCGTAGCCCTGTTCCGCCACCAGTACAGAAACCTGGTAATAGATGACAGCGTAAACCAGATTATAGGCAAAACAGGATACCATGAGCATAACCTGGCGCATCAGATAAGGACTTCCTGTATGGGACCCCTCTTCTTCCCCTGCCTGCTGGTCACCTTCCGGGGGAGTCATTGGGATAAAGAAGAGCATCATAACAATGACAGGAACTGCGATCCAGTATACCTTGAAAACCTCATTCCAGGATCGAACGGCAAATACCCCGGCGATCAGGCTGATCACTGCGCCCGTTCCGGCCATGGTGGCATTGAAGATGCCCATGATGGTTCCGCGTTTGTCCTCATCCACATAGACTTCAGCAATAAGCGCCATGGCGGCGGCATTGACAAATCCCATAGAGATACCTACCAGGACACGCATGGCGAGTACATAATAGACATTCTCCACAGCTCCGCCTAATATGGCAGATATTGCAAAAAGTACCATTGCGCCCACCAGGATTTTTTTCTTGCTCAGATACTGCATCAGCTTCCCGCAGAGCATAGCTGAAAACAGCATGATAAAGGATGGTCCTGACAAAATGAAGTTGACGGCAGCATCATTTTGGAATGTCTCATACAGGCCGTTGCCGGCAGGTATGATGACCATGTCCGCCATGACTGCCACGTTTGTCAGGAACAGGGAGATCAGAAAGAGAAGAGCCCGTCCCTTGGTCATTTCTTTGTTCATGTTACACCTCCATAAAATATTTACGATACGGATCTTATAGCTTTTATTATATCGGATACCGCCCGGCAGACCATCCTTAAAATTCCTGTAATTTCGCAGGTTTTCCGTTGAAAACTCTTGAAAAAATAGAAAGATTTAATTTTATTCGTCTGTTTGTGTGAAATGTAAAGGAAAAAAACGTCAAAAGGGAGAAGAAGGCTGAATAGTAACAGAAGAAGATCTTCTGGTAAAAGGAATCCCCAGGATTTATAATGGAGCTATAGGCAATGGGCAGAACGGGAATGTGTTAGAAAATTTGGGAGGTGCAGGATGGAATTAAATATTCAGATTCTGATGAATGAACTGGAACATGTGTCGGCCTTCAGGCAGGAAGGGGATTTTCTGGAGAGAAGACTGTCCTTTTATACCGTTTATCAGCCGGAATGTGTCCTGCGTGAAGATACGCTTTATCTGGTGGAGACCATGGGCCAGGCGGCAGAGATACTGGAAGTGGAACCCGGAAACGCGTTTATCTGCCTGGAGGGGCAGGAGGAGACGGGGGGATCCTTAGAGGGCTGTTCCTGGATCTGTATGGACGGCAGTCTGGCCGCTGATGCAGTGCTGACCCGGCTGGAAGAGATTTTTGAGAAATATGACAGATGGGAGCAGGGGCTTTCCTCCGTCCTGGCAGGGGAGCGGAGTATTGAAGCCCTCTGCCGTATCAGTCTGCCCATTTTTAATGCCCCTGTCATGGTACATAACAGAGAATATGAACTGATCGGATGTGCGGAGGCGGGAGGTGCCAGATTTCCCTACAGCCTTTTACAGGAAGGGACGGATTATCTGGACCGAAATATTACAGATGAATTGTTTTTCCGTTCGGATTATCTGACGACCCTTGAATTTACCACGCCTCAGTATTGGACCAACGAAGAGGAAGAGTATATAAGCATCTACAGTAATATCTTTGACGAGAATCAGGAATACTGGGGCAGGATCGTCATAGACGGAGTAAATGAGAGTCTGACGGACGGCCATTTGGCACTGCTGTCTGTGTTTACTGAGGCGGTTCGGGCACTGGCGGTGCGCCACTCCGGGCCAAAATTCAATGCTCTGGATGCATTTAAGAATTATGCCCTGGAATATCTGCGCAGCCCGTCCTCCTTTGACAGCGATAAGCTTCTCATGGCTATGCGGCTGGCAGGATGGAAGCGGAACGGTTCCTTTTTCTGCGTCTGCATGGAGCTGACAGAAGCGGGGCAGGAGCTGCATTCAGCCGCTTATGAGAGCGTGCTTTTTGACCATCAGCTTCACGGTTATCTCTCTCTGGAATACGGAGACAGGCTGCTGCTTCTATGCAATCTCGGAATGGTGTCGGAGGGCAGGAATGAGGAGTGCCGGAGGCTGGCTTATATCGTCAGGGATAACCTGTTTAAATCAGGGATCAGTACGGAATTTACTGATTTTTTTCTGTTTCCGGACTATTATCTGCAGGCAGAGGCTGCCCTTCAGTCGGGAAAGGAGTGCAGCAGTACCCAGTGGCTGTTTAAATTCGAGGATTATGCCCTTCATTATGTTTTGAACCGGGGCGCGGATACGCTTCCTGTGAGGACTCTGATACCAGGTACCCTTCTGGAGCTTATCCGTTATGATAAGGTACATGAAACCAGCTATTACAAGACCTTGCTGAATTATATACAATTTGATTCCCACACAGCCAAGGCCATTGATGATCTGTACATTCACAGAAACACTTTTAAATCCAGAATGAAGAAGATCCGGGAGCTTCTGGACATGGATGTGGACGATCAAAAGGAGAGGCTTTATCTGATGCTGATCTTCCGTATATTGAAACGTTATCCGGAGCTTGCAGAGCAGCAGGAGGTGATATTGTGAAACTGAACGGATATATACTTGCCGGAGACTTAAAAGGCCTTGAGGGGAGTTCCCTGAGATCGGATTCCATGGAGCTTCCCTTGACCAATGCACTGATCTGGAGAGAGGGGTCCCCATTCAGACCCTATTATGTATATATCATGTATGCCGGGGATTTGGAGCGGATACCGAAAAAGCATCCGGCGCTTACTGTGGTGAGTATCGGGATGCCATCCCGGGAATGCCTGGAGAGGGAGGGCCTGGATATCCTCTGGGTCAGGCCGTATCTGACGCCTCAGATGATATTGTCCATGATATTGAAGATATTTGAAAAATACAGGAAATTTGAGGAGGAAATGAACCGACTGTGCAGGGAGGGTAAGGATTTTTCAGCCCTTGCTCCGGTGCTTTTATCTGTATTTTCCAATCCCATCATTGTAGCCGGCGGGCATATGGAAATTCTGGCTTTGTCCCAGAATGAGGATACCTGCAGGATACCCTGCGAATGCAGGGACGGGGATACGGATTTTCTGCGGCCCGCTCTGGAGCGCGCGTTTCGGAGCGTGTGGATGCAGGAGGAAGGCGCGGTATCGGCCACAGAGGAGGGGATTCCCTTCCTGGCAGTACCGGTCCGGGAATCCGGCAGCATTTTAATGGGAATCTTTCTGCTCTCTGTTACAACACCTCTGGCAGAGCGGGACAGGGTTTTGCTCTGTTATATCGGTAGATATCTGAAATGTATGTACCGCGTAAATTTTATAAACAGGTGTCAGGGAATGGAGCGGATGCAGAAGATTTTGGCAGAGCAGGCAGAACGGGGAAAGAGCCTGCCGCAGATGCCCAAGAGCCTGGAGCGCGGGCTTGGAACCCTTGGCTGGGAGGCGAAGGGGAGCTATGTCTGTATTGTTTTGAAATCGGCTTTTTTCAGCAGAGTCAGCCAGAGAGAGATACCGGCTGATACGTTGTTTGAGAGCAGCAGCCTGATGGTGAAGACAAAGACGGAGATTTTCTTTCTCTGTAACCTCTTGAAAATACCGGGAGGTGTGGAGGAGATTGCAGACAGACTGGAGCAGGTTTTAAAGGATTCCCCCCTGATCGCAGGGGTGAGTACGCCTTTTCGCAGCTTTTTAGATTATCCCGATTACTATATTCAGGCAAAAGCAGCCATTCGCATCGGTAATAAACTGGATTATACAAGGAAAGCCTGCCTTTTTCAGGACTTTGCCCTGGATTATATCATCTATGAGGGGTGGAAGTCCCTTCCGGTCAATGTCCTTCTCTTTGGAGGCCTTAAGGACCTGCTTCTCCATGACTATGTCCACCACACCAGCTACTATGAGACCCTGGAGGCGTTGTTTGACAATTTCATGGTCATGAGCCGGACTGCATCACAGCTTGGCATACATATCAGCACCCTGAAATACAGGGTAAGGCGTATCCATGAGATGCTGGGACTGGACTTAAATGACAGCTATAACAAAATGTATCTCCAGAGCATTCTTTTCCTGCTGAAACAGGATACCTCCTCACTTGAGGAGTACATGGAGCAGGAGGGGAAGAAGGCTGTGCGCACGATTCGGGTTGCCAGTTCAGAAAAAATAAAGTAAAATGATACCATTGAGGTAACTATTCAGTAGGTCTGCGCATTTACTGCGCTGACCGTAAGAAAATGTTCAGCAGTCAGGCAAAATCCCATCGCCAAAGGCGATTTGCATGGATTTTTGCTCGTAACTGTAAGGGTACTGAACAGTTACCCATTGAGGAGGTATTAACATGAAGAAACGTAAGATTCAGAAAATTATAGAGCCTATTGTCCGCCGCCCCGGCTGCACATCCTTTGCTGTGATCGGAGATCCCGGCTGTGAAGGACTGGGGACCGTTATGATGAAAACCTATGCGGGCGCGCTGGAAAAGGCGTCAGAGGAGGACATGATCCTCATAGCAGGGGATATGGTTCCTGTGGGAGATGAGCGGCACTACAGAAATATATGTACACTCACAGAATCCGTGACGGAAAAAGATGTTTTTGTGCTTCGGGGAAATCACGACACAGGGGACTATGAGGCGTTTTTCGGCCTGCATGACTATGCAGTCATTGCGGAGACCTTTACCATTGTAGTGGTGGACAATGCTTTCCGGAAATTTTCTGACACAGGGCTTGCATTACTGGAACAGGTACTTGCCATGGAGGAGTGCGAAAATGTAGTGATTGCCTTTCATATTCCCCTGCCAAATCATTTTACGAGAAATTCAGTGCCTCAGGAAGAATTTGAACGCCTCAGGAAAGTGTACCTTCCATATAAAGAGAAGATCAAATATTTTGTGTGCGGCCATGTGCATTCCTGTTTTGAGGATGAAGTGGATCAAATCCCCTTTGTGTGTACAGGAGGAGGCGGCGCTGTCATAGAAGATGTATCCGAGAACATCAAAGCATCAGATGTGGAACATCATATTGTCCGATTTACCTGGGAAAACGGCAGGCTGTGCCACAGGTTTGAGAACCTTGGGGATGCGCCATACCAGAGGGAACGAGAGGACAAGATCACAAGGGAACAGCTTGAGGCCACAGTCAAAGGGGAGCTGTATGCGTTTCTCAGATATCAGACCTTTGCAGAGCGGGCGAAGAAGAGAGGATACGAAAAGATCGCCAATCTGTTTTCTGCGCTGGCAGAGTCGGAGTATCGGCATGCCAAGAGCTTTTATGCCATTTTAGATAAGCCCAAAGCGTTTCATGAATCTGTTGGCACCTATGTGCCGGGAGAAGAATTTGAGTATGAGCGTTTATATCCCATGGTTGCGGACTACGCTCAGGAGCATGATCTTCTGCTGACAAGGCAGGCTTACCGGGATGCCGGGTCTGCGGAGAAAGCCCACGCAAGGCTTCTGAAGGAGGCAGCAGACTGTGAAGGATTTCATAAGAATCTGTTTTATGTGTGTCCGGTCTGCGGATGCTTGATGGAGAGCCGGCCTGATCGCTGTCCGGTTTGTGGGGCACCTGCCAGGGAATTCTTAATATATGAAAGCAAAGAAGAGACGGAAGAGAGATGACGGTGAGATGACACAAAATGTAAGGAAAGCAGGCCTAGTTTTAGAGGGCGGCGGCATGCGCGGGGTGTTTACCGCAGGTGTTCTGGATTTTTTTCTGGAGGAGGACATTCAGTTTGACACCTGCATAGGAGTTTCCGCCGGTTCCTGTCTGGCCTGCAGCTATTTATCAAAGCAGCACAGAAGGGGATACCGGACGGTTACCGGGTATCTGGATGACCCGAGATACTGCGGAATGGGCAGCTTTTTCAAAACAGGTGACTATTTTGGGGCGGAGATGCTTTATAAGACCATTCCGGATGAGCTGGACCCCTATGATCATAAAGCCTTTTTGGACAACCCCACCAAATTTTACGCGGTTGTGACCAACTGTGAGACCGGACAGGCAGAGTATAAGCGCATCCGGGACCTTCGCCGGGAAATCTGTTATATCCGGGCGTCCAGTTCCCTGCCACTTATGTCCAGAACTCTGTGGATACGGAAGAAACCCTATCTGGACGGCGGTATCACCGATTCCATCCCTATCCGCAGATCCGAAAGCCTGGGAAATGAAAAAAATGTAGTGATCCTCACAAGGGGCAGGGAGTATCGGAAACAGAAAAACCAGATGATGCCCCTCATGCGTCTCCGCTACGGCAGACAGTTTCCAAAGCTGGTGGAGCGGATGGAAAACAGACACCTGGATTATAACGAAACCCTGGATCACCTGTACCGGGAGGAAAAAGAGGGAAAGGTTTTCCTGATCCAGCCCCCGGCCCCTGTGGAGATCGGGCGCTTAGAAAAAGACGGGAAAAAACTGGAAGCACTTTACCGCCAGGGATATGAGACGGCAAAAAGACAGGCGGAGGCACTTAAAAAATATCTGGAAGACGAAAGCGTGTCTTCACAAGAAAAAACAAATATTGACATCCTGAACTATGTTACTGAAACGGAAAGTTTTCTATAATAGAGCCAGGAAGACGAAGAGGGGTCTGCCGGTGCAGGCCCCTCTCGTCACAGAAGGGGCAGGGCCGCACAGAGGGGTTCTGCTGCCGGTATTCTTAATAGGAGATTCAGGAGGGTTTTGTAACATGAAATACGGACATTTTGACAATGAAAAGAGAGAGTACGTGATTGACAGGGTGGATTTACCTACGTCCTGGACCAATTACCTGGGAGTCAAAGATATGTGTGCGGTTTTGAACCATACCGCAGGGGGATATATTTTCTGCAAATCACCGGAGTACCACCGCATCACCCGTTTCCGGGCCAATGGGGTTCCTATGGACCGTCCGGGGCATTATGTGTATATTCGGGATGACGAGGACGGGGATTACTGGAGCGTATCCTGGCAGCCTGTGGGCAAATCCCTGGAAGAAGCAAAATATACCTGCCGCCACGGCATGTCTTATTCTGTATATGAATGTGAGTACAGCGGAATCAAGGCATCCCAGAAAATGTGTATCCCCAAGGATGACCCGGTGGAGCTTTGGGATGTAAAGATCAAAAATGACAGCGGACGCACGAGAAGCCTCAGTATATATTCTTACCTGGAATTTTCTTTCCACCAGATCGAGATGGATAACAAGAATTTCCAGATGAGCATGTATGCCGCAGGTTCTTCCTGTGAGGACGGCATTATAGAGCATGATCTCTTTTATGAAGAGTTTGGTTTCCAATGGTTTACAGCCAGCTTTGAGCCGGACGGCTTTGAGTGCCTGAGAGATGAGTTCATCGGTCCCTACCGCACAGAGACAAATCCCATAGGCGTGGAAAAAGGTGTCTTAAACGGCGGTTTTGAGAAAGGAAACAACCACTGCGGCGCCCTGCAGAAAAAGCTCACTCTGGCTCCGGGCCAGGAAGTGCGCCTGGTATTCATGCTGGGTGAGGGGAACAGGAAAGCCGCTTATCCCTACAGGGAAAAATACAGCAATTTTGCAAATGTGGATGCAGCCTATGAGGAATTGAAAAACTACTGGGACAGCAAATTTGATAAACTGCAGATCCAGACCCCCAATGAGGGAATGAATACGCTGATCAATACATGGACACTTTATCAGGCGGAGATCAATGTCATGTTCTCACGTTTTGCTTCCTTTATCGAGGTGGGCGGACGTACGGGCCTGGGCTACAGAGACACGGCGCAGGATGCCATGACCGTTCCCCACTCAAACCCGGAAAAATGCCGTCAGAGGATCATAGAGCTTCTGAGGGGCCAAGTGTCTGAGGGGTATGGCCTGCACCTGTTCCAGCCTGAATGGTTTGACCCGGATACGGAAGTGAAGCCCTTCAAATCCCCCACAGTGGTGCCCACACCCAGCAGGGATCAGATGATCCACGGCCTGGAGGACACCTGCTCTGATGACGCGCTGTGGCTGGTCAGCTCCATTGTGGAGTATGTAAAAGAGACAGGGGAATTTGATCTGCTTCAACAGGTGGTGCCTTATGCTGACAAAGATGAGGGAACTGTCTATGACCACATGAAACGGATCCTGGACTTTTCCGCCAGACAGGTGGGAGCCGACGGCGTGTGCAAGGGTCTGCGCGCTGACTGGAATGACTGTCTGAACCTGGGAGGCGGTGAAAGTGCTATGGTATCCTTCCTGCACTATTGGGCGATCCAGAGCTTCCTTGAAGCGGCCGGCTATCTGGGAGAAAAAGAGGATGTGGAAAAATATACCGAAATGGCGGAGAACGTGAAAAAAGTCTGCGACCGTGAGCTTTGGGATGGTGAGTGGTATGTCCGCGGCATCACGAAAAACGGCCGGAAGATCGGTACCGGGAAGGATAGGGAAGGTAGAGTCCATCTGGAATCCAATGCCTGGGCTGTGCTCTCGGGAGCGGCTCCAAAAGACAAAGGCATAAAGGCCATGGATGCGGTTTATGAGAACCTTTTTACACCATACGGTATTATGCTCAACGGCCCGTCCTACACCGTGCCGGATGACGACATCGGCTTTGTGACCAGGGTATACCCGGGTGTGAAGGAAAACGGCTCTGTGTTCAGCCATCCCAATCCATGGGCATGGGCTGCAGAATGCATGCTTGGCAGAGGAAGCCGGGCCATGGAATTTTATAATGCCCTGTGCCCTTATTACCAGAATGATATGATCGAGATTCGCCAGGCAGAGCCGTATTCCTACTGCCAGTTCATTATGGGAAAAGACCACACCGCATACGGCAGGGCAAGACATCCCTTTATGACAGGCAGCGGCGGCTGGGCTTACTTTGCGGCCACCAGATACATGCTGGGCATCCGTCCGCAGATGGACGGACTGGAGATAGACCCCTGCATCCCGGGAGACTGGGACGGATTTAAGGCACACCGGGTATTCCGCGGCGCGTCCTTTGAGATCACAGTAGAGAATCCGGAACATGTGGAAAAGGGTGTAAAGGAAATCTGGCTGGATGGGGAAAAAACAGATAGGATCCCCATCTGTGAAGCGGGCAGCAGTCATACAGTGAGAGTAGTTATGGGATAACTGTTCAGGGGCCTGTGAAGGCAGCGGACAGTTTACGCTATGGGATAACTTATGGGTTCATACAGGAAGGAGAGAACAGCAATGATCAAATTTGGAACAGGCGGTTGGAGAGCCATCATAGGTGACGGCTTCACAAAGGAGAATATCCAGAAGCTGACAAAAGCCCTTGCCATGAAAATGAAGGCAGAGGGCGTAGAGAAGGAAGATATCTGTATTGGATATGACAGGCGTTTCCTGGCAAAAGAGGCGGTTATGTGGGCATGTGAGGTGCTGGCCGCGGAGGGGATCCGTGCCTGGTTTATCAACAGGTCTTCGCCCACCCCGCTGATTATGTATTATGTGATGGCACATGATCTGCCTTACGGCATGATGGTGACGGCCAGCCATAACCCGGCTATTTACAATGGGATCAAGGTCTTCACAAGAGGCGGAAGAGATGCCAATGAGGTGCAGACACAGGAGATCGAGCAGTATATAGCCAAAGTGGAGGAGGAGACTGCAGCAGGTAGTCCTGTGGCTGTCATCCCCTATGAGCAGGCAGTTGCCGAGGGAAAGGTTGTGGAATTTAATCCTCTCAATGAATATCTGGACAATATTATCGCGGCTGTGGATGTGGAGGCTATTAAGAACAAGGGGCTTCGTGTGGCTCTTGACCCCATGTACGGCGTGAGCCAGACATCCCTGAAGACACTGCTCTCCATCACCCGCTGCGAGCTGGAGATCATACATGAGCGCCATGACACACTGTTCGGCGGCAAGCTGCCGGCACCGAATGCCCAGACGCTGCGCTCCCTGCAGAATTATGTGCTGGACAGAGGCTGTGATATCGGTGTGGCCACAGACGGGGATGCCGACCGTATTGGCGTCATTGATGACACCGGCAAATTCCTGCATCCAAATGACATTTTAGTGCTGCTGTACTACTATCTTGTAAAATATAAGGGCTGGAGCGGTCCTGTAGTCCGCAACGTGGCAACCACCCATATGCTGGACCGGGTGGCTGAGAGCTTTGGGCAGAAATGCTATGAGGTTCCTGTTGGCTTCAAATATATTTCCTCCAAGATGGAGGAGACAGACGCCATCATCGGTGGTGAGTCGTCAGGCGGCCTCACTGTAAAGGGACATATCAACGGCAAGGACGGTGTATACGCCGCCATGCTTCTGGTGGAGATGATCGCTGTGACAGGAAAGAAGATCTCACAGATCGCAAGGGATATTGAGGAAGAGTACGGAAGCATCTATATGGAGGAGAGGGACTATAAGTTCACACCTGCGAGAAAAGAGGAGATCCAGAGGACGCTTATGGTGGATAAGGCACTTCCGGATATCAGTGAGCCTATTGAGCGGGTATCTTATATGGACGGCTGTAAGATCTATTTTAAAAACGGCGGCTGGATCATTGCCAGATTCTCCGGTACAGAGCCTCTTCTGCGTATTTTCTGCGAGATGCCGGAGGCTTACCAGGCTGTCCGCATGTGCGAGCTTTTTGAAGAATTTCTGGAATTGAAGGGCTGACCACAGGGATTTTAAATATCCGCGCGTGCACGGTATTGAGCAGTTACAGGAGATGAGACAAATAAATGAGGGTGTACTGCAGAATGACAAAATTTTGCAGTATACCCTCTATTTTTTTCTGCGAAAAAAGAAAGTACATGGTATGATATAGAAAGAGCGGTTTGAAAGAACAGGAACCGCAGAATGCAGGGAGAGAGGAAAAAGAGATGAAAGAAAAAAAGAAAATTTCCATCCAGTGGAGAGTGATCGCCATTGCCCTGGGCTGCTGGATGATACCATTTGTGCTCATGGTGGGAATGATGGTGCATTACATACTGTCCAACCAGTTGGGGGACCGGGTGGATAATATGACGGACCAGGTGAATTTTAATATGCAGACAAGTGTGGAGCGGCTGAACCAGGCCATAGAGGACTCCAGGGACGCGTCCTATGAGGGGGAACTGCGCTCTGTATACGAGGCGTTTAAAAATAACAATTATAAGGATTACTGGTTAAGCGGCAGGGTGCGGGGATATCTGAACACCAAATACACCAAGGACCCCAGCTTTTCCAGCACTGTTTTCTGGTATCTGGAAGAACCGGAGAAGCTAAACGGTGAGGTGTATAATTCCAGTGCGGGTGGGTCTTATCATCAGATAGATACCTATTGGAAGAAAGACCATGAGACAGTGAAAAAATATGCGGAGACCCTTGACACTAACATCGGTTTTCTGGAGTGTGACGGCCGTGTCTATATGATCAGGAATCTTGTGAACCGCTCCTTTGAACCTGTGGGCGTGCTTGTTATGCGCATGAACATCGCCTACTGCTTCGAGGGTATGCAGCATTTTCTGGAAGACTTTGATATGAGTATCTACTTAAATGAACTGAATCTGGAGTTCAGCCAGGGCATAGAACAGGAGAAAAAGGACGGGCCTTACCCGGATGAATACCCCCAGGGAAGCACATGGGAGGGCAGTTACCTGTATATCAGAAATCTCGTGAAGGAAAACAGCTACCGTCTGGACACTCTTGTGCGGATACCCAAGACTGTGGTCATGGATTCCATGTATGCATACCTGCGCATTCTGGGAGTGATGATCGTGCTTCTGGTTCCGCTGGTGATGATCCTGATCTTTATGGTGAGGCGTCATATTCTGCAGCCCACAGAGCAGCTTATGGAGGGAGCCAGAGAGATCCAGGAGGGCAATCTGGGGTATCAGATCACCTTTGAGCCGGGCAGCCAGGAATTCGGCTATCTGACAGAATCCTTTAACCAGATGTCCAGCCGTCTGAAATATCAGTTTGACCATATTTATCAGGAGGAGATGGCACTTAAGGATGCCAGGATCATGGCTCTGCAGTCCCACATTAATCCTCACTTTATGAACAATACCCTGGAGATCATCAACTGGGAGGCCCGTCTCTCAGGCAATATGAAGATTTCCAAAATGATAGAATCCCTGTCCGTGCTCATGAACGCCGCTATGGACAGAAAGCGTCGCCACGTAGTGCCGCTGAAAGAAGAACTGCAGTATGTGGAGGCTTATCTTCATATAATGAAAGAGAGACTGGGAAATAGGCTCACTGTGGATTTGGAGATAGGGGAGGACACCTTAAATGAGAAGGTCCCCAGACTGATCCTGCAGCCTGTGATCGAGAATGCCATAGAACACGGCGTCATAAGAAGCGGCAGCGGCACAGTGGTGTTAAGGAGCTATAAGAAGGGGGACTACCTCTATCTGGAGACGGAGAACAACGGCATTATGAGCGAGCAGGAGAGGGCTAAGGTAGACAGGCTGCTTGCGCCTGACTATGACACCAGCAAGGAGTCCTCAGGCAATCTGGGCATAGCAAATGTGAACCAGAGACTGGGTATTTTGTATGGAGAACCCTGCGGACTGTCCATTTTCCAGGAAAAAGATGACCGGATTTGTGCCCGCTTGACCATTTTTGTTGGTCTAAGAGCACAATAAAAAGCAAAAAATCACAGTCTCAGTTATTCGCTTTTTACAATATATGCGGTATTATAATGTCATCAAGAAAAACAAAGCAAAACAAACAGTAAACAGGGAGGTAAGTTAGTTATGAAGAAGAAAGTTGTATCAGTTTTACTTGTTGGAGCAATGGCAGGAACTATGCTGGCAGGCTGCGGCGGTGACAACAAAGCAGCAGACGCCGGAGACAATACCAAGAAGGAAGATACCGCGGATAAATCCGACAGCAGTGACAGTGGCGATGACAGCAGCGCAGAGGGAAAGGTTACATTGAATGTGACCACAACATTTGCAGGAACTGAGAGTAACGTGGATAAATACCAGGAAACCATTGAGAACTGGCAGAAAGAGACAGGAAATAAGGTAAATGATTCCTCCGCATCTGCAGACGAAGCCATGAAAGCCCGTGTTATCACAGACTTTGAGACAGGTGCAGAACCGGACGTTATGTTCTACTTCAACGGCAATGACTCCAATCCGTTTGTAGAAGCGGATAAAGTGGTTCCCATTGATGAGATCCGTGAAAAATATCCGGACTATGCAGCGAACATGAATGATGACCTGATCCCCGGATCTCCGGTTGACGGTGTGAAATATGCAGTTCCCTTCTACGGATATTGGGAAGGTATGTACGTAAACAAGAAAGTCTGCGAGGATGCGGGTGTTGAGATCCCGGGACCAGACACCACATGGGAACAGTTCATGGAGACCTGCCAGAAGATCAAGGACGCAGGATATACCCCGATCGCAGCTTCTCTTATCAAAGAGCCGCACTATTGGTTTGAGTATTCTATCTACAATCATGACACACCGGCAACACACGTAGCTGTTCCGGAAAAAGTGGATGACAAAGTGGGCAAAGCCTGGGAAGCTGGTATCGCTGATATCAAGGATGTCTATGAAAAAGGTTTCTTTACAGAGAACACCAACACCTGCGAAGCTGATGAAGCATTCCAGGGATTCCTGCAGGATAAAGCTGCATTTTATGTAGACGGCTCCTGGAAAATGGGCGGTATCAGAGACAATTCTGATAATATTGATAACTTCACAGTTACTTTTGTACCTGGTCAGAACGAGAGAAAGACAACAGATATTATCAGCGGCCTGTCATCAGGATGGTACATCTCCAGAAAAGCATGGGATGATCCGGAAAAACAGAAAGCAGCTGTAGACTTAGTAGAAGCTTTTATCAACACAGAAACCGTATCTGATTACGCAGGAACAGCAACAACAGCATTAAAAGACGGCGCGCAGATCGATGAGAGCAAACTGAATTCACTGGAAAAAGACGCTCTTGCCATGCTGAAATCCGTAACCGCAACAACAGGCGCATGCCAGGATCTGTGCACAGAAGATCAGAGAGCTCCTATCTTCACCAATATGCCGCAGATCGTAGAAGGTCAGATGCAGATCAGTGATGCGATCCAGCAGGTTATCGACGCAATGGAAGAATAGTTTCTGTAACGTATAAACTGTATTTTTTAAGGACCGGAGAGGAGAAAATCCTCCGGTCCTTCTTAAAGAAAAGCAAGTGAAGTAACTTTCAAATGGACGCAGGTGTTCGCTTGAAAGTCTGGGAGGCGAAATCTATGAATAACACATCAAATATTTATAAGAATAAGAAGCCGGCCATTTTTTTCCTGCTGCCTGCATTCCTGTTCCTGATTCTGTATCTGTATTACCCATTTATCCAGAACATCTTCAACAGTTTCATGAAAATCAAAGGACTGGCAACTCCGGCCAAAGGGTTTAATGACCCGGTTTACAAGAACTACACACGTCTGTTCACAGACCCGAATATGAGAATTGCTCTGAAAAACACACTGATCATGATAATCGTGACCATCGTAGGGCAGGTGGGAATCGCGATCGTCATCGCACTTTTGGTAGATAACATCAAAAGAGGGGCAAAGTTCTTCCGTATCGTTTACTTCTTCCCTATTGTTATCTCAGCAACCGCATTAGGACTTCTGTTCAACCTGATCTTCCTGTATGACAAAGGTATGATCAACCAGCTTTTGGAGTTTTTAGGTAAGACGAACCTGACAGACTGGAAGGACGAAGCACATGCCATAATGACCATGATGATACCAGTCACCTGGCAGTATGTGGGATTCTACTTCATCATACTGCTGACCGGACTTAACAATATATCGGATGAACTGTATGAATCAGCATCCATTGACGGAGCCACAAGGTTCCAGAGAGTACGTTTCATCTCCATCCCGCTTCTCCACAATGTCATCTGCACCTGCTGTGTGCTGGCTGTGACAGGAGCACTGAAGGTCTTCGACCTGCCATGGATGATGTTCCCCAACGGAATGCCCTACGGCAAGACGTGGCTCACCGGTACGTATATGTACTACTACGCATTTGTAGCAAGTGACGCGGATTACAGTTCAACCATCGCAATTGTGATCGTTGTTCTGGGTATAATCCTGTCAAAGGTTGTAAATGTCATTTTCAAAGAGAAAGATTATTAGAAGGGAGATATAGAAAATGAAAAAGCGTAAATTTTCACCAGGCATGTGCGTCGTATATCTCATCCTGATATTCTGGGCACTTACAACGATTTATCCGATTTTGTGGGTTATCTTAAACTCATTTAAAGACAGAAAGAAAATAATTGCAAACTCCTTTGCACTGCCCATCGGTGACCTGTTCAGTATGGAGAACTATAAGACGGCATTTGACAGACTGAACATCTTTACCGCATATAAAAACAGTATCATTGTTTCCTGCTGCGTGGCAGTTGTGGTTATCCTCCTGGCAGGAATGGCCTCCTACGCACTGGTGCGCTATAACCTGAAAACAAAGAAACTTTTAAACACTCTGGTTGTGGCAGCCATGATGTTCCCGGTATTCGCAACCATCATCCCTGTATTCCGTATGGAATTTGCATGGGGGATCGTAAATACGGATAAAGTTTCCCTATCCCTTTTGTCACTCATACTACCGCAGATAGCCGGCAACCTGGCCTTTGCCATGGTGGTGCTCACGGGGTATATCAAGAGTCTTCCCATAGAGCTGGAAGAGTCGGCATACCTGGAAGGCTGCAATCCCATGCAGATCTTCTTTAAGATCGTAGTGCCCCTTACAAAACCATCTTTTGCAACAGTTGGTATCTTCAGTTTCCTGTGGAGCTACAATGACCTGTTCTCCCAGACCTTCTTCCTTCGTTTCAAAGACCAATGGGCGATCACACGACTGCTCATGGAGATTTCCTCCAGAGAAGGTACGGACTACGGTCTGATGGCAGCAGTGGTAACCTTGATCATCGTGCCGCTTCTGGTTGTGTATGTATGTCTGCAGAAGTACATTATCAAAGGTATGACAGCGGGAGCTGTGAAGGGATGATAGTACCGTCTGCCTGAGGATCTCAAGCAGGGACAATACCGTAACAATAAAAATCGGAAGGAAAGTATTTGGTGGAAAACAGGCCAGATACTTTCCTTTTTTTCGTTAATGTTTTATAATAATAAAAAGTGGTAAATATTTTACACAATTTTAACGCAAATTTGAAAGAAGAAGAAAAAATTTGTGATAAACTGTAACTATGCAGCAGGCCTGCGCGTGCACTGCGCTGACCGTAAGAAGGCATTCCGCTGTCAGACTAGATCCAGCCGTCCGAAGCGGTTTGGTACGGAGTTTTGTCTGTACTTTGAAGGCACTGTATAGTTACGATGTAACATGCAGCCCGTAATTGTGAGGGTATTGAACTGTTACAATATGAAAAAACTAAAACAGGAGCCGGGGGTACATATGTATAAAGTAGTGATCGTAGATGACGAACCAATTATCGCGGAGGGACTTTCCAAAGTGGTGCCGTGGGAGAAATACGGCTGCAGGATTGCGGCTACAGCGGGCAATGGGCAGGAGGGCCTGGAGGTCATAAGGAAGGAGCAGCCCAATATGGTGATATCCGATATTTCCATGCCGGGCATGGACGGCCTGAAAATGATTGCGGCTCTCAGAGTAGAATTTCCTGAGATGCAGATTTCTATTCTGACAGGGTACCGGGATTTTGACTACGCGCAGCAGGCCATCCGTCTTGGAGTGACGCGTTTCCTTTTAAAACCGTCCAATATGGACGAGATAGAGGAAGCTGTACAGGTCATGGCGGAAAACCTGAAAAAAAGCAATATCACCGGCCAGGAGGATGAGTCTGAGAATACAGCCGGAAGCTTTATTGTGAAGAATGCCCTGGCCTATATACAGGAAAACTATAATAAAAAGATTTCTTTAAGTGAAGTGGCTGAGAACACCTTTGTCAGCCAGTGGCATCTGAGCAAGCTGTTGAACAAACATCTGGAAAAGAGCTTTTCGGAAATCCTCAACTCCATTCGGATCGAGAAGGCAAAGGAGCTTTTGAAAGATCCGTCCCTGCGCATCGGAGATGTGGCAGAGGAAGTGGGATTTCTGGATATGGCGCATTTTTCCAGAGTATTTAAGAAGATAGAAGGAATTTCAGCCAACGAGTACAGAAATAAGATATAGTCCGTTTACGGAAGAGGTGAGAAAATGGCAATTACAAGATTTGCGGCAATTGATGTTGGCTCTTATCATGTATCCATGGATATCTATGAGATTTCGCCGAAAGCAGGTATCCGTCAGATTGATGAGGTCAGAAGCCGTCTGGAGATCGGGCGGGACACATACGGCACCGGGAAGATCGGGTATGATTCCACTCAGGAGCTGTGTGCCGTACTCCGGGACTTCGCAGGCATCATGAAGGAATACCAGGTGGATGCTTACCGGGCCTGCGCCACCAGTACCCTGCAGGAGGCTAGGAATGTCTGGATCGTATTGGACCAGGTATACCAGAAAACAGGCATCAATGTGGAAATCCTCAGCAACTCAGAGCAGAGGTTTTACGGTTATAAATCCCTGGCGGCCAAGGAAGCGGCATTTACAAAGATCATCCAGAAGGGAACTGCTATCATTGAGATCGGCGGAGGAAATGTACAGATTTCCCTGTTTGACAAGGACGCGCTGGTGACGACCCAGAATTTCAAGATGGGAAGCCTGCGTATCCGGGAGCGCCTGATCCCTGTGGAGAAAGAGACTGTTTACTATGAACATCTGGTGGAAGAGCTGATACACAATGATATTCTGAGCTTTAAAAAACTGCATCTGAAAGAGAGGAAGATTGACAATATCATTCTTCTAGGAGATGTGTTTATGGAAACGATCCTGAAGAAAAAAAGCAGCATGGAGGAAAACAGGACTGTCAGCCGTGACGCGTTTATGCAGGTGTATGAGGGCATTGTCCATAAATCTCCGGAGCAGGCCGCTGTGGAGCTGGGGATTTCCCTGGAGTTTGCCACCATCTTAGTGCCGACTCTGATCATCTGCAGAGTATTTATTGATGAGATGGGAGCAGACACTTTATGGCTGCCGGGAACCCAGTTAAATGACGGTGTATCCTATGACTACGCCCAGAAGCAGAAGCTCATCAAAAGCACTCATAATTTTGAAAATGACATACTGGTATCCGCCAGAAATATAGCGAAGCGCTACATGAGCAACAAGAGCCATACCCAGGCGGTTGCTCAGGTGGCCAACATAATCTTTGACAGCATGAAGAAGGTGCACGGTATGGGAAGCCGGGAAAAGCTGCTCCTGCAGATCGCGGTCATCCTTCACGACTGCGGGAAATATATCAGCATGAGCAATGCGGCTGAGTGTTCCTATGCGATCATCATGTCCACAGAGATCATCGGCCTGTCCCATATGGAACGGGAAGTCATTGCAAGTGTGGTGCGCTTTAATTCCGAGCCTTTCAAATATTACGGGGAGGCGGATTCCAAGAGTGCCATTGACCGTGACACTTACATGCTGATCGGCAAGCTGACCGCTATATTAAGGGTAGCCAATGCCCTGGACCGCAGCCATGAGCAGAAAGTGGAGGAAGTTAAGGCGGCAGTTAAGGAGAAAGAATTAATATTGACCATTGATACGCAGGAGGATCTTACACTGGAGGAAGGACTTCTGACAGAAAAGGCAGATTTCTTTGAAGAAGTGTTCAGTATCCGCCCGAGACTGCGCCGGAAGAAGAGAAGATAGGGGGCATAAGGATGGATTTAAAAGATTACATGAAACCGGAATATTACTGGAACAGGGAATTGAGCTGGATAAAATTTAATGAGAGAGTTCTCTCTGAAGCCAGGGACAAACCCCTTCCCCTGTTTGAAAGACTGAAATTTTTAAGTATCACAGCCTCCAATCTGGATGAATTTTTCATGATCCGTGTGGCATCCTTAAAGGATATGGTACATGCAAAATACACAAAACCGGATATTGCCGGCATGACGCCAAAGGAACAGTTAAAAGAGCTGTCCACAGTAACAAAGGAGCTGGTGGAGACACAGTATAATACCTACAACCGTTCTCTTCTGCCTGCGCTGAAGAAGGTAGGTCTTCATGTGGTGGAAAAGCATGAGGATCTCACAAAGGAGCAGCAGGCGTACGTAGACCGCTATTTTGAAGAGAGCGTATATCCGGTCCTGACGCCTATGGCCATGGATTCAGCCAGGCCTTTTCCCCTTATCAGAAACAAGACACTGAATATCGGTGCCCTGATTTCAAAAAAGGACAAAAAGGGAAAGGAGGAGCTTGAGTTCGCCACAGTCCAGGTGCCCTCTGTGCTGCCCAGAATTGTTATGCTGCCTGAGGATAAAAAGGGAAATACTGTTGTGATCTTACTGGAGCAGGTGATCGAGAGGAATATCGGAAAGCTGTTCCTAAGCAATGAGGTGGCCTGCACCTGTCCGTACCGGATCATGAGAAACGCGGATCTGACCATTGATGAGGATGAAGCGGCAGATCTCCTGAAAGAAATCCAGAAACAGTTGAAAAAGCGCCAGTGGGGTGAAGTGATCCGTCTGGAAGTGGAAGACAAGATGGATGAGAGACTTTTAGAAGTCCTCACAATGGAGTTTGAAATCAAGGAGGAGGACATCTTCCAGATCAACGGACCGCTGGATCTGACCTTCCTTATGAAGATGTACGGAATGGCCGGTTTTGATGAATACAGGAACAAGCCTTATACACCGGCTCCGGTGCCGGCTATGATGACAGACGAGGATATTTTTACCCAGATCAGAAGAGGGGATATTCTGCTGCACCATCCGTTTATGACATTTCAGCCAGTTGTGGATTTTGTGCGCCAGGCTGCAAAAGACCCGGATGTGCTGGCTATCAAGCAGACTCTGTACCGGGTCAGCGGCAATTCACCGATCATTGCGGCACTGGCTCAGGCAGCGGAGAACGGCAAGCAGGTCACTGTTTTGGTGGAGCTGAAGGCCCGCTTTGACGAAGAAAATAATATTGTCTGGGCAAAAATGCTTGAGAAAGCGGGATGCCATGTTATTTACGGGCTTCTGGGATTAAAAACACACAGCAAGATCACTCTGGTGGTGCGCAGGGAGGAGAACGGTATCCGCAGATATGTACATCTGGGAACCGGCAATTATAACGATTCCACAGCCAAGCTGTATACAGACTGCGGTATTCTTACCTGTTCTGCCAGGATCGGGGAGGATGCCACAGCGGTGTTTAACATGCTCTCCGGTTACTCGGAGCCAAGAACCTGGAATAAGCTTGTCGTGGCGCCTATCTGGATGCGTGACCGTTTTATCCACCAGATCGAGATGGAGCGGGAATATGCTCTGAAAGGCCGAAAGGCAAGAATCGTGGCCAAAATGAATTCCCTCTGCGACAGGGATATTATTGCCGCCCTGTATGCGGCCAGTGCGGCAGGGGTGAAGATTGACCTGATCGTGCGCGGAATCTGCTGCCTGAAGACGGGAATCCCGGGTATCAGCGAGAATATCACTGTGCGCTCTATTGTGGGTAATTTCCTGGAGCATAGCAGGATCTTTTACTTCTACAGCGACGGACATGAGGAAATCTTCATGGGAAGTGCAGACTGGATGCCCAGAAATCTTGACAAGAGGGTGGAAATCGTATTTCCCGTGGAGGATGAGAAGCTGAAGGAGGAAGTCAAACACATTCTGGAAATGCAGCTTGCTGACAATGTAAAGGCGCATGTGCTGCAGCCTGACGGAAAGTATGAGAAGATAGACAAAAGAGGCAAGGTATTGATGAGTTCCCAGGATTATTTCTGCGAGGAGGCATGGGAGCGGGCAAAACTTCCGGAAAGTGCTGTAGACAACAGAGTGTTTATTCCTGCCGAGGCACCGGAGGATTAAAAGTAAACAGTTATAGAAAGAAGGACTGCTGTCCGAAGGGAGAAGCCTTTGGATAACGGTCCTTTCTGGGGTTGAAGGCTGCTGCGGGAAGTCTCGTATTAGACAGCGGTCTTTCAACAATCAACAAAAAAAGATTCCAGTATAAATACTGAAATCTTTTTAGCAGTTCGTAGGGGAATCGAACCCCTGTTTCCGCCGTGAGAGGGCGGCGTCTTAACCGCTTGACCAACGAACCATGTGTGTTTATTTGTATCTTGTAACTTTGCTTCTATAGCTTACTGTATGAGCAGTTCGTAGGGGAATCGAACCCCTGTTTCCGCCGTGAGAGGGCGGCGTCTTAACCGCTTGACCAACGAACCATACTGTGTTATCTGCGCTGCTGTGTTGTTTGTTTCACATGACGCTTGATTATAATACTACACATTTTTCCAAAATGCAAGCTTTTTTTGAAAAAAAATTAAAAAAGTTAAAAACTCGTTACTGTTCACATATATTATCCCGCGAGGCGTTTTGCGTAGCAAAATCCTGAGTTAGCCAGCGCCAAAATGCAGTTCATTGCATTTTGTGTGCATCGCGAAGCGTGTTACTGTACAAAAACTACACTTTTAGCATACTAAGAACAGTAATAAAACTCCTGAATGGATCTAAAATGAATAAAGAAATCCGGACTGCGGTGTGATATGGAGCACTCGGCTCCATATCAGTGCATGGCAAATCGTGCGGCCGGACATATCACTTCCTATAGGTTAAACTGATCAAAAAGCTGCTTCTGGTATTCCCGGTCTGTTACGGCTCTCTTTATTTTTTCATAAACCTCCGCCTGGTCAGACTGCTGCAGTAATACGCTGATTAACTGATTAACACGCTTTTCTCCCCGTTCAATCCCCAGTTCTTCTCTTTCCTCCATCATTTCCTCAATGGCAGTACACATATCCGCCTCTCCTTTTTCATTTTCTTTTAATTCTTTCAAAGCGGGAACACTTAGAAATCTTGATACCAGCCACCCTTTTTTAGCGTCCAAATGCATAAATTCTTCTTTTTTGACCGCTAGAAATTTTTTCATCCCTTCTTTATCTTTCAGAAGCGGAAGCAGTTCAAAGACCTCCCGGAGACCGGTCTTAAAATGAAAGCTGTTCACTGTTTGGCTGCATACAAGATTAATACGGTAATCCTGGATGCATTCCGTCCACGGTTCTAATTCCGGTGGGATATCCAGCATATCATGAAGATCCTCTTTTCTTTTTTTGGTGATCCGTTCCACCTGCCCTGTGTAATCAATTCCGTCGTAGAGCATACAGCGGACGGGCATGGCATAATGCACAGTTCTCTGCCCCTCTGCGGCTAGTATAACTGCCAGGCAGCCCTCCCCAAGCAGGGACAGCTTCTGTACGTCCCGGATTCTCCTTAGTATGATACGCCTGCCGCCTTCTTTTCCCGCCCGCAGAATCTTTTTCTCATTTTCCTGGGCCAGCATATTCGGCCGGATGATTTGATTGCCGCCGAACAGGGCACCATTAAATAAATCTGCAAAAATTTCGTTGTCAGACAGCACTTCATAGATCTCATCGTCCATTGCTGTCAGTGCGGTTTCATTCATAGACCTCCTTCCCGGATAAGAAGCAGGAGGCAAAGCGTCAGATTACAAAGTGTCTGTATTTTATATTATTAATATAGTGTATGACACAATAAATATCAACTATTATTTTGCAATTAACCGAATTTTTGCCGTTTGCTCTTATATCCGTCTGTATTCAATTTTAAACTTTCTGGAATTTTCGGCAGAGCTGCCGCAGAAGAAAAGAATTGCTTTCCAGATAAATTGATTATACCTTCCGGCCACACTGCTGTCAATCCTGTAAAAATCCACAAATAGGATAAATCTGAACCCCGCTGCTGCGTACGGGATAAATGATAATATGATGGTCCGGCAGTTGCGGGATGTTGTATATTGGAAAGAGTTTTGTTATACTGAAGCAGTGAGAGATGAGTTGATCGTTGATGGAAGAGGAGAAACAGGATATGAGCCATATCATAGATTTACATGTGCATTCCAATGCGTCGGATGGAACTTTTACGCCGAGTGAGATTGTGGAATATGCAGTTAAAAAGGGGTTGAGGGCAGTCGCGCTTACAGACCACGATACAACGGATGGAATTGAAGAGGCAGTGAGGGCCGCAAAAGGCACTTCTTTGGAGGTGATTCCGGGGATTGAGATTTCTACCACTTGGTGGGAGAGGGATGTCCATATCGTTGGCCTGGGGATCGACTGGAAAAATGCCCGTTTTCAAGAGCAGCTACTGGGTTTTCAGCAGTCCAGGGATTCGCGGAACTTACAGATGATGGAGCGTTTAAGACAGCACGGCATGGACATTACGTATGAAAAAATGTTGGAGGAATTTCCGGAAAGTGTATGGACCAGGGCGCATTTTGCCCGTTTTCTTTTGGAAAGAGGGTATGTCAGCTCTATAAAAGAAGCCTTTGACAGGTATCTGGGAGATCATGCTTCCTGTTATGTCCCAAGAGAAAAGGTCACACCGTTTCAGGGAATACAACTGATACATGAGGGCGGCGGAAAGGCTGTCTTTGCCCACCCGGTATTGTGCAGGCTTTCTGATGGAAATCTGGAAAAGATGACTGCAGAGATGAAAAAGGCAGGGCTTGACGGACTGGAGGCTTATTATTCAACCTACCGTCCGGCGGAAGAGGGAGCTATGATAAGGCTGGCCAGACGCCTTTCCCTGCGCCTTTCCGGCGGTAGTGATTTTCATGGGGCTAATAAGCCGAATATAGATTTGGGATGCGGATGGGGGAATTTAAAGATACCCTATTCTGTGTGGAAACGGCTGAGGGAAGATTGAGAGAAGTTTAGGAGAGAGTAAAACGAGAACCATATTCTACCATATTCTACAGACTGTTGAAAAGAAGGCGGCAGAAAAAGACAGAATAATGGATTGACAATATTTTTTAATTCCTTTAAACTATATACGGTAAAAGCAAAATGTGAGTCTGCCCAGGCAGACTCTTTGTTATGGTGACAGAAAGCCCGCGTTGCGTGCTTTCTGTTATTTATGATAGCAGAGAACCCGCGTTGCGTGTTTTCTATTATTTTTACACAAGAAGTTCCATAACGGGATAAAAACACACGAAGGAAAGGAAGTCTTATATGACACAAACAAACGTACAAGAAAATAAAATGGGGGTCGTACCTGTTCCGAAGCTGCTGTTTCAGATGTCACTGCCCATGATTTTGTCTATGCTGGTACAGGCATTATACAATGTGGTGGACAGTATTTTCGTGGCACAGATCAATGAGAACGCACTGACAGCCGTTTCCCTGGTCTTTCCGGTGCAGAGCCTTATGATTTCCATAGCAGTGGGAACCGGCGTAGGTGTAAATGCGGTATTATCCAGAAGTCTCGGTGAGAAAGATGCCAGGATGGCTGATGAATCGGCGAAAAACGGTATCTTTCTCGCCTTTGTAAGCTGCGTTGTCTTTGCTGTGCTTGGCGTACTGCTGGCAAAACCATTTTTCCATATGCAGACTGCCGATACACAGATAAGAGAGTACGGAATCCAGTACATGACCATCATTTCAGCCCTCTGTATTGCTGTGTATATGCAGGTAATGTTTGAGAGGCTGCTGCAGTCCACAGGACGTACTTTCTATACCATGATCTCCCAGGGGCTGGGTGCTGTGATCAATATTATTTTTGATCCTATCCTGATCTTCGGTCTTCTGGGTTTTCCGAAAATGGGGGTTGCGGGAGCTGCTGCGGCTACCGTTCTGGGGCAGTTCTGCGGAATGTTCCTGGCAATGTTTTTCAATATCAGGTTTAATAAGGATATCCATATCGGTATGAGGAATTTCAGACCCTCAGGCCGGATCATCAAAGTGATCTATTCTGTGGGTGTGCCGTCTATTATCATGCAGGCAATTGGCTCTGTCATGACATTTGGAATGAACAAGATCCTGATCCAGTTCACATCCACGGCCACAGCGGTCTTCGGTGTGTATTTCAAACTCAACAGCTTTATATTCATGCCTGTCTTCGGACTGAACAATGGTATGGTGCCTATTGTTGCCTATAACTACGGAGCAAGGGATAAGAAGAGGATCACCCAGACCATCCATATCAGCATTATCTCAGCAGTGATCATTATGCTTCTGGGGCTTGCACTGTTCATGATCTTTCCGGCACAGCTTCTGGGAATGTTTAATGCGTCCAAGGATATGCTGGCAATCGGTGTTCCGGCGCTTAGGATCATCTGCCTCAGCTTCCTGTTTGCAGGTTTCTGCATCATAGTGGGGTCTGTGTTCCAGGCTTTGGGAAACGGTGTGTACAGCCTGATCATCTCTGCGACAAGACAGCTTCTGATCATTCTTCCGGCTGCTGCCATTCTGGCAAAAGTGGGAGGACTGTCAGCCGTCTGGTGGTCCATTCCCATTGCGGAGATCGCATCTGTGATACTGAGTGCTTATTTCTATAGAAAAATATACAGAGAAAAAATTGCTCCTCTTGGAAGAAAATAAGGAACAGACCATTCTCTGCCATTAAAAAGGAACAGGAAACGGCTTATAGCGGACCGTTTCCTGTTCCTTTTTTTGCGTCAGGTCTCAAGCTTTTGTTCCAGAATGTAGAAGGACAGCCTTAGGACCAGCCGTTCTCTGCTGTCCTCAAAATCTATGCCCGCTATTTTCCGGATGCGCTCCAGGCGGTAGAAGAGGGTACTGCGGTGGATATACAGCTCCTTTGCAGTCTGCAGGATATTACGTTCCAGTTCCAGATAGACCTTTACTGTGGTGTACAGATCGGTCTTATTCTTGTCATCGTATTTCTTCAAAAGAAGAAGCTTTTCGGAACAGAGAAGCTGGGGCGGAATTTCTTCTCTGCCCTTTTTCAGAAGATATTCCAGCAGATAGTCATCAAAACGATAACACCAGATCATACTTTCACTTTTTCTTCCCAGATCAAGTGCTGCGCTGGCCTGGATATACCCCTGGGGGACCAGCATGAAGTCATGGATCTCAGAACTGGCGCCCATTTTTAAAAGACCCTCCCGCATGAGGACCGCCAGGCTGCTTATGACTTCAGAGGAGGTGCTGTGCGCATAGGATAAGTTCACCACCACGGCGATGCTCTGTCTGTAGAGAAAGGCATGGCCGGAGGGAATCTGGGCTTGGATATGCCCCAGTGTGGCGGCAGCGGACAGCATATTGATATCTCTCTGTTCGGTTTCCAGACGCAGGCAGAGATAGCGGTCATTCTGCTTCCAGTGCAGGAAATACAGATAGTTGAGTATGCGCTGTGTGTCACCGATGGTCCCGTCCAGATATTCATTGAAAAAACGGTCCATGTCATTGCCCATGCTCAGATGAAACAGACTTTTATGTTTGATGGCCAGTTCTATGGCCTGGCCCAGATATTGGAGAGCCAGATAATTTCCATCCTGTATTTCGCTTTGTATTTCATCCACACAGATACGGCCCTCATAGCGGCTGTTGTTCCACAGGTTCACGTAGAGTATCCGATAGCCCCGCTGTTCGGCGGAGAATAGATCTGGCGACGTTTTGCTGAGGGTTTCCAGGTATTCTGTATCCGCCTTGAAATCATGGATCAGACTTAAAGGGACCATGTTGCGTCCTGTCCGGGAATCACGCTCCCAGACTGTCATGCCCTGTACATATCTGGGACAGGAGAGTATGTAAAAATCAGTGTCGTGGATGAACATGGGATTGCCGAAGATCTCCAGGCTTGCCAGCAGCATTTCATCCAGGGGATGTTCGCTGTCCAGGGCATAATGCAGGTGTCTGTCCCACTGCCTGTATTTGGCAAAGGTTTCCTGTACCAGTTCAAAGGTGTCCAGAAAATCTGCGTTGTCCGTCAGTTCAATGACAGCACAGCTTTGATGAAAGCAGGCAATGTCTGTGCGTCCCACAGTGATAAAATCAATGTCCCGGTATTCCAGAAAAGACTGATCCACATCCTTTCCCTGGATCAGGTAGACGTACCGGAAGTTTGGATTTTTCCCCTTTTTATAGAGCCGTATGCCTTCCAGACAGGGGCGGTCATTTTGGGCATAGAAGGTGACATTCTGATAATGTTCTGTAAAAACGTCTGCCAGGATCTGCATATTCAGCCGGAACAGACGGTTTTTTCCATCAGGGGTTAAAGAAAATTCTGTCAAAGCCTGATTCTCCTTTTTGTTTCAGTATGACATCTAGTATAGCATGTCCGAAAGAAGGGTGCAAAGCCGCAAAGCGTGGAAAATCACATGGGCTGCATAAGAAAGAAGCGGAGGCAGAAAAAGATGTTTCCGCTTCCGCTTTGTACAGCAGTGGTTCAGATGTGATAAATCTCCCTGTTGTAGGCTTCTATTTCATCTGCTATGATCTCATCTGTCTTAGGATAAATGGTTCCCGCAAGGCCGTAAGTCATGCAGGGGATAAAGTGGCCGGCAGGTCCGTAGGTGCTGCATGCTCTGCGCACATCTGCGCGGATTTCTTCTTCTTGGGCATCTTCCCGGTCTATGGTGGCATCAATGCCGCCCATGAGGGTCATGCGGCCATCAAGCTGTTTCTGAAGCTTTACAATATCATTTTCCGGCAGAACACCCTGCCATACATCCACACCGATCTCCACCATATCCTCTATGATAGGCTCCAGGAAAGAATCCGCGTGGTGCATGACCAGAACGCCGTGGTCGTGCATATATCCGTAAATGCGGCGGTAGTGTTCTTTGAAGAACTGTCTCCAGATATCAGGCTGCATAAACAGGCTGGTTTTAGAACCCCAGTCATCGTGTGACAGGATAATATCCGGATGGAGATTGTCTACCAAAAGCTTTGCGTACTGAAAGCGGTATTCCGCGATGGCATCCACCAGTTCCTGCATGGATTCCGGCTCCAAAAGCAGATTCATAAGAGCATCCTCAAAGCCCATGAGAAAATGGCTCTGTTCAAAGATTCCGGTGCCCATAAAACCCAGAACTAGTTTCTGGCTGCGGTCTACCTGGGCGGCAGAACTTAGGGCCTCCTCCCACCCATCACTGCAGTTGGCGATCAGATTAGGTACCTTCACGGATTCCTGCCATTGGGTCACGTCCGGACATACCTTATTGGACTCTGTCACATGGGGCATTGGACCGGGAGCGTCCTGGGGGAAGAGGATTTCGGTTCCCCACCGGTCCACAGAAGTTTTGCCTCTTACACGGTTCCCTCTGGTGAATTTCTGCAGAGGGTCATTCATGATCGGTACAAAGGGCTGGTACTGATTGACCAGGCGGTCCGGTGTTCCGTCTTTTTTCAGGGTTTCCAGGAAATTTTCTTTTGGTGTCAGCATATTGATCCCTCCAATTCTGCATATTTGATCCGGCTGTAGCGGTACAGTTCGTCTGCCAGATTCACAGCACGGTCCGGTTTCTCATCCTTTAAGCGGCAGGCGAAGCGGCCTGTCATAGCCAGTTCATCTACTTTTTTGTGTATATCCGCAACCGCGTCCTCGTCGCTCATGTCTGCGGGGATGATATACAGAGTACACTGTGCCAGATCTTTTCCGTATTCTTTCATGATGGCAGCCTTGTCATTGGCGCTGTCCTGGCCCTCCCAGGCATCAAATCCTGCCTCAATGATCAGGGGCATCAGTGTTTTGATACAGCCGCAGGAATGCAGGCAGATGTACATGCCCATGTCATGGGCAGCCTTTGTGATTTTCTTGTATTGAGGCACAAACAGTTCCTCATAGGTGGAGGGCGAGAAGAAAGTGCTGATCTGTGTGCCCATGTCATCGTGGAAGAGGATCATATCCGCATGATAAACCTCATGAGCTGTCTTGATCAGTTCAATATGCCAGTCCGCCAGTTTGTCATAAAAAGCGGTCAACTCGTCAGGTTCTTCAATGAGGGCACAAAAGGCATCCTCAAAACTGATAAGGTCAGCGGTTCTCTCGAAGAATCCGTTTACAATGACAAAGTAGGAAAAACGGTCCGGTGCGATCCTGCCTTTATAATTTTCCTCATAATCTTTTTTCCAGTCGATAGCGGATAAGTCGGGGAATTCCAGTTCTTCCCTCCATTTTGTAATATCGGATAGTCTTTGGGTTCCGGGTTTTACCATGGCGGCTTTTGTGTTCGGTTCATATTCCCATTCTATGCCGAACCAGTCCGTACCCCCAAAATTGCGAGCCTTAGCATCGGGCATTACAAGGGGCTGTATGGCATTGTTGTCCAGGGTCTGATTGGGAACCCAGAGCGGCATTTTTCCCTCCAGCATGCGGAGCATATTTTCTTTTGGTGTAATGGGGCGGTTATATTTGGGGACAATGCTGTCCGGTGCCCCGTAAATGCCGGGCATATTATATTCGCCTATAATTTCCAATTCTTTTTCGTCAAATTTCATGATCAGAGACCTCCTGTTTTATATGTTCCATTAATTACCGCTTCTTGCGGCGATTTCTGCGGAATACTGTTCCACTTTTTCTTTTGTCAGACGGAAGCCGAAGAGAAGAAGTACGGCTGCCACGATCAGAGCCAGGGCGGGAATGACCATAAATGCCATGCAGATACCCTTTTTCAGCTCCACAGATGCCATTGCAGCGTCAATACTTGGGTCAAAAGCAGCAAAGGCAAGGCAGGCGGAGATGATAATACCCCTTGTCATAACGCCGACTTTCAGAGGTACGTTCTGAAGGCCGCTGATCCATCCAGTGGCATTTTTTCCGGTCTTCCATTCAGAGTAAATGATGGTATCAGCGTAGAGAGCAGGTGTACAGGCGTAGGCGATACCATATCCGAACTGTGCCGCGGACATGAGGATAATGACGACAGTCACATTGGCATATGTGAAGTTGGCGGCAATGAGGATGACTGCCATAGCAAAAAAGGTGACGATAGTAGTAGTTCTGGTGGAAATCTTTTTGGCCATGTTTTTTGCAAGATAAGAACCGATCACACACAGGATATTGGAGATAAGAATGTACCTGGCCAGCAATCCTGCATTCTGTGCCACATACGTAAAATAATAGATAGCGACGCCGGAACACACAAAGTTGAACATCCATTTTGCCAAATCCGCCAACAGCAGAGAGAGAAGTGGAGGGTTCTGCAGCAGCGCTTTTACCAGATCCATGCCGCCTGTCTTGCTGGTGTCTTTTTTTGCAGCGGAGCTGTCGGCGGCAGCTTCCATTTCCTCGTATCCGTCGAACATTTTAAAGTGTGTAAAATACAGCACTGCCATGATGCATCCGAGGACAAAAGCAGTTGCCCCGTACTGGCTTTTTTCTCCGATCATACCTGCAAAGAGTGCTGCCAGAGGCGGTCCCACATAGGAGAAGATGACCTTTGAAAAGTTGGCCCATGCAGCTCTTGTGGAGGCCAGATGCGCCCTGTCATCCGGGGTTTTGCCGGCAACAGCGATCATGGATACATTGGCCACATAGGGGAAGTTCCATACAATATGGCTGACAACAGCCGCTATGATTATGATAGCTATGGAGAGCGGGCCGTCACCGATCTTCAGGAACTGGAATGCATAGAGGAACGGCACCATCCATGGCAGAAGGATCAGCCAGGAACGGTAACGGCCCCATTTCTTCGGCTTTATGCTGTTTAAAATTGCTCCGTATATCCAGGAGAGGCAGGCGTCAATAACGCTTGCGGTGGTGGTGATAAAGGAGACGGTGGCAAGACCAAACTGTGCCAGATTCGTGAGGAAAAAGTTGAAATAATAACTCTCCACATTGGTCATCAGGGTAAAGCCGCAGTCACCAACCCCGTAGAACAGCTTCAGCGCTTTGCTCAACCCTTTTTTCTCGGATTTTTCAGTACCGGAATTACTTTTACTACTCATCTGAATTTCTCCCTTCCTGTGGGACAAAATGCGCACTTGTCCACTCCTACTTTTTGCTCACATACCGGTATGCTGCAATAAATTTATAAAATCAGTATATAACAGGATTTATTTTGCGTAAATCCGCACAGGGTTTCATTCGGAGAAAATAGATTCCTACTTTTTGTAGCATATGGTGTGATGAAAATGACGAAAGTATTTTTTGACTTTACAAACAAATTTACATCTGTATATAATGAAAGTATCTTATATTATGTATGTATGCATATATAACGGCGTGCTGCTGAAGGAGGAATAGTTATGTATGAAGCATTGTATGCGTCCGTCCCTGACGCGGATGCCTATCTGGAACGGATCCACTGTAAACGCCGGACAGCGCCTACAAGGGAATATTTGGATGAGCTGGTTTATGCCCATCAGCTCTATGTGCCTTTTGAGAACCTGGACATCCGGCTGTTTAGAAAAGAAATTCCGCTGGATATTGAAAGTATTTATGAGAAAGTCGTGGAAAAGCACAGAGGCGGTTACTGTTTTGAACTGAATGCTTTGTTTACGGCTTTATTAAAAGACCTGGGATTTCATGCCAGCTCATGTATGTGCCGGATCACCAGGAATAAGAATTATGTGCCGCTGGTGCTTCATAGGGGGATTATTGTGGAGATGGACGGCGTAAAGTATTTCTGTGACGTTGGCTACGGCGGCCCCATGCCTCCCGGTGCTGTACCGGTGCAGGACGGCGCAGTGATGGACAGCAGGGGAGAGCGGTACTATATGTATAAGGATGAGGTTCCCTGGTGGACCATGAAGAGGAGGACCGGCAGCGGGGAGATCGAGTCCATGCTCCAGTTCTACACCATGCCTCAGGAGGCGGTGGATTACATACCTATGAATGAGTATTGTTCCAAAAATGAAAACTCAGTGTTCTGCCGGACTCTTTACGTAAATAAAAGAACAGAGAACGGAAGTGTATCTGTTATGGGAAACAGATTCACAGAGGTGAGAGATGGGAAAACAGTGCAGGACAGGGAGTTTGGGGAGGAGGAATTAGAGGAGCTTTTGGAGAGGTATTTTGGTATTTGCCTTTAAAAGGATGGTATCATATACAGTTATTTTTAATATTGAAAAGTTATTATTTATAAAAATACGGCAGCAAATCCATTGAGTACGGATTCGCTGCCGTATTTTTACGGGAAATGACACGAGGTTCATAATGTGCTTATATCTATTGTATGGACCTTTTTTGTAGAGCTTGTACATGCCGGATTTTGATGATTATGGATTTGTGGCAGTATACAGACGGAACACATTGTCTTGATGGAAAGGGACAAGAAACTCGTATTTGATATTAGAAATGCCAATACTACATTTAATATAACGGACAAAATATCATAACAGACATACAGATCAATAGGGGAGAAGTAGGGCAAAATATCGATTTACAGAATAGATTTGAAAAAATCCCCAAAATAAGTTATGATATAGGACGAATCCGAAACAGAAAGGAAAAACGTATGGGTTGGGAATTTACAATATTGGATGCTTTACAGCAGATACACACCCCTCTGCTGGATAAGATTTTAGTATTTATCACATCTCTGGGAAATGCAGGATGGTTCTGGACCGTTCTTGGCCTGGTGCTGCTCTGTGTAAAGAGATACAGAAAGTACGGTGTCCTGGTGCTGGGAGCGCTGATATTTTCCGCGTTGTTTGGAAATATTATTTTAAAGCCGCTTGTGGCGAGGCAGCGTCCGTGCTGGATCAACGAGACGGTGGAGCTTTTGGTCCGGGTGCCCAGGGATTATTCGTTTCCTTCCGGCCACACCCAGGCTTCTTTTGCTGCGGCCACAGCACTTTTTACAGAAAATAAAAAGGCAGGCATCTGCGCCTATGTACTGGCTGCCCTGATCGCCTTTTCACGTCTGTACCTGTATGTGCACTTCCCTACAGATGTGCTGGCGGGAGTTGTCATTGGCATTTGCTGCGGGCTTTTGTCTGCATATGTGTTTGACTGTGCGGGGCGTAAGAGGGGAACCCGGGCAAAGGAATAAGGAAGGATAACAGGAGAACAGAGATGAGAAAAGATTTAAAAATGATAGCGATCGATCTGGACGGTACACTCCTTCGGGATGACTGCACCATATCGCAGCGGACCAGGGAAGCGGTGGAGGAGGCAGGAAGAAGAGGATATCTTGTGGTTCCCACTACAGGTCGCTCATACCGCAATGCCCGGTTTGTTTTAAAAGACTTCAAAGAGATTTCCTATTATATAAACGGCAACGGTTCCGTGATCAGCAGCGGCAGGACAGAGGATGTCCTGTATTTTCATGGAATGGACATGGATAATGTCAGGAAGATCTATGAGCTTGCAGCAAAATATGATACCTACGTGGAAATCTATGCGGGTCAGGACGCCTATATGGATGCCAAGGGTCAGGAAGTGATCAGAAGATGCGGCCTTCCTGAGGAATACTGTGATCAGCTTCTTGCTACCAATAAAATGACAACGGATTACAGGAAGCTTCTGGCAGGGGATCATATCCGTGTGGGAAAGATACATATATTAGTATCCAAAATGGAAGAAAAGGAAAAGCTGATAAAGGAAATAGATCTGCTTCCAGGCGTACACCCTATTTCCGTTATCCCTAATAATATAGAAGTAGTACACGGCAGATGGAGTAAATGGAATGCTATTGTAAAGCTGGCAGATATGATCGGGGTCAGACAGGAAGAGATCATGGCAGTGGGTGACAGTAATAATGACTATGAGATGCTTTTAAATGCCGGTTACTCTGTGGCTATGGGCAATGCCTGTGACAGGGTGAAGGAGATCAGCAGTGCGGTGACAGACACCAACGAAAATGACGGTGTTGCAAAAGCAATTGAGAATATACTGAATCAGAAATAGAAAGGACGAACAGAAATGGCAAAGAAAACAACCTATGATGCCAGCAGTATTACAGTTCTGGAAGGGCTGGAGGCTGTAAGGAAGCGGCCCGGTATGTATATCGGAAGTGTTTCCCGGAAAGGTTTGAACCATTTGATTTATGAAATTGTAGACAATGCGGTGGATGAGCATCTGGCCGGTTTCTGCACAGATATCCGCGTGACACTGGAGCGGGACGGCTCCGCCACTGTGGAGGATAACGGACGGGGAATCCCGGTGGGGATGCATGAGAAAGGAATGTCGGCGGAGAGGCTTGTATTTACCACACTGCACGCAGGCGGAAAATTTGATGATTCTGCCTATAAGACAAGCGGCGGCCTTCACGGCGTGGGTTCCTCTGTTGTCAATGCCCTTTCCACATATCTGGACATTAAAGTCAGCAGGGAAGGTTATATCCATCATGACCACTATGAGCGGGGAATTCCTACCATTGAGTTGGAGGATGGCCTGCTGCCGAAGCTGGGCAGAACCAGAGCAACGGGGACACTGGTGAACTTTCTTCCGGACCCGGAGATTTTTGAGAAGACCCGTTTCTCCGCCACAGAGGTCAAGAGCCGGCTGCACGAAACAGCCTATCTGAATCCTGAACTGACCATTGTCTTTGAGGATAAAAGAGGGGACGAGCCGGAGAGTATGACCTTTCATGAGCCGGAGGGGATCGTTGGTTTTATCAAGGATCTGAACAAAAAATGTGAGATACTCCATGAGCCTGTCTATTTTAAAGGGGAATCAGAGGGGATCACCGTGGAGGTTGCCTTTCAGTATATCAATGAATTCAGGGAAAATGTGCTGGGATTCTGCAACAACATTTACAATGCGGAAGGGGGAACCCATCTGACCGGATTCAAGACCACTTTTACATCCGTGATGAATAACTATGCTAGAGAACTGGGAGTTTTGAAGGAAAAAGACCCCAACTTCACAGGTGCGGATATCAGAAACGGTATGACTGCAGTTGTTTCCATTAAACACCCCTCCCCGCGGTTTGAGGGACAGACCAAGACAAAGCTGGACAATCAGGATGCGGCAAAGGCCACAGGGAAAGTCACAGGGGAAGAGGTTGTCCTCTTTATGGACAGAAACCTGGATACACTGAAAAATATCCTCTCCTGTGCTGAAAAGTCTGCGAAGATCAGAAAGACAGAGGAGAAAGCTAAGACCAATCTGCTGACAAGGCAGAAATACTCCTTTGATTCCAACGGCAAGCTGGCAAACTGTGAAAAGAGAGACCCCTCCCTGTGTGAGATCTTCATCGTGGAGGGAGATTCTGCGGGTGGAAGTGCGAAGACAGCCAGGAACAGGAATTTCCAGGCCATTCTTCCCATCAGAGGAAAGATCCTGAACGTGGAGAAAGCCACCATTGACAAGGTGCTGGCAAACGCGGAGATCAAGACCATGATCAATGCCTTTGGCTGCGGTTTCTCAGAAGGGTACGGCAATGACTTTGACATCACCAAGCTGCGCTACGACAAGATCATCATTATGGCAGATGCCGATGTGGACGGTGCCCACATCTCTACGCTGCTTCTGACTCTGTTTTACCGGTTCATGCCGGAGCTTATCTATGAGGGACACGTGTATATCGCCATGCCGCCTCTTTATAAAGCTATGCCCGCCAAAGGAAAAGAGGAGTATCTCTATGACGATAAGGCCCTGGAGCGGTACAGGAAGAGGCATAAAGGCCCCTTTACCCTGCAGCGGTACAAAGGTCTGGGTGAGATGGACGCGCAGCAGCTCTGGGAGACAACGCTGAATCCGGAAACCAGGCTTCTGAAGCTGGTGGAGATCGAAGATGCCCGAATGGCATCCGAGGTGACAGAGGTACTTATGGGAACAGAGGTGCCCCCGAGAAAAGCATTCATCTATGAGCACGCCCAGGATGCGGAATTAGACATATAGGAGGAGCAAAATGGCGAACGTACAGGATAATATCATCAGAACAGAATATTCGGAGATCATGCAGAAGTCATATATTGACTATGCCATGAGTGTCATCGTCGCCCGCGCCCTTCCGGATGTGCGGGACGGCTTAAAACCGGTTCAGCGGAGAACTCTTTACGATATGTACGAGCTGGGTATCCGCTATGACAGGCCGTACAGGAAATGTGCCCGTATTGTGGGAGACACCATGGGCAAATACCATCCCCACGGTGACAGCTCGATCTATGAATCCCTGGTGGTTATGGCACAGGAGTTTAAAAAAGGCCAGACCCTGGTGGACGGCCACGGAAACTTTGGTTCCATAGAGGGTGACGGGGCTGCTGCCATGAGATACACAGAGGCACGGCTTGAAAAAATAACCCAGGAGGTCTATCTGGCAGATCTGGACAAGAACGTGGTGGACTTTGTCCCGAACTTTGACGAGACGGAAAAAGAGCCGGCAGTGCTCCCTGTCAAGGTGCCGAATCTCTTGTTAAACGGCGCGGACGGCATTGCTGTAGGTATGGCCACCAGCATCCCGCCCCACAATTTGAATGAAGTCATTGACGGTGTCATTGCCTATATGAAGGACAATACGATCACCACAAAAGACCTGATGAAATACATCAAAGGCCCTGACTTTCCCACAGGTGGGATCGTGGTCAATAAGGATGATCTGCCATCCATCTATGAGAGCGGAAGCGGCAAGATCAAGCTCCGTGGCAGAGTGGAAGTGGAGAAAGGAAAAGCCGGAAGAACCCTTCTGGTGATCACAGAGATCCCCTACACCATGATTGGAGCCAACATCGGAAAATTCCTGAATGACGTGGCAGCTCTTGTGGAGACGAAAAAGACTACAGATATTGTGGATATTTCCAACCAGTCCTCAAAAGAAGGGATCCGCATTGTCCTGGAACTGAAAAAGGGCGCGGATGTGGAGAACCTGACCAATATGCTGTACAAGAAGACAAGGCTGGAGGATACCTTTGGAGTCAACATGCTTGCCGTTGCGGACGGAAGACCGGAGATCCTAAGCCTGAAACAAGTCATTGAGTACCATGTGGACTTCCAGTTCGAGGTTGCTACCAGAAAGTATCAGACTCTTCTAGCGAAAGAGCGGGAAAAACAGGAGATCCAGGAAGGCCTGATAAAAGCCTGTGATGTCATTGATCTTATCATTGAGATCCTCAGAGGCAGCAAGAACCGGGAGCAGGTGAAAAATTGTCTGGTAAGCGGCATTACAGAGGGAATCCGGTTTAAGACAAAGACCAGCGAACGCCAGGCCAAAAAGCTGCAGTTCACAGAGCGGCAGGCCACGGCCATACTGGATATGCGCCTCTATAAACTCATTGGCCTGGAGGTCCAGGCGCTTATGGCAGAGCATGAGACAACTCTGAAAAATATCGCCCGCTATGAGGATATTCTCAACAACTATGATTCCATGGCAGCAGTCATCATTGATGAGTTGAAAGCTGTAAAAAAAGAATTCGGGAGAAAACGTATCACATCTGTTGAAAATGCTGCCGAAGCCGTATATGAGGAAAAGAAGATCGAGGAGATGGAGGTTGTTTTCCTTATGGACCGTTTCGGATATGCCAGGACCATTGACAAGGCGGCGTATGAGCGGAATAAGGAGACAGCAGACAGCGAGAACAAATATATATTCTCCTGTATGAATACAGACAAGATCTGTGTGTTCACAGATTCCGGGAGAATGCATACCATCAAAGTGCTGGATCTGCCCTTCGGAAAGTTCAGGGACAAGGGAACTCCCATTGACAATGTGAGTAATTTTGACAGCTCTGCAGAACAGATGGTGTTTGTGTCAAGTCTCTCGGGGATCAAAGATTCCATGCTGTTTTTTGCCACAAAGACAGGCATGCTGAAGCAGGTGGCAGGAACGGAATTTGACGTGTCAAAGCGGACCATAGCGGCGACAAAGCTCGGGGAGGGTGACCGGTTAGTCTTAGTACAGATCGCAGACCCCATGGAATATGTGGTGCTTCAGACAAAGAACGGATTCTTTCTGCGTTTTATGAAGGAGGAGGTTCCGGATAAAAAGAAAACTGCCATCGGCGTGCGCGGCATCCGCCTTGCCGGGGATGATGAAGTGGAGCATGCCTATCTTCTGGAAAGCCGTACAGACTATACTGCTGTCTATAAAGAAAAAAATGTGGCTCTGAACAGACTTAAGCTGGCAAAACGCGACACAAAAGGTACAAAAATAAGAATATAATTTATAGATGATCCAGTCACGGTGAACAGAGCGGATATGGAGGGGCTATGAGATATCGTTTGAATAAGAAAATGTCAGGTCTCGGGGAAAAAGAAATCCTGGCACCAGGGGACTGCCTGATTGAGATACTGACAGTGGAATCCTACAAAAGAAAATACGGGGACAGCGCTCCCGGCCGCCTGCTTCTTCGGAGCCTGGAACACGTGCATTTCTGTAAGGCAGAGCTGCAGAAGGATTGTGTGGTGGGAACTTTTTCCGTGCCGCAGAAAGAAAAACTTCTGGAAAAACCCATCTCTTTCGGGTATTATATGGATAAAGAGAAGCTGCTGTTTGTAGATGAGTCAGGATTTGTGGCCCATATCGTAAAAGAGATGGAGGAGATCCGGTTCCAGGAACAGAGCTATGTGGCACATTTTCTCTTTGAATTTATGGAGCGTCTCATAGAGGATGATGTCCGTTTTCTCCAGGCGTATGAGCTGAAGATGACAGACATGGAGGATGGTCTGTTCCGTGAAGAGATTAAGGATTGTCCGGCTAGGATGCTGGCTGTGCGCAGGGAGCTTCTGCGTATGAACACATACTATGACCAGCTTGCAGATTTCTGTGAAATGCTGGAGGAGAACTACACAGGATTTCTGGGGGAAGAGGACTGCCGGCTTTTTCGGGTGATGGGAAAGAGGATACAGCGCCTTGCTGACAACACCAGAAACCTGCGGGAATACACGCTCCAGATCCGGGAGATGTATCAGGCCAGGACTGCGGAACGGCAGAATAAGATCATGCAGTTTCTAACGGTGGTCACCACTATTTTCATGCCTCTTACTCTGATCACCGGCTGGTATGGCATGAATTTTGTCAATATGCCTGAGATCCATTACAGGGGCAGCTATTTTGTCATCATCGGCGTAGTGATCCTGATCGTGGTGATCGAGATTTTGTATTTTAAACATAAGAAATGGTTTGACTAGGAGAATATGCCTATGAGAAAGAGAGTATACAGTCTGGTTCTGTGCGCGTTACTTGCGGCTTCCCTTCTGCTTTCCGGCTGCGGCAGGGGGATAGAGACAGAGGCAGAGACCGATGCTAAGGACAGTGTGTCTGATTCTTTGCAGAAGAAAATATATCAGGTTTTCGAGCCGAAGAAGGAAGAAATCCCGGAGGCCGATGCCCTGCAGTATGTAAACGGAGAATACATACCCTATGGATACGAGAGTCTGACAGAGAATCAGCAGAAGCTTTACAGACAGCTTTTAAACGGGATCCTGGAATATAAGGACATGGTCACCGTTGACTACTGTACAGAGGAGGATATTAACCTGGTCAATAATATGGTGTTTGTGGACCATCCAGAATTTTTTTGGCTGGACCAGCAGTCTTATACCTTCCAGGGAGATGCCGATGCAGATACGGCGGGGAGTGTGGACCTGCAGCTTGTGTACAATATAGATAAGTCAGAGATCGAGTCCGCCAAGGCAGGCATTGAGGCAGCGGCAGACCAGTGGATCTCCCAGGTTCCGCCGGATACGGATACTTATGGAAAGATCAAGTATATTTACGAGTTTTTAAGCCAGAATATAGCGTATGACCAGTCCTGTCCGAACAATCAGAATATTCAGAGCGTTTTTCTGAACCAGGTCACGGTGTGCGCCGGTTTTTCCAAAGCAACCCAGTATCTGTTGGGAAAGATGGGGATTTTCTGTACGCTGGTCACCGGAACGGCGGCTCCCAACAACGAGGAGCACGCGTGGAATCTGGTGAAAATAGGGGATCATTACTACTATGTGGATACCACCTGGGCAAACCCCGGTTTTTCTGAAACACAGGAGGGGGTGGTTGTGCAAGAAATATCCTACACGTATCTGTGCTGTGATGCCTCCACACTTCTTGCGACACATACACCGGACGATCTTCTGCCCCTGCCGGAGACTGTGGACGACAGCTATAACTACTATAAAATGAACGGTACCTGGTACTCTTATTATGACGAGAATGAAATCTATCATATATTGACGAACTCCATATGGGAGGGAAAGGAACGGGAGGATTTTAAGTTTGCCGATGCGGAGAGTTACCAGCAGGCTGTGGCTGCTATGGTGAACGGCGATCTGATCGAGCGGGCCGTACGGGAAGCCTATCAATTCGGAGAAGGTGAGACTTATCAGTGGAACATAGGGTACAGTGATGAGGATAAACTTTTGACCGTGTATTGGTAAAAAACGCTTTGCTAAAAGGCCTTGCCGGGGGAATAGTTACAAAAACACTTGCAACTTCCCTGTTTTAGTGGTATTCTGGTATAGAACTTGATAATCACGATAACATAAGAGTGGGCCTGCGGCCCACTCTTATTATGTAGTGGGATACTAAGTACCCAATAAAGTTGCCATATAGTAACTGTCCGGTCAGGTTAGTGTATTGACTGTACTGCCTGTGTTTAGAGCAGTTACATTACAAATATAAAGTTTGAGCAATAACTTTATCGAGTACCAGATAGAAAATGCGGAAGAAGGTGAAAGAATGAGTCAGAGAGAAAAATACGAGCAGAAAGCAGAGGACCTGATAACACCCATACTGGAGAACAATGGGTTTGAACTTGTGGATATGGAATATGTGAAGGAAGGCAGTAACTGGTATCTGCGTGCCTACATTGACAAAGAAGGCGGCATTACTGTGAATGACTGTGAAGTTGTCAGCAGAGCATTTTCTGAAAAGCTGGATGAAGAAGATTTTATCGACACTGCTTATATTATGGAAGTAAGTTCCCCGGGCCTTGGAAGACCTTTGAAAAAAGAGAAGGACTATGAGAGAAACATGGGGAAAGAGCTGGAGATCAGAACTTACCGTGCCATTGACCGGGAAAAGGAGTTCTACGGCACACTGAAAGCCTATGATACAGACAGCGTGACCATTGAAAACGAGGATGGGGAGCGTACCTTTTTAAAGTCTGACATTGCGCTGATCAGGCAGGCATTTGACTTTTAACAGCAGTGGATATTATATAGAAGAAATTCAGGAGGATGTAAAAAATGAATACAGAGTTATTAGAGGCGCTGGATATTCTGGAAAAAGAGAAATCCATCAGCAAAGATACGCTTTTGGAAGCCATTGAGCAGTCCCTGATCCAGGCGTGCAAGAACCATTTCGGCAAAGCTGACAATGTGCATGTGAATATCAACCCTGAGACCTGTGACTTCGGCGTGTACGCAGAGAAGACTGTGGTAGAGGAAGTGACAGATCCGGTTATGGAGATCAGTCTGGCTAATGCCAAGATGATGAATTCCCAGTATGATCTGGGAGATGTGGTGAATGTGGAGATCAAGTCAAAGGAATTCGGAAGGATCGCCACCCAGAATGCCAAGAATGTAATTCTGCAGAAAATCCGTGAAGAAGAGAGAAAAGTGATCTTCAACCAGTATTACGGAAAAGAAAAAGATGTTGTGACAGGTATTGTCCAGAGAAGTCTGGGCAGGAACTACAGCATCAATCTGGGCAAGGCAGACGCCATACTGACAGAAAACGAACAGGTAAAGACAGAGGTGTTCCGCCCCACAGAGAGGATCAAATTATATATCCTGGAGGTAAAAGATACCCCCAAAGGACCCAAGATCCTGGTATCCAGGACCCATCCTGAGCTGGTGAAACGTCTCTTTGAGGCGGAGGTCACAGAGGTAAAAGACGGCACAGTGGAGATCAAGAGTATCGCCAGAGAAGCCGGTTCCCGTACCAAGATCGCTGTGTGGAGCAATGACCCGGATGTGGATCCGGTGGGTGCCTGTGTAGGTATGAACGGAGCCAGAGTCAATGCTATTGTGGAGGAGTTAAGGGGCGAGAAGATCGATATCATCAACTGGAGTGACAACCCGGCGCTTCTGATCGAGAATGCTTTAAGCCCTGCAAAGGTCATCTCTGTTATGGCTGACCCGGATGAGAAGACCGCTATGGTCATTGTTCCGGATTACCAGCTCTCCCTTGCCATCGGTAAAGAGGGACAGAATGCCAGACTTGCGGCCAGACTGACAGGATTTAAGATTGATATCAAGAGTGAGACACAGGCCAGAGAGTCCGGTGATTTCGAGTTCTATGAGGAAGAATTTGAAGAAGAGGGCTACGAAGAGGAAGGCTATGAGGAAGAGGGCTTCGATGGGGAATCCTATGAGGAACCTGCAGATATCCAGCTTCCCGGTGAAGAAGAGTAGGTGAGATTATGGGTACGGTCAGGAAAGTTCCTATGCGGAAATGTACCGGCTGCGGCGAGATGAAGAACAAAAAGGAGATGCTCCGTGTCTTAAAAACGCCGGAGGATGAGATCATCCTGGATGCCACAGGCAGAAAGAATGGCAGAGGGGCATATCTGTGTTTTGACAAGGAGTGCCTGCAGAAGGCCATCAAAAACAGGGGACTGGAGCGCTCTTTAAAGACAGCAATCCCGGCATCTGTATATGAGAGCCTGGAAAAGGAGTTTGATAAGCTTGAACATCAGTAAAGAACTGTCCCTTCTGGGACTGGCGGCTAAGGCCGGCAGAGTGGTGAGCGGTGAGTTTGCCACAGAGAAAGCAGTGAAGGCAGGAAAAGCGCGCCTTGTCCTTGTGGCAGGCGATGCATCAGATAATTCAAAAAAAAAGTTCTCCGATATGTGTGCCTATTATAAGGTACCCATATATCTGGTGGGAACAAAGGAGGAGTTGGGAGGTGCCATTGGAAAGGATTACCGCGCGTCTCTGGGTGTGACGGATGATAATTTCGCAGTGGCGATGAAGAAAAAGCTGGAACAGATGGGTAAATAAAAAGGAGGGCAATATATGTCAAAACTGAGAGTGCATGAAATTGCAAGAGAATTAGATAAGAGCAACAAGGAAGTTATGGATTTTTTGAAATCTAAAAATATAGATGTAAAGAGCCATATGAGCAGCCTGGAGGATGACCATGTGAGCTTGATACGAGCAAACTTGAGAAAGGGAAATGTGGCAGCAGCCAGCACAGATTCTGCAAAACCAGCAGCATCAGCAGAAGAAAAACCAAAGAAAAAGCTGATTCAGGTTTTCAGACCGCAGAATGCAAGTCATATGCCTGAGAGAAAACAAAAACCACAGAATCGTCCTGCAGAAGCAGGCAGTGTGCACAGCAGCAGCCAGCCGGGGAACAATCGTCCGGCACAGGGAGGAATGAAAACGGAAAGTACAGCAAATACTCAGAACAGGACAGATAACCGTCCGAGAACAAACAGCAATGGAGACCGTCCGAATCGTTACAATAACGATAACAGAAATGGTGACAGCCGTCCAAGAACAGGCAGTGGAGACGGTCAGAACCGTTATAACAATGACAACAGAAGCGGTGATAATCGTCCGAGAACAAGCGGAGACGGCCAGAACCGTTATAACAATGACAACAGAAACGGTGACAGCCGTCCAAGGACCAACACAGGAGACCGTCCGCGTTACAATAGCGACAACAGAAACGGTGACAACCGTCCAAGGACCAACACGGGAGACCGTCCGCGCTACAACAGCGACAACAGAAACGGTGACAACCGTCCAAGAACCAACACAGGAGACCGTCCGCGCTACAACAGCGACAACAGAAACGGTGACAACCGTCCAAGGACCAACACGGGAGACCGTCCGCGCTACAACAGTGACAACAGAAACGGTGACAACCGTCCAAGGACCAACACAGGAGACCGTCCGCGCTATAACAGTGACAACAGAAGCGGTGACAACCGTCCAAGGACCAACACGGGAGACCGTCCGCGCTACAACAGCGACAACAGAGGCGGAGATAACCGTCCAAGGACCGGCAGCGGACCGAACCGTTTCGGCGACAACCGCCAGAGAGGTACGGATAACCGTCCGGGCGGCGGATTTAACAGGGATAAAGGCGGCAAGGCAGATGCTCCCAAGCTGGAATTTGTGGAGAAAGACAGCCGCAAGTTAAACCGTGAGAATAAGAAAAAGGACGTTAAGAAGGATGACTTCCAGGCAGGCAGCAAACGCCCGAATCAGGGCGGCGGAAGACGTCCGAACCAGAGACTGCCAAAGGCTCTGCAGAGACCGAATACACAGCCTAAGGTGGAAGAGAAGAAGGAAGTTGTAAAAGAGATCACACTTCCGGAAAAAATGACCATCCGTGAGCTGGCTGAGAAGATGAAGATGCAGCCTTCTGTTATTGTCAAGAAACTTTTCATGGACGGTATCATGGTTACAGTGAACCATGAAATTGATTTTGAGAAGGCACAGGAGATTGCGCTGGAATATGATATCATTGCAGAACCGGAAGAAAAAGTGGATGTGATCGCAGAGCTTCTGAAAGAGGACGACGAGGACGCATCTTTACTGGTTGCAAGACCGCCGGTAGTCTGTGTTATGGGTCATGTTGACCACGGTAAGACATCTCTTCTGGACTGCATCAGAAATACCCATGTGACTGACAGGGAAGCAGGCGGTATCACACAGCACATCGGTGCTTATGTGGTCACCATCAATGACCAGAAGATCACGTTTTTGGATACGCCGGGCCATGAGGCGTTTACTGCCATGCGTATGCGTGGTGCCAATGCCACAGATATTGCGATCCTGGTAGTAGCTGCCGATGACGGTGTTATGCCTCAGACCGTGGAGGCTATCAACCATGCCAAGGCTGCCGGTGTTGAGATCATTGTTGCCATCAACAAGATCGATAAGCCAAGTGCAAATATTGAGAGAGTAAAACAGGAATTATCCGAATATGAGCTGATCCCAGAAGACTGGGGCGGAAGCACCATCTTTGTACCGGTATCCGCCCATTCAGGAGAGGGAATTGAGACTCTTCTGGAGATGATCCTTCTGACTGCTGAGGTAGCAGAGCTGAAAGCCAATCCGAAGAGAATGGCAAGAGGCCTTGTGATCGAGGCAGAGCTTGACAAAGGAAAAGGCCCTGTTGCCACAATCTTGGTACAGAAAGGTACCCTGCATGTAGGTGACTTCATTGCCGCCGGTGCATGCTCAGGTAAAGTACGTGCCATGATGGACGATAAGGGAAGAAGAGTAAAAGAGGCAGGTCCGTCCACTCCCGTAGAGATCCTGGGTCTGAATGACGTGCCGAACGCAGGAGAAATCCTGGTTGCAACAGAAAATGACAAAGAGGCAAAACATTTTGCTGCTACCTTTGTTTCCGAAAATAAAAACCGTCTGCTGGAAGAGACAAAAGCCAAAATGTCCCTGGATGATCTGTTCACACAGATCCAGGCAGGTAATTTGAAAGAGCTTCCTCTGATCGTGAAAGCCGATGTACAGGGTTCTGTGGAAGCAGTGAAACAGAGTCTTGTGAAGCTGTCAAACGAAGAGGTTGTGGTAAAAGTGATCCATGGCGGCGTGGGTGCCATCAATGAATCTGATGTTACCCTTGCAAGTGCATCCAATGCCATCATCATCGGCTTCAATGTACGCCCGGATGTTACGGCAAAGGCCATCGCGGAGCAGGAGGGTGTTGACCTTCGTCTGTACCGTGTCATCTATCAGGCCATCGAGGATGTGGAAGCAGCCATGAAGGGTATGCTGGACCCGGTATACGAGGAAAAAGTGATCGGTCATGCGGAAGTACGCCAGACCTTCAAGTCCTCCGATGTGGGTACCATCGCCGGTGGATATGTTCTGGACGGTATCTTCCAGAGAAACTGCAAAGTCCGTATCACCAGAGGAGAAGAACAGATCTACGAAGGTGTTCTGGCATCTCTGAAGCGTTTCAAGGATGATGTAAAAGAAGTGAAAGCAGGTTATGAGTGCGGTCTCGTATTCGAGGACTTCAGTGACGTTAAAGAGGAAGACAGGGTAGAAGCTTACATTATGGTGGAAGTGCCGAGATAGGAGAGCTTTTATGAGAAAAAACAGTATTAAAAATACACGGGTGAACGCTGAGGTTCATAAAGAACTGGCAGAGATCATCCGGAATGGGATTAAGGACCCGCGCATCCAGCCTATGACAAGTGTCACAGGGGTGGAAGTGGCTCCGGATCTTAAAACCTGCAAAGCATATATCAGTGTGCTTGGCGATGCGGAAGCGAAAAAGGACACCTTAGCAGGGCTTCGCAGTGCGGAAAGCTATATCCGCAGGCAGCTCGCCAAGACAGTGAACCTGAGGAATACACCGGAGATCCGTTTTATTCTGGATGAATCCATTGAATATGGTGTAACCATGTCTAAGCTGATCGATGAAGTCAGCAGAAAAGACGCAGCATCGGAGGTGCATGAGGATGGAGAAGATAGCGAGTGAACTGAAGGGGATCAAAAGGGCAGCCATCGCCGGACACGTTCGTCCGGACGGTGACTGCGTGGGTTCCTGTATGGGACTTTACCTTTATCTTAAGGAAAACTATCCTGAGATCAAGACGGATATTTACCTGGAAAAGCCAAGGGATGCGTTTTCCATGCTCTCACATTTGGATGAGATCAGGACAGTCTACAGCGATGAAGAGGCTTATGACGTGTTCTTTGTCATTGACACCAGTACGTCAGACCGCATCGGTGTGGCATGGGAGGCTTACCAGAAGGCAAAGAAGAAAATCTGCATTGACCACCATGTGAGTAACAAAGGCTTTGGGGACATCAATGTGGTGAAGCCGGATGTGAGTTCTGCTTCTGAGGTGCTGTTTGGACTTCTGGATGAGGAAAAAGTGTCAAAGTCTGCGGCAGAGGCCATTTATATGGGAATGGCCCATGACACCGGTGTGTTTAAATTTTCCTCTACTACCCCAAAGACCCTGCGTATTGCGGCAAAGCTCATAGAAAAAGGAATTGATTTTACCAGGATCATTGATGAGACATTTTTCCAGAAAAGCTATGTGCAGAACCAGATCCTTGGCAGATGCCTGATGGAGAGCATTATGCTGCTGGACGGAAAATGTATTATCGGCTGTATCAGAAAGCGTGATATGGAATTTTACGGTGTGGAGCCAAAGGATTTGGACGGCATTGTAGACCAGCTTCGCATTACCAAGGGCGTAGAGGTTGCTGTCTTTTTATACGAGGTAAAGACACAGGAATTTAAAGTGAGTATGCGTTCCAACGGACCGGTGGATGTGAATATGGTAGCCAGCTATTTTTCAGGCGGCGGCCATGTAAAAGCAGCGGGCTGTACCATGCAGGGCTCCGTCTATGATGTGATCAACAATCTGACAGGACATATTGAAAAACAGATAAAGGAAAAATGTGGTGATTAACGGAGTTATTAACATATACAAGGAAAAGGGATATACGTCCCATGACGTTGTGGCAAAGCTTCGGGGCATTTTAAGACAAAAGAAAATAGGCCATACAGGTACACTGGATCCGGATGCCGAGGGTGTTCTTCCGGTATGTCTGGGAAGGGCCACAAAGCTGTGTGATCTTCTGACGGATAAAAGGAAGACATACGAGGCGGTGCTGCGCTTGGGGATCACCACAGATACTCAGGACATGACAGGCACTGTTCTTGAAAAGAGAGAGGTTACGGCTGCGCCTTCGGAGGTAAGCTCCTGTATACAGGGCTTTCTGGGAGAGCAGCAGCAGATCCCTCCTATGTATTCTGCTTTAAAGGTAAACGGCAGAAAGCTTTATGAGCTTGCCCGGGAAGGAAAAGAAATAGAGAGAAAGCCCAGGCGTGTGGAGTTTTTCAGCATAGACATATTGGAGATGGATCTTCCTTTCGTACGGTTTACTGTGACCTGTTCAAAAGGCACCTATATCAGAACTCTGTGCCATGATATCGGCCAAAAGCTGGGATGCGGCGGCTGTATGCAGAGCCTCCTGCGCACCCGTGTGGAGCGTTTCGGCGTGGAGGATGCATTGAGGCTTTCAGAGGTTGAAAAAGCTGTGGAAGAAGGTACTGTTTTGTCTCATGTTGTTACAATTGAGCAGATGTTTTCCGAATATGGGGAGGTACACGCGCCGGCGCGTTTTGACAAGATGCTCCGCAACGGGAATGCTGTTCCGGCCGAAGATGAGATGGAAGACGGCACCAGAGTCCGTATGTATGACAGCGGGCAGCGGTTTATAGGCCTGTATGAATTTGAAGAGAAGAAAAAACAGTTTCGGCTGATTACCATGTTCTGCACCCCGGAGGATTTTGCGGAGAGCAGAAAGGAGACACCATGATATATACAACAGATGTGCCAAGGCTTGGCGAGGGGGAGACAAGTGCGGTCACCCTTGGAAAATTCGACGGGCTGCACAGAGGACATCAGAAGCTCATGAACTGCATATGGGAAAAAAAAGAAGATAACTGTAAGGCGGTTATCTTTACTTTTGACGTGTCACCTGTGGTGAGGCTTCTACATACCCCTGCAAAGGGACTTCTGACCAATGAGGAGCGGGAGGAGCTGGCCTGTGAGCGGGGCATGGATATTCTGGTGGAGTGCCCTTTTACAGATGAGCTTATGCACATGGAAGCTGAGGAGTTTGTAAAAGAATTCCTGGTGAACCGTCTGCATGTAAAATACCTGGCTGTGGGCCCTGATTTCAGATTCGGGCATGACAGGGCGGGTTCCCCCGGGCTTTTGGCTCAAATGGGAAAAACTTACGGTTTTACTGTGGATGTAGTGGAAAAATTAAAAGACGGGGATCGGGAGATCAGCAGCACCTATGTACGGGAGGAGCTGGAAAAAGGAAATATGGAAAAGGTCAACGAGCTTCTGGGGTATGCGTATTTTACCAGAGGTGAGATCGTACATGGAAGGCAGCTTGGACGGACCATAGGGGTTCCCACTGCAAATCTGATCCCCCCGGTCTGTAAAAAGCTGCCGCCCAACGGCGTCTATATCACCCGCTCCCGCATTGGGGAAAAAATGTACCAGGGAATTACCAACGTAGGGTATAAGCCCACCGTGGCAGAACATTTTCTGGGTGTGGAGACATACCTGTTTGACTGCGATGAGGACTTGTACGGACAGGACGCGGAGGTGCGTTTTTATCGTTATCTGAGACCAGAGAGAAAGTTCGGCTCCCTTCAGGAATTAAAGGGACAATTGGATGTGGATGTCCAAAAAGGTCGAGAATTTTTCAAGGCGTTTGACAAATAATGATGGACAAACCTCAGATTTTCTATTATAGTTTATAACGAAATCTTTTTTACCAAGGAGATAAGAATGAACGTAGGAAACATTTTGACGCTGATAGGCGGTTTAGGGTTGTTCCTGTACGGCATGCGGGTGATGAGTGACAGCATTGAGAAGGCCGCAGGAGCAAAAATGCGTAGTTTTCTGGCTTTCTTTACAAAGAACAAGTTTGTGGGAATGCTGTTCGGTATGATTTTCTGTGCCATTATCCAGTCATCCAGTGCGACTACAGTAATGGTAGTCAGCTTTGTAAATGCAGGTCTGATGAATCTGTTCCAGGCAGCAGGTGTGATCATGGGAGCCAATATCGGTACCACCATCACATCACAGCTGGTAGCTTTTAACCTTTCCCAGATCGCCCCGGTGTTCCTGATGCTGGGTGTGATCATTGTCATGTTCTGCAAGAAGGAAAAGGTGAAAAAAGTCGGTGAGGTTATTCTGGGCTTTGGTGTGCTGTTCATGGGACTCTCGCTTATGTCGGGAAGCATGGCAGGCCTGAAGGAATCACCATTTATCATCAGTCTGCTCTCTAATCTGAAAAATCCGTTATTGGGTATTTTCATCGGATTTTTGATCACTGCCATTATCCAGAGCTCATCGGTGACGGTCAGCATACTTCTTTTGATGGCACAGCAGGGGCTGCTTCCACTGGGAATCTGTTTCTACATAATTTTGGGATGTAATATCGGTGCATGTACTTCCGCGCTGCTTGCAAGCCTGAATGGAAACAAAGACGCGAAGCGGGCGGCACTGATCCACTTTCTGTTTAATGTGATCGGTACCGTTATCATGGCAGTTCTGCTTCTGGTTGGAGAGAACTGGGTAGAGAATATGATCACCACACTTTCCGGAGGCAACATAGGGCGGAGTGTGGCAAATGCCCATACTCTGTTCAAAGTTTTCCAGGTGCTGATCTTACTGCCGTTCTCCGGTGCCATAGTAAAGATGACATATCTGTTTGTACCCGGAAAGGACGAAGAGGTGTCAGACAGCGGTTTCAAGCTGGAATACATAGGACCCACCAATGTGTTTTCTCCCAGCACGGCTGTAGTGGAAGCTACAAAAGAGCTGGAGAGAATGGGCAATATGGCTATCACCAATTTAAACAGGGCTATGAATGCGCTGATCACTATGGATGAGAATGAGATCGCAGAGGTTTACCGGGTGGAAAAACAAATTGATTATATGAATCATGCCATCACGGATTATCTGATCGCGATCAACCAGAGTACACTGCCCATTGATGATATCAAGAGCATTGGCGGTCTCTTCCATGTGGTGAACGATATTGAGAGGATCGGAGACCATGCGGAAAATGTGGCGGATTCAGCCATTGAGCGCAGGGAGAAGAATATTGAGTTCAGTCCGGCAGCCCAGAAGGAGCTGGCTGAAATGATGGACAAGGTTATCAGGATCATGACCTACTCCATGGACATGTTCTCCCATAACAGCCAGAAGCATCTCCAGGAGATCTTGGAATTAGAGGACAGCATTGACGAGATGGAGAGACATCTCCAGGAGACCCATATCCAGCGTCTTACAAAAAATGAATGTACACCGGACGCCAGCATGATCTATTCGGATCTGATCTCAGGTCTGGAACGTGTGGCTGACCATGCAACCAACATTGCGTTCTCGATCCTGGACGAAGAACCAGAGGAAGATAAGAGAATCGTAATGGAATCGTAATAAAATCGTAAAATACAGGCAATACTCTATAATACAATAAAAGATACGTTTTTATTGTACTGAATACCAAAGAAAAAGCCTGCGGCAGATGAGCCGCGGGCTTTTTGCGTCTGGCCGTGGGAATGACCCGGCAGGAAGTAATGAATGGTTTCTTTGAAAAGGAGTATTTTATGCGGAATTTTATGAAAAAAATCAGTTATACATTGGCAGGAACCGGTATCCTTCTGACAGCAGTGCCTGTAGTGGCGGAACCGGCAGAGAATGTGCCTGTAGAGCAGTGCTGCGCAGTGGCAGATGTGGACACCTGTCTGAATATCAGGGAAGGGGCCGGCACAGATACAGCGATCATCGGCAAGCTTCCTAAAGACGGGCTTTGTTATGTGGAGAGTACAGAGGGGGAATGGTCCTATATCAGTTCAGGGGAAATGACGGGATATGTATGCAACTTGTATCTGGACATGTTTGGTACCGATGAGGCGGATTACATGGAGATCACAGGACTAGAAGAGCCGGTACTGGCATATCCTGTGGATGACCCGGAGCCGGTGCCTGTCATCAATCCCCTGGATTTACGCACTTCCCTTGTGGATTATGCCCTTCAGTTCGTGGGGAATCCCTATGTCTGGGGTGGGACAAGCCTGACTAACGGTGCGGACTGCTCCGGATTTGTGCAGACCCTTTACAGCAACTTTGGGGTAGAGCTTCCGAGGGTGGCGGCTGACCAGGCAAATGCGGGGCAGAGGATATCCGTGGAGGAAGCGCTTCCCGGAGACTTGATCTTTTACGCGGAAAACGGTTATATTTATCATGTGGTGATGTATATCGGCGACGGCCAGGTGGTACATGCCAGCAGTTCAGCCACAGGTATTAAAGTATCTAATCTGTACAGGGAACAGGCTGTCTGGGGCGCACGTTTTTTCTGAAAATGTATCTTTACAACTAAGAACCGTTATGCTATACTGAACAAGTATGAGTACAGCCCTGATTCAGGAATTGGAAACTCCGACCGTTTCTTAATCAGAGGCGATTATAAAAAAATATGGAGGAACATACAATGATTTCTAAAGAAAAGAAACAAGCTATCATGGCAGAATATGCAAGAACACCGGGCGACACAGGTTCACCGGAAGTGCAGGTTGCAGTTTTAACAGCAAGGATCGAGGAACTGACAGAGCACTTAAAAACAAATCACAAGGATCATCATTCCAGAAGAGGTCTTCTAAAAATGGTAGGTCAGAGACGTGGTTTACTTGCTTATCTGAAGAAAACTGATATTGAGAGATACCGTGCTTTGATCGAGAAGTTAGGTCTTAGAAAATAATCAGTCAAACCTAGGGGCGGAGTATTCCGCCCCATTTTATCACGGCGAAGATACTGGAACCGAGACCACTGAAAAGGGTATTTCCTGTGGGGAAACGCATTTTTCAGTTGTTTCGGACAGCGCAACGCCGAAGAATGAAAAGGAGATATAATATGTATAAAAGTTTTACCATGGAACTTGCAGGCAGAACCCTGACCGTTGATGTTGACCGTGTGGCCAAGCAGGCAAACGGCGCGGCATTCATGCATTACGGTGAGACCACCGTTTTATCAACAGCGACTGCTTCTGACAAACCAAGAGAAGGAATTGACTTCTTCCCCTTGAGTGTTGAGTACGAAGAAAAATTATACGCAGTCGGTAAGATTCCGGGAGGATTTAACAAAAGAGAGGGAAAAGCAAGTGAACATGCCATCTTGACCTCACGTGTGATCGACCGCCCTATGCGTCCGCTGTTCCCAAAGGATTACAGAAATGATGTAACTCTGAACAATATGGTAATGTCTGTAGACCCTGAGTGTAACCCTGAAGTTGCTGCCATGCTGGGGTCCTCTATTGCAACCTGTATCTCTGACATCCCTTTTGACGGCCCGTGTGCGGCAACCATGATCGGAATGATCAATGGAGAGCTGGTGGTGAACCCCACACTTGCTCAGAAGGACATCTCAGACCTGCAGCTTACAGTTGCATCTACAAGAGAAAAAGTTATCATGATCGAAGCCGGAGCCAATGAAATTCCGGAGGACAAGATGATCGAGGCAATTTTCCTGGCTCATGAAGTGAACCGTGAGATTATTGCATTTATTGATAAGATCGTGGCAGAGTGCGGAAAAGAAAAACACACTTACGAGAGCTGTGCAGTTCCGGAAGAGCTGTTTGCTGCGATCAAGGAGATCGTGACACCGGAAGCCATGGAAGAAGCTGTATTTACAGATGACAAGCAGACCAGAGAGGGCAACATCCGTGCCATTACAGAGAAGCTGGAAGAGGCTTTTGCTGAGAACGAAGAGTGGCTGGCCCTGGTTCCAGATGCTGTTTACCAGTATCAGAAAAAGACAGTCCGCAAGATGATCCTGAAAGACCATAAGCGTCCGGATGGCCGTGAGATCAAACAGATCCGTCCTCTGGCAGCAGAGACAGACCTGATTCCGCGCGTACACGGTTCCGCCATGTTTACTCGTGGACAGACTCAGATTTGTACCATCACAACACTGGCTCCTCTTTCCGAGGCCCAGAGACTGGACGGACTGGACGAATTTGAGACAAGCAAACGCTATATGCACCATTATAATTTCCCGTCCTACTCTGTAGGTGAGACGAAGCCTTCCAGAGGACCGGGACGCCGTGAGATCGGCCATGGTGCACTGGCAGAGCGTGCGCTGGTTCCTGTACTCCCCACAACAGAGGAGTTCCCGTATGCGATCCGTACCGTATCAGAGACTTTCGAGTCCAATGGTTCTACCTCACAGGCAAGTATCTGTGCATCCACCATGTCCCTGATGGCAGCAGGTGTTCCTATTAAGAAACCGGTAGCTGGTATCTCCTGTGGTCTGGTGACAGGTGAAACAGATGATGATTATATTGTACTGACAGATATCCAGGGTCTTGAAGACTTCTTCGGAGATATGGACTTTAAGGTGGCCGGTACACATGACGGTATCACTGCTATCCAGATGGATATTAAGATCCACGGACTGACAAGGCCTATCATTGAGGAAGCCATTGCCACAACAAAAGAAGCCAGAGAGTACATCCTGTCAGAAGTTATGGAGAAATGTATTCCAGCTCCCAGAGATCATGTGAATGAGTACGCACCGAAGATCATCCAGATCCAGATCGATCCGGAGAAGATTGGTGACGTGGTAGGCCAGAGAGGAAAAACCATCAATGCCATTATCGACGAGACAGGTGTTAAGATCGATATAGATGACACAGGTGCAGTTTCTGTCTGCGGCACAGATCAGAAGATGATGGATAAGGCTCTTCATTATGTGAAAGTGATCACTACTGATTTTGTGGAAGGCCAGATTTACACAGGCAAGGTTGTGAGCATCAAAGATTTCGGTGCATTCTTAGAATTTGCTCCCGGCAAAGAAGGTATGGTTCATATCTCTAAAATTGCCAAAGAGAGGATCAACCGTGTTGAGGATGTCCTGACACTTGGCGACAAGGTAAAGGTAATCTGCATGGGCAAGGACAAGATGGGAAGGATCAGCTTCAGCATCAAGGACGTGCCGAAGGACGCACAGTAATTCGTTAAAATATTGAGGGGAGAGTCAGGCTGCCTGCTGTTTGGGCTGCCGGTTCTCCCTTTTCCTATCTTATCATACAGCATTTGCTGCAAAAATAGGGACATATAGGGACACATTTAGGTGTCACGCATATTCGGTAGGAGGGAAACTTTATGAGGTATCACAATATCACAAAAGATGACATGCTGAACGGGGACGGACTGAGGGTGGTTTTATGGGTATCCGGTTGTTCCCATTGCTGTAAAGACTGTCAAAATCCCATTACCTGGGACCCCCAAAGCGGTCTTGTCTTTGATGAGGCGGCAAAAGAAGAGCTTTTTGAACAATTGGGTAAAAGCTACATATCCGGAATCACATTTTCCGGGGGAGATCCCCTTTATTTTCAAAATGTGCCGGAAGTGACAGCACTTGCAAAAGAGATCAAGGAAAAATATCCGGCCAAGACCATATGGCTTTATACCGGATATCTGTGGGAGGAGCTTCAGGGAAAAGAGATACTCAGGTACCTGGACGTGCTGGTAGACGGCAGATTCGACACAGAGAAGAAAGACATTGCCCTAAAATGGAAGGGAAGCTCCAATCAGAGGGTGATCGACGTACAGAAATCCCTGGAGGAGGGCAGCGTGGTGCTGCATGAGTAAGCATTTAGGGATTTTACTTTGAGACAGTAGATAAAAATAACATACAGGAGATGAACATGAGAAGAATAGCAAAGTTTCATAAAGTGAGCAGAGAACAGTTTGCAAAAGGATGGAAAGATACCTTTGACAAAGCCACAGAGGCGGAGATCCAAGCAGTATATGACAGTATCCAGCTTCCTAAGAGAGCAACTGCGGGGAGTGCCGGGTATGATTTTTACAGCCCCCTCTCTTTTGAACTGAAACCGGGTGAGACCGTAAAAATCCCCACAGGGGTCCGGGCTGAGATGGATGAAGGATGGGTACTCAAATTGTATCCGAGAAGCGGGCTGGGATTCAAATACCGTCTGCAGCTCAACAATACAGTTGGCATTATCGACAGCGATTATTTTTACTCAGACAATGAGGGCCATATCTTTGTAAAGATAACCAACGATTCCAACGAAGGAAAAACAGTGTGCGTGGAGGCCGGCACCGGCTTTGCACAGGGAATCTTTGTGGAATACGGAATTACCGTTGATGACGATGTGTGTGAAGTCAGAAACGGAGGATTTGGAAGTACAACAAAATAAATTTATTAGTAACTGCTCAGTATCCTTACAGTTACGAGTAGTCATAATAAGAGTCCGGTTCTGTTTGGGAACCGGACTCTTATTTACATGGCCAAACCACATTCAAAGGCCAGGGCCATATATTTTTCAGCGCCATTTAGACCCCAGTCAGTCAGATCCCGGGGCTGCCATGTGGGACAGTCCAGATTGTCAGCCCCGTAGAAGAACTGGATCAGCGGTAGACCGCGGAACCTTGCCGCTGCCAGAAGGGCAGAGTATTCCATTTCCACGCCGATGCATCCGCTGTCTCTCCAGGCGGCGATTTCCTGAGGTGTTTCCCGGTATATACTGTCTGTTGTCCAAATCCTGCCGCAGACATAGGGATATCCGCACTTTTCCATGCATGACTTCAATATATCTGTGGAGTGGCTGTCAGGCTGTATTTCTTCTGAGGGCAGGAGATAGTGGTAACTGGTTCCCTCATCCCGTACGGCTCCGGTGGGGACGATAAGCCGGTTTTCCACAGCCTTGTCATCCAGGACACCGCAGCAGCCAAAGAATACAAATTTTTCAGCGCCCATGGCGGCGGCCTCCTCAAAACCGCAGACACATGCGGGGGCGCCTACCAGGGACATATAAAAGGCTATCTCCCTGCCCCTATATGAAATTTTATAGATAGGTGTGCATCCGTTGGCGGTATACAGATGTGCGATGATCTGCACACCGTCAAGGGAGGCGAATTTCTCGATGATCTTCCGTGAATATGTGGATACACAAATTTTGGGAAAACCGGGTATAGGGTCTACTGCATCTGAAGGGTTTATAAAGGCCCGGTCCAAAAGTTCATTTCTGTAAAATACTGTTTTCATTTTTCCTTCCTTTCTATCAATAACAGAGATTTGATCTGGCTGGTGATCCGTTTCGGTATGGCGTCGTCTATTTCCATGAGTCTGCTGTACATACGGACACCTTGATAAGAAAATACGATCAGGTCATAGACGGCTTCCGGATCCACCGGGCAGAATTCGCCTGTCTGTATCCCGTATTGGATGAGGGCAGTCCACGTCTCTTTTGAGGCCTCATACTGCTGCTGAATGGAATTGCTGCTTTTAGATATAGAAGGACTGCTGAAAAACTCATAGATTGCAATGCTGAGAGAATGCTGGCTGTCAATCATTTCTCCCTCATAGCGGTCCAGCACTTGACATAAGATTTGGCGTGCTGGAGTGTTCTTTTTTATTTTCTCCTCAAATTCGTTCTGCTGGTCTGCCATCAGTACACGGATGATCTCCAGGAAAATCTGGCCGGTATTTTCATAATGACGGTAGAGGCCGCCGCGGCTGAGTCCTGTCTTTTCACAGATATCCTTCATGGTTACGTCCTTAAAGCCTTTTTCTGCAAACAACTGGAAGGCATTCTCACAGATAATCCGTTTTGTCTTTTCTCCTTTTGTCCCCATTGGGTATCACCTCATTTGCGGTATATGTGTTGGTTTTAATTATGCGACACTAGTGTCGCTTTGTCAATAGGGAAACAGAATAAAATTACCGGGTTGCATTTCATGTGTATTTATGATAATATACTTTGGTAATCAAACTATTAGAAGATAAAAGTAAGTGGAAAGAATTTTCAGCTTTAAGATATTAGAAAGTCGGAGGATAGGGAAATGATCGTTGAACCAAAGGTAAGGGAATTTATCTGTACAACAGCACATCCGGAAGGATGCAGGGAAAATGTGAAAAGGCAGATCGCGTACGTAAAGGGAAAAGGAGAGGTGCGTGGACCGAAAAAGGTGCTGGTGATCGGTGCTTCCACAGGATACGGGCTGGCAAGCAGAATCACGGCAGCTTTTGCATGTCAGGCGTCTACCATTGGTATTATGTTTGAAAAGCCGTCTTCCGGCAAGCGGACTGCTACACCGGGCTGGTATAATACGGCAGCTTTTGAAAAGTTTGCGAAGGAGGAGGGACTCTACGCAAAATCCATCAATGGAGATGCCTTTTCAACAGAAGTAAAGCAGCAGGCCATTGAGATGATCAAAGCGGATCTGGGTCAGGTGGATATGGTGATCTACAGTCTGGCAGCACCCAGAAGGACTACTGCAGATAATAAAACCTGGTCTTCCACGTTAAAGACCACAACCGGTGCTTTTACAGAGAAGAGCCTGGATTTGAGAAACAATACCATCGTGACAAAGACAGTAGAAGCCGCTAATGAAGAGGAACTGGAAGGTACGATCAAAGTTATGGGCGGTGAGGACTGGATGGACTGGATGGATGCCCTGACAAATGCCGGTGTGCTCTCTGACAACGCTGTGACAGTGGCTTATTCTTACATCGGTCCGGAACTGACCTATCCTATTTATACAGAAGGAACCATCGGACAGGCGAAAAAGCATTTGACAGAAACCGCAGGCAGGATACAGGAAAAGCATCCCGGTGTATGCGCATATATTTCTGTGAATAAAGCCCTTGTGACACAGGCCAGCGCAGCAATCCCCATTGTGCCCCTTTATTTTGCCATTCTCTATAAGGTGATGAAAGAGCAGGGAACACATGAGGGATGCATTGAGCAGATTTCACGTCTGTTCCATGACAAACTCTTTCAGGAGGAGATCCCCACAGACCAGCAGGGACGCATCCGCATGGATGACTGGGAACTGGCGCCTCAGGTACAGGATGCGGTTATGGACTGCTGGAAGGAAGTAAATACAGAGAATGTGGAACAGCTTTCTGATATTGAAGGGTACTGGGAAGATTTCTATCACATGTTCGGTTTTCATCTTGACAATGTGGATTACAGCAGAGATGTGGAGATACAGGTGGAGATTCCAAGCCTGGCAGAGTGAGAAGGTTCCGTGGAGATCCAGTGGTGATTCAGATAGCTGCCTCGGTATTGCCTTGCATTTGCAGGCAATACCTGGCGGGACAGCGGCTGTGAACAAAAATAGCTGCTGCTGTAAAATACAGGAACCGGAAAATAACTCTTGTTTTTTATCCGGTTTTTTCATATACTGTTTATAACAGCAGCGCAGCACCTTTTTCAGACAACGGTATTCTCTGTTTAGATTATCCGCTTTGCTATACTTTTCTTATTTATCTTTCATAATAAAAGTCTTATATGTCCGGTTCAGGACAAAATCTCATTGAAATAAAAAATTAAACAATTAAAAAATAAAAATCATGGTAAAACCGTTGCCTGCAAAATAATAATTTGCTATAGTATAGAAAAAGACATAATATGTCTGTATATATTTACAAATGCGATGCTGTGTAAGCGGATGCTTTCTCAGAGTGCCTGTAAGGAGGTACAGTGAAAAAATCCAGGCCGTCCGCTGTGCGTCAGAAGTTCCCTGTCCATTCGGAACATGAAGATAAGGCTATGAAGACCGCAGTGTCTTTCTTTGCCAGGGAACTGCTGCCTATGGCGGGCGTGAAGCAGAAGGTCAGAGGGATAGCTCCCACAGAGAGTATCCATCTGGAACTAAAAAAATTCTATGAGGATTTGAATCTGATCATGGAAGATGACTCCTGCGGCCATCTGGAGTTCCAGAGCAGGGATGGAGGAATCGAGGATATGAGGCGGTTCCGGCTTTATGAGAGTATTATCAGCTATCAGTTTGGAATGGATGTTGTTACCTATGTTATATATAGCGGCAGCGTAAAACATCCTGTGACAGCTATGAAATGTGGTAAAAACACTTATAAAGTGGTCCCTGTCATGTTGTCTGACAGAGATGGTGACAAACTTCTAAGAAAACTGGAAAAGAAACAGGGAGAGGGCAGGAAACTATCACGAAAAGATTTGGCAAAGCTTTCTCTGCTTCCCGTATTAGGAGGCGAACTTTCCCAGAAAGACAAGATTGAGCGGGCTTTTCGGCTTACTGCCGGCCAGGAGGCAACGCAGGAACTAAAGAAAACGGAATCTATTTTGTACACGTTGGCGGAAAAATTCCTGAAAAAAGAGGAATTGGAAGAGATTAAGGAGGTGCTTAGTATGACATGGCTGTACAGTATGTTGACTGAAGATGCAAAAAAAGAAGGTGAGCGAAAAGGTGAGCGAAAAGGCGAACAAATAGGCGAACAGCGGGGAAAACAGATGGGTCTGGAAAATGCGGCGGTTCGTTTTCTTGACATTCTTCCCCCGGAAGTAGTTGCAGAAAAGTTAGATATTCCGCTGGAGCGGATCAAAGAACTCCTGCAGAAATAATAAATCTAAGCGGAACTGTTCGATATTCGTGCGGATAGTCCAGTAAAAGCGCAGAAATTTGGGGAAATCCCATCTGCGCAATATGACAAAACAAAAAGCGCCAGCCGGATATACTTGTATTCTTCCGGCTGGCAATTCATGGAATCCATTTCATTATTTCAGAAACCGAAGCAGATTATCCCCCATCACATCATTCCACTCTTCCTGTGTAAGTCCCGCATGTTCTCTGATATCCTCCACAAACATGGAGAAATCCATCTCCCTGCATTTGGAGGGATAGAGGAGCAGCGGGAAATCACTTCCGAAAAGCAGCCGTTTGCTGCCGATCATGGAGATGACAGCCCGAAAGCTTCGGATGTGGTAGAGCAGGGGATTGGCGGCTGTGTCATAATATACATTTTCAAACTTTCCGCTGTATTTTGGATTCATTTCATAGAAGGGCAGTCCGCCCCCCATATGTGCTAAAATAAGCTTTAAATCCGGGTATTTTTTCACCAGCCCTGGAATGGGGGCAAGGCTTGTAAAATCCCTGCCCGGATAGGCATGGCCCACCGGTTCTCCGCAGTGGATGCATACGGCAAGACCATAATGCTGTGCGCACTCGAGAACGTCTATAAGATCGGGATCTTCAAAATCATATCCGTTTCCCCCGGGACCCAGCTCTCCGATACCGGTGAAGCCCAGTTTGGCACACCGCTCAATTTCGGAGATGGCTTTTTCGCGGAATTTGGGATTGATGGAAATAAAGCCTTTCAGTCTGTCGGGATGGCGTTTCATCATGTCAGCCATGTAATCGTTGTGCATGGTCATCAGGCCTTCGTCATTCCAGTACCACCCCTGCATGACAAGACCGTAAATGCCGGCTTTGTCTGCGCATTCCAGAGCTTCCTCGGCATTGGCCCAGGCTTCTTCGGTTCCCTTGCCGTTTTCCGGCTTTTTTGTGAGAAGGGCAAACCAGTTGTCCCTGACAGCGTATTTCTCCCAGTTCTGGTAAATCTCAGGGGGAAAGAGATGAACATGGCTGTCCCAGATTTTAAAATCATGCATGGCAGATCCTCCGCAGGAGATTATTTGTAACGGTACGGTATCTTTACAGTTACCATCATTGTTACTCTTTTTCTTCCATATCCTGTTCACTGGGAAGACCGGCAATAAATTCATGGAAACTCTCTGCGGCAGCCATGTACTCATCCTCCCGTTCAATATTGGTCACTACAGGATTGCCCTCTTCGTCTTCCGCGTAGCGGAACAGATAAGTCTCTCCTGATGTGCTCTTACCGTCCTTGTCGAGGGGAACAAGGGCAATAAACTCACCGAAGTCTTCCACCGGGAATGTGGTGAGCACTGCGCACTCCAGAACGGTGTTGTCTTCCAGGGTCAGTTTGATCGTGGGGTTTGGAACCCTGGGAATGGAACCTTTGCCGGCGCTGGAGCAGTTTGAGCTGCAGGAAGCGCAGTCGCTTGGGTCGCAGCCGCCGATATTTGCTGTGAATGTTTCTTCACTCATATGTGTTACCTCTCTTCTTTTCTTTCAGTATAAGGGTTCAGCAGAGCAGATGCGCAGGCCTGCCAAACTCTCACCTCTCGGTTTTCCAAATACGGCAAAACACTGCATTTGGACTGCTTTCATACTATCAGATTAAAGAAAAGATTGCAACAGTTACGAATTGGCGATTGCATTTTTATGGGGTCACACGTATAATGAGAGTAGTCTTCAGAAGAAGACAAGAGAATCGCTGGGGTTCCCGGCGATTGCGTACGAGGTATCAAAGAGGGAGGAATCATTGTGAAGCGGGACACTTCCTATGTGATCAAGAGAGCAGAGCATTTTAAGTCCATTCTGACAGCCGAAGGCTTTTTAGTGGGGATCGTGGCCGGACTTGTGGTGCTTTTATACAGAGTGCTTCTGGAGTATGCGGGCAGGGGTATGAATCTTGTCCTTGAATATGGAAGAAAGTATCCCCTGATCGCGGGATGCTGGTTTTTGGTTCTGTTTATTCTGGCCTGTATTGTAGGGCGTCTGGTAAAATATGAGTCATTCATCTCCGGGAGTGGTATTCCACAGGTGGAAGGTGAGATGGCAGGAAAGTTAAATCAGGTCTGGTGGAGAGTGCTGCCTGCAAAATTTCTGGGAGGTTTTTTGTCACTGTTTGCAGGGCTGTCACTTGGAAGAGAGGGTCCCTCCATACAGATTGGAGCTATGGCAGGAAAGGCAGTATCAAAGATACTGGACAGGAGCAAGACAGAAGAAAAGTTCCTTCTTACCTGCGGTGCCAGCGCAGGTCTTTCGGCTGCATTCCATGCGCCGCTGGCAGGCGTAATGTTTTCTCTGGAGGAGATCCACAAGAATTTTTCAGTGTCTGTGCTGGTGTCTGTCATGACAGCGTCTATTACGGCAGATTACATATCCTCCAGGTTTCTGGGATTCCGTTCTGTCTTTCAGTTTGAGATAACAGGCTCTATTCCGGCGAAGTATTACGGACATATTATCGTTCTGGGAATCATCCTGGGAGTGATGGGAGCTTTCTATAATAAGATGACGCTTTTTGTGCAGTCTTTATTTGGAAAGATACAGGGAAAGAGAGCTGAGACGACCAGACTTCTCATTCCGTTTCTGCTGGCAGGTGCCCTGGGGTTTATCATGCCGGAGATTTTGGGCAGCGGGCATAACATTATTGATATTATCACAGAGGGCAATGCGATGTTTACCACCATCCTTCTGCTTTTTGTGATGAAACTGTTATTTTCTGTCATTTCATTTGGGTCCGGTGCGCCGGGAGGAATCTTCTTTCCTCTGTTGGTACTGGGGGCCTTGATCGGCGGAGCATACGGAACCTTTGCAGTGCAGTACCTGGGACTTGACGCGGCTTATCTGAACAATCTGATCATGCTGGCAATGGCCGGGTATTTTACGGCCATCGTGCGGGCGCCTATTACAGGTATTATCCTGATCTTTGAGATGACAGGCAGCGTGAGCCAGATGCTGTCTCTGTCTTTAGTGTCTATTGTAGCTTTTCTGGTGGCAACCGCTGTGAAATCACAGCCTATTTATGAGAGCCTTCTGGAAAACCTGCTGAGAAAGCGGGGCGAGCATGTGCCGGAGAAAACAGGAGAAAAAATATTACAGGAGTTTGTGGTCCGTCATAACTGCGAGCTTCAAAATAAAATGGTACAGCAGATTGAATGGCCGAAAAACTGCCTTCTGGTGGCTGTGCAGAGGAGCGGCACAGAGCTGATCCCAAAAGGGCGTACTATATTAATGGCCAGTGACACGATCATAACCATGACAGATGAGCAGGACGCGCCGGCAGTGCATGACAGGATGGAGGTCCTGTGTTCGGAACAAGAGAAATTGAAATGAGGTGGACAGCTTGACGAAGAGAATAGACGAGGCATCAAAGGAGATACAAGCTTTGCCGGTATATCCGGGAAAACCGGGAGTTGCCAGGACAGAAAAAGGGTATCAGTTTACAGTTTCTGTTCCGGATGGGGAGGAGGCTTTCCTTCTTCTGTACCATACAGGGGAGAAAATGCCGGTGAAGGAGATTCCCCTTTCAGAAGAAAAAAGGATAGGAAATATGGTTTCTGTCTGTATAGAAGGTATTTCCCCTGACAGGTATGAGTATAATTACCGTATCGGCAATAAAGTGATACAGGACCCTTACGCGGTCTGCCTGTCCGGTACAGGCCGGTTCGGACAGCCCAAAAGTGAAGAGACAGACATTATCCGGTGCAGTTTCCGAAGAGAGAAATACAGATGGCAGGATGGCGATTTTAAATCTTATTCGCTGTCAGATTCCATTATATATAAGCTGCAGGTGCGGGAATATACCATGCAGAAAAATTCCGGGGTACGTTTAAAAGGAACATTTAAAGGCCTGGAACAGAAGATAGAATATCTGAAAAATCTGGGTGTCACAGCAGTGCTCTTGATGCCGGCCTATGATTACAGGGAGACAGCAAGGGAACAGAGCAGTGAGAGACGGCCGGAACATCCCTATGCCCGCCTAAGCAGTGCCTATGAGAAAAATGGCGGCAAGAGTGGTGTCTTCGAGGACAGTGCGCCTAAGCAGATAAACTGCTGGGGATATACAGGAGAGGCCAGTTATTTTGCGCCCAAGGCATCTTTTTGTGCCACAGACCGCCCTATGAGGGAATTTTCTCATCTGGTGGAGTCCCTTCACAAGGCAGGGATGGAATGTTTGATGGAGTTTTATTTTGACGGTTCAGTAAGCCCCTCTGTAATGCTGGATATCCTGCATTACTGGAAGCTGCAGTACCATGTGGATGGATTTCATCTGATGGGCAGCGGTATCTGCCAGGAGATTCTGGTAAAAGATGCCCTGCTGACCAGAACGAAGCTTTTCTTTCACGATGTGGACGGCGGCTATTTGTACCAGGGGAAGGTACCTTCCTTCAAGAATGTGGCGGAGTACAACGAAGGATTCCTCTACTGCATGCGCCATCTCCTGAAAAGTGATGAGAACATGCTGGAGGATTTCATCTACCGGAACCGGAGGAATCCAAAAGAGACGGGGATCATCAATTATCTGGCGGATCAGGATGGATTTACCATGATGGATATGGTGTCCTATGACGAGAAGCACAATGAGGACAATGGAGAGGACAACAGGGACGGCATGGAATATAACTGCAGTTGGAACTGTGGAGCTGAGGGTCCGACCAGGAAAAAAACAGTCAGGGGACTCAGGCTGCAGCAGCTTAAGAATGCCTTTTTGCTGCTTCTGCTGAGCCAGGGAACACCGCTTATCTTTCAGGGGGATGAATTTGGAAATTCCCAGAAGGGAAACAACAATGCCTGGTGCCAGGACAATGAGATCGGATGGGTTGACTGGAGCGCCTTCAGATCCAATCAGGCGCTGTATGAATTTGTAAAAGAGGCCATTGCCTTCAGAAAGAAATACTATATTCTGCACATGCAGGAGGAACTCAAAGGTGTGGACTACAGGGCACTTGGCTATCCTGACCTGTCCTACCACGGGGCACAGGCCTGGTATGCGCCCTGTGAGAGAAATCTGCGGCATCTGGGGATGATGTACTGCGGAGATTATGGGAAGCAGGAGAAAGAGTTTTTATTTGTGGCTTACAACCTGCACTGGATGCCCCATGAATTTGCATTGCCTAATCTTCCGAAAGGAGCTGTGTGGAAATTCGTAGTGAGCACCAGCAGGCAGGAGGATCAGGTTTTTACAGAGGCAGATGTGAAGACGGCAAAGCAGAAGGGAAAGGGTAAAAGCGCTGTGGAGGTGCCGTCGAGAACTATTGCAATATTAATCGGAAAGCAGGAAACAGCGTAATGCATATATGGGCACATTTCAAGACAATTACCAGCCATAAGCTGCTGGTCATGCGCTACTGTTTTAAAATAGGTCTGTACCGACAGGGATTGCTGCATGACCTGTCAAAGTATTCCTGGACAGAGTTTTCAGTTGGATGCAGGTATTATCAGGGCAACAGAAGTCCAAATAATGCGGAGAGGGAAGACACAGGGCTCTCTACCTCCTGGATCCATCACTATGGAAGGAATAAACATCATTTTGAGCACTGGGTGGACTACGGAGTGAACTGCGACACAGTCATTCAGGGTGTCCCTATGCCGAAGAAATACATTGCAGAGATGGTCATGGACCGCATCAGCGCTTCCAGGGTCTATAATCCCGGAACGTATACAGACCAGGCGCCGCTGGCATATTTTTTAAAAAGCAGGGAGAGGCTCTGGTTTGTACATGAGAAGACAAATGAGGATTTGGAATTCCTCCTCCGTATGCTGGCGGAGAAAGGGGAAAAAGAGACCCTCAGATATATCAAAAATATATATTTAAAGCAAAAGTAAACAGCAGTGGTGAAAAAACAGCTTCAGGGGAGAGAGTGGCTGGCGCCTTGGTCACAGTTCTGTAAAGGGCAGAGGTGGGACTGCAGGCGGAGATTGAATACATAACAGATAAGGGGTAAGGTGATCGATATGAATCCGGCAGATATTTTAAACATTGTGACTTCCCAGTATGGGAATGTTATGGAAAAGTATACGACGGGAATTATGCTGGCAGGGCTTGTCTTTGCCCTGTTGAATTGTTTTATGGGCTACAAGCTCAGGAAGATCTGGGGCAGTATCCTTGGGTTTATCATTGGTGCTGCCGGCGGCGGGATCGCAGGCTACTATTTTCTGCATGAGGCAAAATACGCGGTGATAGCGGGAATTGCCGGGGCTGTAGTGCTGGGTGCACTTGCCTGGATCTTCTATAAGCTGGGGATTTTTGTGCTGTGTGCAGGTCTTGTATATGCGCTGGCCAATTCTTTTTTAAGCGCACCTACAAATACAGGCAGGATCATCTGTATTGCCATTGGAATCTTTGCTGCGACCATGGCAGTAGGATATGAGGAGTATGTGATCATTGGCATCACAGGCTTCTGCGGTGGTTTGGGAGCCATCAGGATCCTGTTTTCCATGACAGGCAAAGACGGCGGTGGGGGGACCTGGCTGCTGGGGCTTATCCTGGCTTTCCTTGGAATTGCGGTGCAGGCAGCACCACTTCTTCGCAATAGGGAGAAAAAGCAGAGCAGAGGCAGCAGCAGAGACCCCCTGTTTAACCGGAAGAAACGGAAATTCAGCCTTCCGTCACTGCCGGGCAGAAAAAAGAAGACAAAAAAGAAAACCGTATATAAAACCACGGAGAAGAACCGGAACCAGACAACCTCAGGCAGAACCCCTTCCAGGGGACAGGCAGGCGGAAAACAAAGAAGCGGAAACCAGAACAGCGCCCAGGCACCGCGCAGACAGGCAGAGGAGCCGGGGGAAAAGACAAGAGAAATCCCGGATATGGCAAAGCTGCGGGAGCAGGACTATAACCGCGGGCAAAAGCCGGACAGCTCTGCATACAGAGGCGTGGGAACAGGAATCGACCTGGATGATCTGAGCCGGGAACTTTCCCAGGAAATACAGAAAATTTATAAAGAAGATGAATAGTAACTGGATATAAAGCGAACAGCAAACGGTTACTATAAATAATAGGCAGGAGGCCGTTTGTGTAGTTGACAAACGGCCTCTTTCTTAGTATACTTTGAAAGAAAAGATTTGATAATCAAACTATTTGATGGTTTAAGTGAATTCCCGGATGCAAACCGGTGAAAATATGATAGAATAAGAGGTAGGATGAGTATGGTAGCTAGGATAATCGGAACAGGCAGTGCAGTTCCTGAGAATATTGTGACAAATGACGATCTGTCTAAGGTGGTAGATACAAACGATGAGTGGATCTCCACACGGACCGGTATCCGGGAGAGAAGAATTGCGAAAGAAGAAAATACAACAATTCTGGCATGCCGTGCCGCAAAAAGTGCTTTGGAGAATGCCGGGATGGACGCCGCGGATGTGGAGCTGATCATAGTGGCTACCTGCACGCCGGATTCTTTTTTCCCCAATACTGCCTGTCAGGTGCAAAAGGAGATCGGGGCTTGGAAGGCCGTGGGATTTGATTTGAGCGCGGCATGCTCCGGATTCATTTTTGCGCTCAATACTGTTCAGGCCTATATGAAAAGCGGAATTTATCAAAATGCCCTGATCATCGGAGTGGAAACCATGTCTAAGCTCCTCAACTGGGAGGACAGAGGTACCTGTGTGCTGTTCGGGGACGGGGCAGGTGCTGTTGTGGTAAAAGCTGATGAAACCGGGTTTATGGATATGGTCCAGTGGTCAGACGGCAGAGGTGACAGCGTTCTTACCTGCGGTGCCCGCCAGATGAAAAACCTGTTGGTGCCTGGTGCACAAGAAGCGGACTATGTGGCCATGGACGGACAGCCTGTCTTTAAATTTGCAGTGAAAAAAGTGCCGGAGTGTATCACGCAGGTACTTGAAAAGAATGGGACAGAGAAGGCAGAGATAAAATATTATGTTCTGCACCAGGCAAACAGCAGAATTATCCAGTCTGTGGCAAAGAGGCTGAAGGAGGGGGAGGAGAAATTTCCTGTCAATCTGGAGCGGTACGGCAATACGTCAGCAGCTAGTATTCCTATTTTGCTGGATGAGATGAACCGTGATCAAAGGCTGGAAAAGGGGGACAAGATCGTCATGTCAGGATTTGGAGCAGGGCTAACCTGGGGAGCTGTGCTGCTTGAATGGTAAAAAAGTGCAGACGGAGGATGGATTTATGAAATTACTGATAAAACAGAGAGTGTTTTCCTGGACGGATACCTATGATGTGTACGATGAGAATGGAACGCCGAAGTATTTCGTCAAGGGAGAATTTCTTTCCATTGGCCATAAGATACACATTTACCGTCACGACACCGGTGAGGAAGTGGGTATGGTGAGAGAGAAGCTGATGACTGTCATGCCCAGATTTGAGCTGATTGTGGAGGGCAGGACTCTGGGGAGTATACAAAAGCGTTTTTCGCTGTTCAAGCCAAAATATGAGATTGACTATAATGACTGGAGAGTGGAAGGGGATTTTTTGGAGTGGGATTATGATGTCTGCCAGGAATGCTGTCCGATCATGCATATCAGGAAAGAGCCGTTTCATTGGGGAGACACTTATGTGATCGACTATGCCTGCCGGGATGATGAACTGATCGGACTGCTGACAGTGATCGCCATTGATGCGGCAAACTGCAGCGATGGAAACTGATAGACACAGTAAAAAAGGACAGGGAGAAAGTATTTGGAAAATATCAGCAGGAAACTATTCGGGTTTATGAAACAAAAACCACAGGTATACGAAGCCAGCTCCTCCGCTTTCTGGGATGATGAAAATATTTCCAGATATATGCTGGAGGCACATCTGGACCCGGATGTGGAAGGGGCGACCAGGAAGCATGCGTTTATACAAAGATCCGCGGATTGGATTGCAGAGCGCTGCAGGGGTGGAGCGGGAAAGAAGCTATTAGATCTGGGATGCGGACCGGGACTTTATGCAGAACTGTTTAATGACAGAGGATTCCAGGTTACAGGTCTGGATTTTTCCAGGCGGTCCATTTAATACGCCAAAGAACACGCTTCCAAAACAAAAAGGGACATCCGATATGAATATAAAAATTATCTAGAAATGGACTATGAGGAGGCATTTGATGTCATAACCTTGATTTATTGTGATTTCGGTGTACTGCCTCCAAAGGACAGGAAAACTCTATTGGGCAAAATAAAAAGAGCACTGAAACAGGACGGGATTCTTATTCTTGACGGCTTTACCGAGACTCTGCCTTTTCAAGAACTGGAGACCGTTCAGTATCAGGAGGAGGGATTCTGGTCAGCCGGGCCTCATGTGCTCATCCAGCGCAATTACAAATATCCGGAGACAGCCAATACCCTGGAACAGTATTTGGTGGTCACAGAAGAGGATTGTCACTGCTATAATCTTTGGAATCAGCGGTACAGCAGAGAGTCTCTGAAAAAGGAGATAGAGAGTGCAGGACTTTGCTATACAGGTTTTTATGATGATGTGGCTGGGAAGGCCTTTACCGGGCGAGATACCACAATCTGTGCGGTTGCAGAGAAAAAGGCGGGCAGATAACAGCAGACAAGTATATTCTATGCGGCGGTGTCATCTGGATCCAGAATATAAAAGTACCCCCTATGGAAAGCTGAAACTTCCGGTTTTCCATAGGGGGATTCTTATTTGCAGGATCAGCAGACGGATTTCATCACTTCGTATGTGCCGTCTCGCCGGATTTTCTTCAGCATATCTGTGACAGCGGCCTCAAATCCAGGCAGAGAGCACAGATCCATATCCCAGAGTCCTTCATTGGCACAGACTGCATGCACATATTCCTCTTCCCTATCATCCTTATGTGCCGCAAAAAATGAGAGTACATTCCTGTCATCAGATACGGTATAAACTTCACCATTTGGACGTACAGCGGCAAGTCCTGCCTCTGTCAGTTCCGTTCCTCTGTAAAATGCCAGATAAAAGGCAAAGGAGGCTGTAAGGCACAGCGGCAGTTCCCCCGTCCGGTCCGCATAGGCTTTCAACGAGGGCAGAACCCTGGCCTTCCATTTAGAAGTAGAATTCAGGCAGATGGACAACAGTGCATGGTCAATAAATGGGTTTTTGAAACGCTCTGTGACTGCAAAAGCGAAGCTTTCCAGCTCTTCTCTGGGAAGAGACAGAGTGGGCATGATCTCCTCGTAGACAGCCTTATTCATAAATCCGCAGACCACATCATCCTCCATACAGTCCCGCACAATATCAAACCCAGCCAGGTATGCGCCCATGACCATAGAGGTATGGGCACCGTTTAAGATTCGCACTTTGCGCTCCTTGTAAGGTCTGTGGTCATGGGTGATGAGGACCGGAAGTCCGGCTTTCTCAAAAGGAAGCTCATGCTTCAAAGCGGCAGGTCCTTCAATGACCCAGAAGGCAAAAACCTCTCCGGTATCCATGGCTGCATCCAGGTAGCCGTTTTCCTCATTCAGTGCGTCCTCCTCCCCTTTGGGAAAGCCGGTGACAATACGGTCTACAAGAGTGGAACAGAACAAGTTCTCCTCCTCCAGCCATGTAAGGAAAGCTTCCTCCAAGTTCCACTGTGCGGCATAGGAAAGCACACATTTTTTCAGCTCTTTTCCGTTTTCTGCGATAAGCTCGCAGGGAAGGATCACAAAGCCCTTTCCCTTTTCTTTGCCGAAAACTTCATAACGCCGGTAGAGAAACTGGGTGAGCTTGCCGGGAAAGCTGGAAGCCGGTTTGTCCTGAAACCGACAGGCAGGGTCGTATACGATTCCGGCCTCGGTGGTGTTACAGGTGATATAGCGCAGGTCGGGATTTGCAGCACAGGCCATAACTGCGTCATAGTCCGCGTAGGCATTCAGACAGCGGCTGACACAGGAGATGACACGCTTGTCACTGACCTTTTTTCCGTTCTCAAAGCCGCGCAGATACAGGGTATAGAGTCCCTGCTGGGCGTTCAGGTCATCCGCCAGGCTGTGGCCGGGGCGCTTGGGCCGGGGCTGTACAAGAACGACTTTGCCGTTAAAGCCTGCCTTTTCATTCAACACATCAATAAAATGGTCAGTAAAGGCACGCATAAAATTGCCTTCCCCGAACTGGAGGACACGTTCAGGAGCCTCCGGGAGAAGATAACCACTGTGGTTCATTTCTTTTAATATCTGATAACTGAGTTTTTTCATGATTTTTATTCCCCTGTTGATAGATTTACATTAGAATCCAGCCGATATACAGACTGCTCAAAATGGGATGCGGTTAAAGGGTAACCCCTTGTTTGAAAATAGCCATATCGTGGAAACCGGCCTCCTCTGCCTTTACTTTTTCCCCGGAAGCTACACGGAGTACATACTCAAAAAGCTGGCTGCTCAGTTCTTCCAGGGCCACGCCTTCTGTCATGGGACCGCAGTCGAAGTCGATCCAGTTTCTCTTCTTTTTAAAAAGTGCAGAGTTGCTGGAAATTTTCACTGTGGGAACAGGGGAGGCAAAAGGGGTACCTCTTCCTGTTGTAAACAGGACGATATGTGCTCCTGAGGCGGCCAGTGCAGTGGAGGCAACCAGATCATTACCGGGAGCACTTAACAGGTTCAGTCCCTTTTCTTTTACTAGCTCCCCGTAGGAGAGGACACCTTTTACCGGAGCGCTGCCTGATTTTTGGGTGCATCCCATGGATTTGTCTTCCAGAGTGGAGATTCCACCTTTTTTATTGCCCGGGGACGGATTTTCATAAATGGTCTGGTTATGGCTTTTGAAATAATTTTTAAAGTCGTTGATCAGGTCAACAGTCTTGTAAAATAGTTTCTCATCAGCACAGCGGTTCATAAGTAGTGTCTCTGCGCCGAACATCTCAGGTACTTCGGTGAGAATGGTTGTGCCTCCCTTGGAGATGAGCAGATCTGAGAATCCGCCCACGGTGGGATTGGCGGTGATACCGGACAGACCGTCGCTGCCGCCGCACTTCATACCGATGACAAGTTCCCTGCAGTTGACAGGTTCTCTGGAAAAGCTGCCGGCATACTCCGCAAGTTCCCGGATCATGGCAAGTCCGTCCTCGATTTCATCTTCGGATTCCTGCGCAGCCAGGAAACGGACTCTTTTGGGGTCATAGGGACCAATGTACTTTTTCATTTCCCCGATATTGCTGTTCTCACATCCCAGACCCAGCACCAGGACACCTCCAGCATTGGGGTGGTTGATCAGATCTGCTAGTATCCTTCGTGTGTGCTCCTGGTCATCTCCCATCTGGGAACATCCGTAGGGATGGGGAAAGGCAGCAATGTGGTCTATGGTTCCGGTCTTATAGATCTGTGCCTGTTTTTCGATGGCAGAGGCCACGTTGTTGACGCAGCCCACGGTTGGAATGATCCAGATTTCATTGCGGACACCGATCTGCCCGTTGCTTCTTCTGTAACCGTTAAAGAAGCGTTCTTTTGTGGGGAGAAGTTCAGAAGCCTTCTTGTGATACGTATAGGTGAGAAGCTCTCCCAGGCCTGTCTTCATATTATGTGTATGGATCCAGGAGCCTGCGGCAATGTTCTCTTTGGCCAGTCCGATGGGAGAGCCGTACTTGATAACGGTCTCCCCTGCCCGGATGTCCTTCAGGGCAAACTTGTGGCCCTGGGGTATATCTTCTGATAACAGAAGCTCTTTGTTGTCCAAATGGACAGAGGTGCCTTTTGTCAGGGGTGCCAGCGCTACGGCAGCACTGTCATCCGGATGGATCTTCAGATAAGTCTGCATAGGAATTATCATCCTCCTTAATAATGTACAGTTCCGATTCCAAATTATAGGAAAGTTAGAAATGTAAGAGCTTACACTAAATTTACAACTTGCAGGGGAATCCGTCAACATGATTTTTCAAAATCCGAGAAAAAATAAGAAATTTATGAAAAATTCACAAAAATACAAGAGGAAACTTGTGAAAAATATGAAGGCAAAAAGAATTGCTTTTTCTTTTTTCTATCTGTATAATGAAAAATAAAGTGTAAGGGCTTACACTTCCGCGGCGAAAGGAAAGTGGAATTATGAATATATACGATATCGCGAAACTCGCAGGGGTTTCCATTGCCACCGTCTCACGTGTGGTCAATGACAGCCCCAAGGTGAGTGAAAAGACAAAAGAGAAGGTACGGGCAGTCATGGCGGCTAATGACTACATACCAAATGTATTTGCCAGAGGCATGAGCCTTAACTCCATGAAGACAGTGGGGATCATCTGTCCCAGTGTTTCAGATCATTATATGGCATCTGCTGTGGCATATCTGGAAAAGAACCTGAGAAATTATGGGTATGACTGCATCTTATACTGCAGCGGGTACGAGCAGGAGGATAAGGAGATTTCTGTGCAGATGATCCTGCAGAAGCGCATTGACGCACTGCTTCTTGTAGGGTCCTGCTACGCGGGAGACAAGGAGTATGGAGAAGATATTACTTATATTAAGAAAGCTTCCGAAGAGATCCCGGTATTTATTATGAACGGCTTCATCGACGGGGAGAACATCTACTGTATGCTCACAGATGATTACCAGTCCGTATATGATGCCGCCTCCGCTATGATCGCCTCCGGCAGAAAGCAGATACTTTTTCTAAGTGATTCCTACTCATACAGTGCCATGCACAAGCTGAAGGGATATGAGGATGCGCTAAAGGCAGCAGACATTCCGGTGCTGGGAGAACGCAAGGTCTATATTAAAAATGAGATCCATCTGGTGCGGGATATTCTGCTGGCCAGAAAAGATCTGGAATTTGACGGCGTGATTGCAACAGATGACGGACTGGCTGTGGGCGCTGTAAAGTATGCCAGGGCAAAGAAGTTGTCTGTGCCGCAGGATATCAGTATTATAGGTTACAATAATTCAGAGCTGTCCATTGGATGTGAGCCGGAGCTTTCATCCATAGACGGCAGAGGGGATCTGTTATGCAAGATGACAATTGACTCCCTGATGGAGGTCTTAAAAGGAGAGTCTGTGGAGCACAGAAAATATGTGCAGTGCCGTCTGGAAAAGCGGTGCACCACAGATTTTTGACAGGATACAGGGAACCGCATGTTAAGATCTCAGCGGAAAGAAGAGGAAAAGAGTGAAAGGAAAAGAATAATGAGTGGATCAAAGAGAGCCTTTATATTTGCTTTATGTGTCAGTACAGTCCTGGGACTGGGCGGCTGTTCTTCTATTAAAAGTGAGAAGAGGATCGTCAGGATTTCCCATGCACAGTCTGAGACACATCCGGAGCATTTGGGACTTTTAAAATTTAAAGAATATGTGGAGGAGAATCTGGGAGATAAATACGAGGTTCAGATATTCCCCAATGAAATACTTGGTTCAGCCCAGAAAGCGATTGAGCTGACACAGACAGGAGCGATTGATTTTGTTGTGGCGGGTACTGCCAATCTGGAGACATTTGCCGATGTGTATGAGGTGTTCAGTATGCCATACCTGTTTACTTCCGAGGAAGCCTACCATGAGGTTATGGGTGATACGGATTATATGAATCAGGTCTATGCATCCACGGATGAGGCGGGTTTCCGCGTGCTTACCTGGTACAATGCCGGGACCAGAAGCTTTTACGCAAAAAAACCGATCCAGACACCTGAGGACCTAAAAGGCCTGAAAATCCGTGTGCAGCAAAGCCCTGCCAGTGTGAATATGGTGAAGGCTTTCGGCGCGGCGGCTTCCCCCATGAGCTTTGGTGAGGTTTACACAGCCATTCAGCAGGGCGTTATTGACGGAGCTGAGAATAATGAGCTTGCCCTTACAAACAACAAACACGGAGAGGTGGCAAAATACTACTCCTACAACAAGCATCAGATGGTGCCGGATATGCTGATCGGAAACCTGAAATTTTTAAACGGACTCAGCGATGAAGAGCGTGATGTATTTGAACAGGCTGCGCTTCTGTCCACCGAGGTGGAGATGACAGAGTGGGACAAGCAGGTAGATGAGGCAAAGGATATTGCGGAAAATGAAATGGGCGTGGAGTTCATAGATGTGGATGTGCAGGCCTTTAAGGACAAAGTATCCAACGTACAGCAGGACATGCTGGATGAGAATCCGAACATACAGGAATTGTATGACCATATCCAGGAAATCAACGAGAAATACGCAAAGGGGGAAGAGTAAATGAATGCCTTACATTCTTTCAGAAAAGGGATCAATGTGATTTTAAGCTCTGCCTGTGCTGTTATTTTTGCATTCATGGTGTGTATCGGAACGTACCAGATCGTTATCCGTTACTTTTTCAACAGCCCGAGCACAGTTTCTGAGGAACTTCTGACCTACAGTTTTACCTGGATGGCGCTGCTTGCCTCAGCCTATGTATTCGGCAAGAGAGACCATATGCGTATGGGATTTCTGGCTGACAAAATAACAGGAACAAAGAGAAAAGTTCTGGAGATCGTGATTGAAATCCTGATCATGCTCCTGGCCGGAAGTGTTATGATTTACGGCGGAGCTACCATTATGAACCTTACAATGACCCAGAAGACAGCTTCCCTGGGAATCCCCATGGGTATCATCTATACGGTCGTACCGCTTTCCGGCGTGCTCATTGTGCTGTATTCCATATTAAATATTGTGGATTTGTGTAAAGGCTGTGAGCAGGAGCATCGGGAAGTGAAAGAATAATCTGAGGAAAAGGAGTTTCGATTATGAATACAGCATTAGTTTCAGGATTGATCATATTGGTTCTGCTGGTCATCATGCTGCTGGCAGGTGTACCTATCGCGGTTGCGCTGGGCATCTCTTCTGTGTGTGCCATACTGCCGATCATGGATACAAACGTTGCGGTCCTCACAGGCGCGCAGAGGATTTTCTCCGGTATTTCCGTATTCAGTCTGTTGGCCATACCCTTCTTTATCCTGGCCGGTAATATTATGAACAAGGGCGGTATTGCGGTCCGTCTGATCAATCTGGCAAAGCTCATCACAGGACGTGCCCCCGGTGCGCTGGCCCAGACAAATGTAATTGCAAACATGCTTTTTGGCGCCATTTCAGGTTCCGGTACAGCGGCAGCGTCCGCTATGGGCTCTATTATCGGTCCCATTGAAAAGGAAGAGGGATATGATCCAAACTTCTCCGCAGCAGCCAACATTGCCACAGCACCTACCGGTCTTCTGATTCCGCCCAGCAATGTTATGATCACTTTTTCTTTGGTCAGCGGCGGAACTTCGGTGGCAGCGCTTTTTATGGCCGGCTACATACCCGGTATTTTATGGGGACTGGCATGTATGCTGGTCATCTATTTCATCGCCAGGAAAAAGGGATACCGCGCAAAAACAAAATTTACGTTTAAAGAAGCCATGAAAATCATACTGCAGGCTCTTCCGTGTCTGCTGCTTATCATTATTGTGATTGGCGGTATTATCGGCGGTATCTTTACCGCTACAGAGGGGTCCGTGGTGGCGGTGGTATACAGTCTGGTATTGTCACTGTTCTTTTACCGATCCATCAGCCTGAAGGATCTGCCGAAGATTTTCAAGGAAAGCGCTGAGATGACAGGCATTATTATTTTCCTGATCGGTGTTTCCAGTATTATGTCATGGGTTATGGCATTTACTAATATTCCCACAGCCGTATCCAACGGTCTGCTGGCCATCAGCAGCAATAAGATCGTCATCTTCCTGCTGATCAATGTGATCCTGCTGATCGTAGGTACTTTTATGGATATGACACCTGCCTGCCTGATCTTTACCCCTATTTTCCTTCCAGTGTGTACTGCACTTGGCATGAACCCCATCCACTTTGGTATCATGCTGATCTTCAATCTCTGTATCGGAACCATTACGCCGCCTGTGGGCACTACACTGTTTGTTGGTGTTAAGGTGGGAAATGTCAAGATAGAGACTGTGTTCAGACAGCTTTTGATATATTTCGCAGCGATTTTCGTTGTGCTCATGCTGGTAACTTATATCCCACAGCTCAGTCTGTGGCTGCCTAGTCTGATGGGATATGTATAAAATAAAGCAAAAATAAATGCAGGTACCCATAAAATGGTGTCCGGCAGAAAGAGGAGGTAATGTTTTTTATGAAACAATTTATGGACAAGGATTTTCTTTTAAGCACCCCTACGGCACAGGAATTATATCATGATATTGCGGCCAAAGTGCCGGTCCTTGATTATCACTGCCATATCAATCCGCAGGAGATCGCAGAGGACAGAAAGTTTGAGAACATCACACAGGTGTGGCTTGGCGGCGACCATTACAAATGGCGTCAGATGCGTTCCAATGGTGTGGAGGAGCGCTATATCACAGGAGACGCACCGGACAGGGAGAAGTTCCAGAAATGGGCGGAAACACTGGAAAAAGCCATCGGCAACCCTCTGTTCCACTGGAGTCATCTGGAACTGCAGAGATACTTTGGATATACAGGTGTGTTAAACAAAGACACGGCGGAGGAAGTATGGAATCTGTGCAATGAAAAGCTTCAGGAGCCTTCCATGAGCGCAAGAAATCTGATTCTCCAGTCTAATGTGACACTTATCTGTACCACAGATGACCCGGCAGATGACCTGAAATGGCACAAGATCCTTGCAGAGGATGACAGCTTCCCGGTTCAGGTGCTTCCTGCATGGAGACCGGACAAGGCTATGAACCTGGAAAAACCGGATTACGGCCAGTATCTGGAAACATTGGCATCGGCAGCCGATATGGACATTCAGTCCTTTGAGGATCTGAAGGCAGCTCTGAAGTCCAGAATGGCATTTTTCAATGAGATGGGATGCCGTGCATCAGATCATGGACTGGAATTTGTAATGTATGTTCCGGCAACAGACGAGGAGATAGAGGCCATTTTCCAGAAACGTCTGAATGATGAGCCTGTTACTAGGGAAGAAGAGTTAAAGTTCAAAACTGCGTTCATGCTTTTTGTGGCTGCAAAATACGCAGAGATGGGATGGGCCATGCAGCTTCACTATGGCTGCAAGCGTGACAATAATACAGGCATGTTTGCAAAATTGGGGCCGGATACAGGCTATGACTGCATCAACAATTACGCGCCGTCAGGACAGATCGCGGATTACTTAAATGCCCTGGATCAGAAAGGAAATCTTCCGAAAACAGTTCTCTACAGTCTGAACCCCAATGACGATGAAGCCATTGGAACCATTGTGGGATGTTTCCAGAATTCTGACGCTGTGGGTAAGATCCAGCAGGGTTCCGCCTGGTGGTTTAATGACCATAAGACAGGGATGACAAAACAGATGACATCTCTGGCAAACCTGGGGCTGCTCGGTAACTTTATCGGTATGCTGACAGATTCCAGAAGTTTTCTTTCTTATCCGAGACATGAGTATTTCAGAAGGATACTTTGTGAGCTGATCGGCAACTGGGTAGAAAACGGAGAGTATCCGAAGGATATGAAGATGCTGGAAAGAATTGTGAAAGGGATTTCCTATAATAATGCGGTGCGTTATTTCGGGTTTGAATTGGACATGAAATAGGGATTGGGTGAAAGGCCTGCATGGATGAAAATTCCATGCAGGCCTTTTTGCCAAGTATTGCGCCATTCATGTAAAAACGTCGATTTTTGTATGGCAGATTACAGCCTGTTGTGTTAAAATAAACCGAAAAGGATGTAAGAGAGGAGAAATATTGTGGAAAATCGAAGAATTATCCAGGTGGAAGAGAAAGTTCCGCCCAAACTTCTGATACCACTCAGTATCCAGCATATGTTTGCCATGTTTGGCGCATCTGTGCTGGTACCATTTTTGTTTGGTATCAATCCGGCAGTGGTTCTGTTTATGAACGGCGTGGGAACACTGCTCTTTATATTGATAACAAAGGGGAAGGCGCCGGCATATCTGGGATCCAGTTTTGCCTTTATCGCTCCGGCCAGCATTGTCATCAGTAAGTTTGGGTATGCCTATGCGCTGGGCGGATTTGTGGCAGTGGGATTTTTGGGCTGTATACTGTCATTCATTATTTATAAGTTCGGTTCTGACTGGATCGATATCGTGCTCCCCCCGGCGGCTATGGGACCGGTGGTGGCACTTATTGGTCTGGAACTGTCAAGCACGGCAGCCAGCAATGCGGGGATGCTGGATGAAGCTGTGAATCCTAAAAATGCCATTGTGTTTTTGGTGACTCTGGGTGTTGCCGTGATCGGGTCGGTTGTATTCCGTAAATTTCTGTCGGTGATCCCCATTTTGATCGCGATCATCGCAGGTTATGCGGCAGCCCTTCTCTGTGGTATCGTAGATTTTACAGAGGTGGCAAATGCCTCCATTTTTGCAATGCCTAACTTTTCCGCGCCCAAATTTAACCTGCAGGCAATCTTGATCATTCTGCCGGTTATTCTGGTCATCGCTTCAGAACATATCGGGCATCAGATCGTGACAGGAAAGATCGTGGGAAAGGATCTGATCAAGGATCCGGGACTGCACCGCTCCCTTTTTGCGGATAACTTCTCTACCATGATCTCCGGTTTTATCGGTTCTGTGCCGACTACCACATACGGCGAGAATATTGGCGTTATGGCTGTGACCAGGGTTTATAGTGTATACGTGATCGGCGGTGCTGCGGTACTCTCCATTGTCTGCTCCTTTGTAGGCAAACTTTCAGCACTTATCAGCACCATACCGGGTCCGGTCATCGGGGGGATTTCTTTCCTTCTGTATGGTATGATCGGTACATCCGGTATCCGGATCCTGGTAGACGGCCGTGTGGATTACGGACGATCCAGAAATCTGGCATTGACCTCTGTAATATTTGTAACCGGTCTGTCGGGAATTTCTGTCAGATTTGGACAGATTGAATTAAAAGGTATGGTTTTGGCATGTGTAGTGGGGATGCTGTTAAGCCTGCTGTTCTATGTATTGGACAGATTTAAACTGACCAATGATTTGGAAGAAGAATAAGAGAGAGAATGCAAAGACCAGCATCGGTTTCCTGGAAAACCGATGCTGGTCTTAAATTGTCGGTTATGATTTTTGATAGTTTTTTAAAAATATTTCAATGATCTCTTGGAGTACCTTCTGGCTTTTGTGATCAAGAGAGTGCATTTGTTCCGCATATTTTGAAATTCTTGCTTCATGGCTGGCGCTGATGACTCCTGAGAGAAGTTCATCTGCTGAGGCTTCTGGAGTGTGTTTGAAGATTCATTCCGATATATGCTGCACTTAGATGAACTTCCTCGACCAGTTTCTTATGGAAAAGTTATCCGCCACCCTTTTGGTGTCCTTTTTGTAAAGTGATAGTCAAAAATCGCTTCATCAATTTTTAGAATCCAGAAAACGTTTGAGCATGTATGGGTCACGTTGACGTAGTTGTCTATTAAAACGTCTTATTATCTGATAATATAGGGGTGAAATCTATGGTATAACAGAATGTTACACACATGTGACATGCTTTGTCATAGATTACATCTGTAATGGGGCTTAAACAGCGGAAAAAAAGCAGAATAATGACATATTTGACTTATGACATGTTAAGAATTTATTTTTTATGGTACATAGAAATGCAAAAATAGTCACAAACTTTGTCAGTTCATTAAAAAAATAGTCATTGGTTTGTTCAATTAAAGTCGTTCAAACTTAAAAGAAGATGGCTTATATTGGTAACATCTTTTCTATATAATACCAAACATGGACAGCAAATCCGGCCATTTGCTGTAAAAGAGGGGTAAATATGGATAAAAAGATCAGAAGGAACAAAATAAGACGTGTCCGCCAGGTCAGGCGTGTCAAAAAAATACTTTTATCAGGTGTTCTTGTGATGGCAGTCCTGCTCCTGGTCCTCCTGGTATTTGTGCCTAAAGTATCTGCAAAGAGGGAATCAAAAGCACAGGCGGCCCGAGAGATTGAGCTGGAGGCGAAGATGACGAAGGTGACCATAGGAGCTGTCGGGACCTGTATCTTTGGTGATGAGCGGGGAACGGGAGAAAAGGGAAGCTTTCTAGAGGCATACGAACGGGCAGAAGACCCCGGATATTTTTTTCGGAATGTAAAGACAGAATTGGAGAAAGCTGATATAAATGTTGCAAATTTTATCGGTGACATGTCAGATGAGACTGCAGCGGCCAGGAAACATCCCATAAAGGGACAGAAAGAATACGCAGAAATTTTCAAAGAGGGTTCTATCGACCTGGTGAACCTGGCAAATGACAGAACAAAGGACTACGGACAGGACGGATACTATGATACAGCTATCGCATTGAACGAAGCGGGAGTTGCTGCATTCGGAAATGACCGTGTCTCTTTTAAAAATATAAATGGGATTCAAATTGGCTTCATCGGCATTGATGTGCTTGACAGATCCATGGATATGCAGGCACTGCTGATCAAAAATATAAAGCTGGCTGAGGGCGCAGGCGCACACATGATCGTAGTGTGTATGAACTGGGGCAAAGAAGGGGCCGAAAAGCCCGGCAAAAGCCAGGAGGAGTGGGCACACAGAGCCGTTGAAGCGGGGGCAGATCTGGTGCTGGGGTATCACCCATCCCATGTACAGCAGGTAGAGAGATATGAGGGGAGTTATATCATATACAGCCTGGGAGTATTTTGTAATGGGGCAGAGAAGAACCCTGAGGTTTGGGACGGCGTGATATACCGCCAGACATTTGGGTTTTTGGATGGAAAGCTTGCAAAGGCCTGGGAACCGGAGCAGATTCCATGCAGGATATCATCCGATTCCGGAGAAAACAATTTTCAGCCGGAATTGGATGTATGAAACCCACCCCTAAAAAAATAAGCGAGGAGAAAAAATTATGAGAGCAGGAAAATTGGCGGCTATGGCTGCAGCAGTGATCTTATCGGCAAGCCTTCTGGCAGGATGCAGCAGCAACGAAGACAAGGATACGAAAACAAAGACGGAAGACACAGATAAGAAGGATAAGGCAGTAAAAAATGACAAGGACAAAAAGGAGGAAGAGACAAAGGTTATAAAACCAAATAAGAAGACAGAAGACACAAATACATCAGAGGGCAGTGAGGATTCCGCCAGCCGGGAGGCTTCCGGTAAAGAGGAAAATAGCGGTCAGGATAAGGCTGAAAACCAGGAGGAGCCAGAAGTGAGTAATGGGGCTGACAGCCAGGTGAATACCGGCGAAGGTGACGAGAACCTGGATGCGTACACGGACGAAGAAGGACATTATGATCCTTCAGGCGGCAGAGAGACCTATGAGACTGCCGGATATGTGCTGAATGTGAACGGCAATACTATGAGTATTGATGAAGAGAATATAGGCGGAAGGACATACGGGGGTGAGGGCGAAGACAGAGCGGTCAATTATGATATAGGCATGGCAATTGTAGACTGTCCTGTCATCATAAAATCCGGACTCAGTGTAGAAGTAGAGTATTACGTGGAGGATGGTGTGAATTATGCCGTACATATTTACAGTGACGGTGATGAGAAGGAGCCTATTGGATAAAGATAAGAGAATAGCGTGAGATATGCCGTGTTCTTTCCCAGGGTCTGCAGAAGATTATCTGCGGCCCGGGAATTTTTTAGTTTCTTTTAAGGTTTTTATGTTAAGATAAATGATAAGAAACTATCTTATTACACAGACGGAGGAAAAAACATGCGTTTACTGCTCGCAGAAGACGAAAAGGAACTGGCAAACGCGCTGGCAGCGGTGCTGAAGCACAACAATTATTCTATAGATGTGGTTTACAACGGGGCGGATGCCTATGACTGGGCCCAGGCGGCTGAGTATGATGGCATTATCCTGGATATTATGATGCCGAAGATGAGCGGACTTGAAGTATTGGAAGCGCTTAGAAAGCAGGGATGCACGGTACCAATCCTGCTTCTCACTGCAAAAGGGGAAATCGAAGACCGGGTCACAGGCCTTGACATGGGGGCGGATGATTATCTTCCGAAACCATTTGCCATGAAGGAACTGCTTGCCAGGATCAGGGCCATGACCAGAAGAAAGTCAGAGTTCTCGGCAAATGTGCTGGATTTTGAAGGACTGACCTTAAACAGGGAGAATTTCGAGCTGGCTTATAAAAGTCAGTCGCTCCGCCTGGGGAACAAGGAGTTCCAGATGATGGAAATGCTCATGAGAAATTCCAATCAGTTCCTGTCAGCCGAACAGTTCATGGAGAAGATTTGGGGATTTGATGCAGAAGCAGAAGTGAGCGTGGTGTGGGTCTATCTCTCTTACCTGAGAAAAAGGCTGCAGAATCTGGAGGCACCTGTTGAGATCAAGGCGGCCAGGGGAATCGGTTATAAGCTGGAGAAAAAAGCCTGAGCGGAAAGGTGCGCATATGATAAAAAAACTACAGAGAAAGTTTGTTGTGATAACTATGGTTTCCCTGCTGGCTGTTCTGCTGTTGGTGGTGGGGGGGATCAACGGCCTGAATATTTATCAGATAACCGGAAAATCCGATATTCTTCTGGAAATGTTGATTGAAAATGAGGGAAGTTTCCCAAAACAGGGGAACAAGGGAAACCGTCCTCCCGGACTTGCAGAGAATACAATGCCGAAGAACGCGGACAGCCAGGGCACGGAAGGGAAAGATCCGGATGAGCCGCCCACGGGCCAGGAAAGCAATGGGATACGTGGAAGGGGCGGATTATTTGGCTACCGGATGTCAGAAGAGACACCTTTTGAGACGAGATATTTTTCTGCCGTGATACCGAAAGCACTGGCTGAGTCCGGGGAGGCAGAGGCCTCACAGATGCAGATCGATCTATCCCATGTGGCTGCAGTCACAGAGGAGGAGGCAGCAGCCTTTGCCAATGAAGTGCTGGAAAAGGGCAGGGAGAAAGGATACTGCGGACAGTACAAATATCAGATGACAGTCAAAGAGGACGGGCAGACACTATTGGTATTTGTGGACTGCGGCAATGACTTGCAGTCTATCCGCAATTTTGCCCTGATATCTATGATCGTAGCTTTACTCTGCCTGGTATTGGTACTGTTTTTTGTGAGTGTGCTCTCCCGACGGGCCATCAGGCCTGTGATAGAAAGTATGGAGAAGCAGAGACAGTTCATTACAGACGCAGGGCATGAGATCAAAACCCCTATCGCCATCATTTCCGCTGACACAGAGGTGATTGAAATGTGCCAGGGAGAGAGCGAGTGGACCAGGAGTATACGGAATCAGACAGAGCGTCTGGGAGAATTGGTGAAAAATCTGCTCACATTGTCCAGGCTGGAAGAAATGCAGGAACATCTTCAGACTGCCGATTTTTCCTGCTCAGAGACAGTAAAGGAGTCGGTGGAGGCCTTTGCGCCCATGGCGCAGGCAAAAAATATACAGGTTCAGAAACAGATACCGGCGGGGATTCATATGAACGGGTGTGAATCCAACGTCCGCCAGCTTGTTACCATTCTTATGGACAACGCGGTCAAATACGCCCCGGAGGGAGGAGGTGTTCAGGTATCCCTGGAGAGGAAGGAACGAAATCTGGAACTTTCCGTCTGCAATGACTGTGAGGAGATTCCCGACGGAGATCTGAACAAACTTTTTGACCGGTTTTACAGGGCAGACAGCTCCCGCTCCAGGGACACTGGTGGGTATGGGATCGGATTATCCGTGGCTCAAGCGGTTGTAAAGGCACATAGAGGGAAGATCACAGCCAGGGCAATAGACAAAAAGATTTGTTTTACGGCAAGGATGCCGGTAAATGACAAAAAGAATATAACAAAAAAGAATATATCATTAAAATAACAGATGCTCCGTAAACGCGGAGTGCATTTTTTACTTATGGCAGACAGCAGAAAAAATTGCTGTCTGTCTTTTTAAGTTGCTTTAAGGTTGAGGCGCTATACTGGGGGAGAAATAAAAAAACCAAGGAGGAACATGATGGGCAGTTATCAGATGACATTTATGCGTTATGAGAAAAAATACCTGCTGGACGACAGCCAATATAATGAATTTATAAAAAAGACAGGGGGAAGGCTTGTGCCGGACGATTACGGGACAACCACCATATGCAATATCTATTTTGATACGCCGGACGCTCAGCTTATCCGCGCATCATTAGACAAGCCGGTCTATAAGGAAAAGCTGCGGCTGCGCAGCTATGGGAAGGTGGTAAAGGACGGGCCTGTATTTTTGGAGCTGAAGAAAAAATATCAAGGGATCGTTTACAAGCGCCGGGAGAATATGGTATTGTCCGAGGCCGAGGGGTACCTTCTGCGTCATGAAAAACCAGGGGTCGACACCCAGATCCTGCGGGAAATTGACTGGTTTTTGCAATTTTATAAAAATATCGTACCGGCCATGTACATAGCCTATGACAGGATCGCTGCCTATGACATTCAGGAACCGGAGCTGAGGGTGACATTTGACTGGAATATCCGGTTCAGAGATCAGGAGCTGGATCTTAAAAAGGGAACCTGGGGACAACAGATCCTGGAGGAAGGGCAGCAGCTCATGGAGATCAAAATCCCCGGTGCCATGCCTGTATGGCTCTCTGGGATTCTGGATCAGCTTCACATCTATCCAATTTCTTTTTCAAAATACGGCAGAGCTTACCGGATGCAGAGTGAGGAAAAGGGGAAAGAGGACAGTAAAAAGGCAGAAATGAGACAGCTGCAGTGTATACCGGACAGGGAAGAGAAGGGAGGGAGACATTATGCTTGATTTTTGCTTTCAGTCAATCCTTGTAAATGAGACCACAGCCACATTTTCTCCGGCTGCTTTTCTGGCTTGTACGGCGGCATCTTTGGTGCTGGGAATTATGATCGCAGTGATTTTTATGTACCGCAATACCTATACCAAGGGATTTGTTGTGACGCTGGCGCTGATGCCGGCGATCGTGCAGATGGTCATCATGCTGGTCAACGGGAATCTGGGTACAGGCGTTGCGGTGATGGGGGCGTTTTCACTGGTCAGGTTCCGCTCAGTGCCGGGAACGGCAAAGGAGATCAGCAGTATTTTCCTGGCTATGGCAGTGGGACTTGCCGCAGGTATGGGATATATTGGCATCGCAGTGCTTTTTGTAGTGGTGATCGGTGCGGCAAATACCATATTCACAGTCAGCAGTTTTGGGGAGAAGCGCACAGAGGAACGGTCGCTGCGCATTACCATTCCGGAGTCTCTGGACTATACAGAAGTGTTTGACGAGATATTTGAACAATATCTGAAGAGATGGGAACTGATCCAGGTGAAGACCACCAATATGGGTAGTCTGTTCCGTCTGGAATACCGGGTTGTGTTAAAAGACCGGAAAGATGAGAAGAAGATGATAGATGGCCTGCGCTGCCGGAACGGCAATCTGGAGATACTCAGCAGCAGGGCTGCGGCTATAAGAGAGGAGCTGTAAAAGATATGTATAATAGGAAAATAGCGGCTGTGTTTTTAGTGGTCTTGATCCTGGCAGGAACACTGGAAGGATGCGGAAGCGAACAGACAGACAGTCAGAAAACAAGTGAGGCAGTGTCCGGGACGGATTCTGGCAGCAGGGGCAGAGGCGGTATGATGGAAGGAACCGGCAGCACAGAAGGCGTGGATCAGAATCTGGAACTGACGGAATCTGAGATAGATTCGGAATTTACAGACCGGGATAAAGAGGGGGCATATGATACAGACGAGGCTGTGGTGATAACTCTTGACGGGGATTCTATTCAGGCGGAAGGCGCTGGTACAGAAGTTTCCGGCAGCACGCTTACCATTACCGGTGAGGGCGTTTATTATGTTACAGGCACGCTCAGCGATGGGCAGATCGTGGTTGACGCAGGGGACAGTGATAAAGTGCAGATTGTTTTTGACAATGCAAAAATCCACTGTGAGACGAGTGCTGCGGTATATGTAAAAAATGCAGACAAAGTGTTTCTCACCTTGGCTGAAAACAGTCGGAACAGTCTGAGCGGAGGCTGTACATATACACAGACGGATGATAATACTGTGGATGGTGTGGTATTTTCAAAGGATGACCTTACAGTGAATGGGAGCGGAGCTTTGGAGGTGACAGCCGCATATGAGCATGGCATCGTATCAAAAAATGATCTGGTCATTACTGGCGGTGAGATCACAGTGAGCGCAGAAAAACATTGTCTGACAGGAAAGGACTGCATAAAAATCCTGGATGGCACCTTCAATCTCACAGCAAAGGGAAAGGGAATGAAGTCAGAGAATGAGGATGAGTCTGTGAAGGGAAATATTTATGTAGCTGGCGGCACTTTTGTTATCAAGACGGAGGATGACGCGCTCCACGCAAGCGGCAGTATTGTTCTGGATGGCGGTGATTTTACAGTGGAGTCAGGTGATGACGCTTTTCATGCGGATTTGGATGTGGTTGTAAATGATGGTATGATCAATGTGAATTCCTGCTATGAAGGATTGGAAGGGCGCAGGGTTGTGGTAAATGGCGGTGAAATCAGCCTGACGGCCAGCGATGACGCGGTTAATGCGGCAAGAGCAAAGACAGAAGAGGAGGAGGCGGATGTCCCCGGTGGAAAAGGTGACAGCAGTATGGGGAATGATACGGAACTCTACATCAAGATAACAGGGGGGACCTTAAACGCAGACGCAGAGGGTGACGGTCTTGACTCTAATGGAAGCCTGTTTATATCAGGGGGAACCGTCTATGTGAACGGGCCGGTGTCTGATGGGGACGGTGCCCTTGATTATAACGGAGGAGCAGATATAACAGGCGGCACCATCATCGCTGTGGGAAGTTCCGGTATGGCCCAGGGATTCAGCGAATCCTCCACACAGTGTTCCATTCTGCAGAATCTTACGGAAACCCAGGAGGAACTGTCTGCTGTCACACTAAAAGATGCAGATGGGAATGAGCTGTTAAGCTGGACGCCTGAGAAAAAATATTCTTCTGTGCTGATAAGCTGCCCCAAAATGAAAGAAGGGGAGACATATACCCTCACTGCGGGGAATGAGAGTGACGAGCTTACTCTGGAATCTGTTGTCACTTCTAACGGTTCTGTGGGAGCTATGGGAAAAATGGGAGGCGGTATGAAAGGAAATGGACCGGGCAGCCGGAAATCCGGAACTTCCGATGGAGATACAGAAGTGCCGGAAGGAATGGAACCGCCGGATGGAGAAGTGCCGGAAGGAATGGAGCCGCCTGACGGAGAACTGCCGGAAGGAATGGACCCGCCTGACGGAGAACTGCCAGAAGGAATGGAACCGCCGGATGGAGAGATGCCGGGCGGGGAAGCACCAGACGGAGATACCGGATCGGTTTAACCGGAAAGAAACAAGATTCCATATTGCATCCGAAAAAAATCGTTACTATTCAGCCTTTCGCTTCATAGCAACAAAAGCATGCACACAGACTGCAAAAACTGCAGTCTGGCGCGTGGCTGCCTCGGGATCGCCTTGCAAATGCAAGGCAACACCTCGCGGGACAGTGGAAGGCTGAACTGTTACAAAAAATCGGGCAATATGGAATTTTTTTCTTGACAGGAGAAATAAATGCAGTTATAATTCCTATTAAGTTGATAGGAAATATATGAAAGGGGAAAATAATGGACAGAGATCATATCTATAAAAGTGCAGCAGAGCTGGTAGGAAGTACCCCTCTGATGGAAATGCAGAATATGGAAAAAGAGGAGGGACTGGGTGCGGCGATTCTGGCAAAGCTGGAATATTTAAATCCCGCAGGCAGTGTGAAAGACAGAATAGCAAAGAATATGCTGGACACTGCTGAGAAGCAGGGGCTGATCGGGCCGGGTACGGTACTCATAGAACCAACCTCCGGCAATACCGGAATAGGTCTTGCCTCTATGGCAGCAGCCAGGGGATACCGCCTGATACTCACAATGCCGGAGACCATGAGTGTGGAGCGCAGGAATATACTGAAGGCATATGGCGCGGAGCTGGTGCTGACAGAAGGAAGTAAAGGGATGAACGGAGCCATCGCAAAAGCGGAAGAGCTCAGCAAAAAAATCCCCGGCAGCTTTATTCCGGGACAGTTTGACAATGTGTCCAATCCCGAAATGCACAGAAAGACTACAGGACCGGAAATCTGGAATGACACACAGGGCAGTGTAGACGTCTTTGTGGCAGGTGTGGGAACAGGCGGAACCATCACAGGAACAGGAGAGTATTTAAAATCACAAAATCCAAATATTAAGGTGGTGGCAGTGGAACCCACAGATTCGGCAGTCCTCTCAGGAGGCAGGCCGGGACCCCATAAGATTCAGGGCATAGGCGCAGGATTTATCCCCGCTGTACTGAATACGGAGATATATGATGAGATCATCCGGGTGGATAATGACGCGGCAATTGAAACCGCAAAGAAGATTGCAAAAAAAGAGGGGATACTGGTGGGAATTTCATCCGGTGCGGCTGTCTTCGCGGCTATGGAACTGGCTAAGAGAGAAGAATATGCGGGAAAGAATATCGTAGTGCTTCTGCCGGACAGCGGGGACCGATATTACTCCACGCAATTATTCCAGAATTAGTAATATATATGCGCAGATACTTGAAAACATAAGAAAATATAAGCAAATATGCAGCCATTCAGATGACGGAATAACTGCGAAAATATCAGAAAAGGTGAGGGTGACAACTATGAAAAAAACAGAGAGAAAAGACAGGAACTTCAAATTCGAGACTTTACAGCTTCATGTGGGCCAGGAGGCTCCGGATCCGGCGACAGGCGCAAGGGCAGTGCCTATCTATGCCTCTTCCTCCTATGTATTTGATGACTGCGCACATGCGGCTGCACGTTTTGACCTGTCAAATGCAGGAAATATTTACGGCAGGCTGACGAATCCTACTCAGGATATTTTTGAACAGAGGATTGCAGCGCTGGAGGGAGGTGTGGCGGCACTGGCTGTGGCATCGGGAGCAGCGGCCATATCCTACACATTCCAGAACCTGGCTAAACAGGGAGACCATATTGTCTCCGCAAAAAATATTTATGGAGGTTCCTATAATCTGCTGGAGCACACACTGCCCGATTATGGAATTGAAACCACATTTGTGGACATCTTCAACAAAGAAGAAGTGGAGAGTGCCATACAGGAGAATACAAAAGCTGTTTTTATCGAAACTCTCGGAAATCCCCGTTCAGAGGTAGTGGATATTGAGGCCATTGCACAGATTGCCCATGCCCATAACATTCCTCTTGTAGTTGACAATACATTTGCAACACCTTTTCTGGTGCGGCCAATCGAATTTGGTGCTGATATTGTGGTACATTCCGCCACAAAATTCATCGGAGGCCATGGCACAGCATTGGGCGGCGTGATCGTGGACAGCGGTAAATTCGACTGGGAGGCATCCGGCAAGTTTTTTTCCCTCACAGAGCCAAACCCCAGCTATCACGGCGTCAGTTTCACAAAAGCAGTTGGTCCGGCAGCGTTTGTGACGAAGATCAGAGCCATTTTACTGCGTGATACAGGAGCAACCCTGTCACCCTTCCATGCATTTTTGTTTCTGCAGGGATTGGAAACTCTTTCCCTGCGGGTAGAACGCCATGTACAGAATGCGCTGAAAGTGGTAGAATATTTACAGAAGCATCCGCTGGTGGAGGAGGTTCATCACCCATCTGTCAGCACAGATCCCGAACAGCAGAGACTGTATAAAAAGTATTTCCCAAATGGGGGCGGTTCCATATTCACATTTGAGGTAAAGGGTGATGCCCAAAAGACGAAGGATTTTATCGACAATTTGGAATTATTCTCCCTGCTTGCAAATGTGGCTGATGTGAAGTCGCTGGTCATCCATCCGGCTTCCACCACACATGCCCAGCTCACCGAAGCAGAACTTGCAGAGCAGGGGATCAGGCCCAACACGGTCCGCCTGTCCATAGGCACTGAAAATATAGGTGATATCCTTCAGGATCTGGAGGAGGCATTTGGTGCGGTATCCTGACGGACACGGGGACAATATAAGGGACAGTATCTGCCTTCGGAAAGTAAGGAATATCTGGAGGTAACCATGAAAATATCAACAAAAGGGCGCTATGCTCTGCGCATGATGCTGGACATAGCCATACATGATGAGGGCGGCCCGGTGAGAGTAAAAGAAATTGCGTCAAGGCAGGAAATCTCCACAAAATATCTGGAGCAGATCGTCTCCATTCTGGCCCGCGCCGGATATGTGAAAAGTATCCGCGGTCCTCAGGGCGGCTACCGCCTGTCCAGGAAGCCGGAGGAGTATACGGTGGGGTCTATCCTTCGCCTGACAGAAGGCAGCCTGGCACCTGTGGAATGTCTGGAAGGGGAGACGAACCAGTGTCCGCGTGCAGAAGCCTGCCCTACCCTTGTTCTCTGGCAGGAACTGGACAATGCCATTAAGAGCGTGGTGGATAAATACACACTGGCCGATCTGGTGGAATGGCAGAAACAGTGTTCCCTGAATTACATTATATAGTCATATTCAGATGTGGTTAAAAGCCGCGGAAGCCGTCTGATCTCCCGGGAGATTTGACAGGCTTTGCGGCTGTTTTTCATTGTTTTTCCGGTTGGCAAGAAAAGTCGAGAAGCAGGAGCGGAAAATCCGGTATGATCATAGATGACAGGAGGTGACAGAAATGACAGAGCAGATTCTGGCTGTCCAGAGAATGCAGGATTACATTGAACAGCATTTGAATGAAAACATCACGCTGGCAAAGCTTTCGGAGGTATCCCTGTACTCCCCGTGGTATTCCTACCGGCTGTTTAAGGAGTATACCAATCTTACTCCGGCAGATTACATCCGCCGTCTGCGGCTGTCCAGGTCCGCGCTTCGCCTGCGGGATGAGAAATGCAGGATAATCGATGCGGCACTGGACATGGGATTTGGCAGTGTGGACGGTTATCAGCGGGCTTTTTTCCGGGAATTCGGCTGTAATCCCAAGGAGTACGCAGTCAGACCGGGGCCTCTGCTTCTGTTTATCCCCTATGGTGTAAAATATAGAAGTCTGCGAAAGGAGCCGGAAGAAATGGAAACTGTAAAAAGTGTATTTGTACAGATGACTGACAGACCATCCAGAAAAGTGATATTGAAAAGAGGTATTGAAGCGGAGGATTATTTCCAGTATTGCCAGGAAGTGGGCTGTGATGTATGGGGAATCCTCTCCAGCATAAAATCCATCAGTGGTGAGCCGGTATGTCTTTGGCTTCCGGAATCATACCGCACCCCGGGCACATCAAAATATGTGCAGGGTGTGGAGGTGGCCAAAGACTTTAAAGAGCCGCTGCCGGAGGGATTTGAGTGTATTGATCTTCCCGCGGCAAAATATCTGATGTTTCAGGGAGAGCCTTTCCGGGAGGAGGATTACTGCCAGGCTATTATAGAAGTGCAGCAGGCTATCGAAAAATACGATCCGGCCATACTTGGCTGCTGCTGGGATACGGAAAATCCGCGCATACAGCTTGAACCGGTAGGAAACAGAGGGTATGCGGAACTGCTGCCGGTAAGAAAAATTTGACGTCACCTGACAAGCATCTCATGCTGGCGCTTTACTCTTCGCCGTATCTGGGAGAGAAAAGAAGCCGGGCCAAGCACCCGGATCACAGGTCCGAAGGATAAAACATCTATGAGAAGTTCTGTTTCATCTGCCAGGTCATAATAAATGCTGCAGTAATAGACGTCGCGTTTGTCATCATATTCTGTGTGCTTTTCATAATTGGCAAAATGAAGCATACAACGTTCCAGAGAATTCCGTTCTTTGCTGATTTCCAAAAGAACGGGTTCTCTGGATTTTTGTATGGGAGAAAACCGCAGATGCAGGGCGGTATCAGGAACCTTTACGGAGGTGAGTCTGCAGTCATCTATTTTATTCAGATTCAATGTAGTATTGAGGGAATAACACCCGCCTTTCTTTTTCAGACAGCAGAGGCGGAATTTGTCATCTTTTTCCGAGTATTGAAGCTGGTAGGGAGCGGCCTCGTACCGGACGGAAACCCCGTGCTTTCCCCGATAGGATATCTGCAGAACAAGCCCATTTTCCAGCGCCTCAAGGATCGTGCGGAAATGTTTTCGGTATGCAGGGGAATTGTAGTCGTCCCCGTCCAGACAGCGGTCAAAATAGTGAAAATCCTCCTGTCTGAAAAGAGGTTCTGTATCCTTCAGGGAATGGGCTGCCTCCTCCAGCTCTTCTTTTGAGAGAAAACATTGTATCCGCCGGTCAGCCAAAAGCGCTTTCAGCCAGGAGCGCTGCAGATCTGTAAGGGGAACCTTGCAGGGAATTACTTTTGAGAAAAAGTGTTTACCGTCTTCTGTGCGCAGCAGGTCCCAATCCCTGTCAAGAAGCTTCGGAACAATGGTGAGAGCGCTCTCACCATATCCATATGCGGAAGCAATGGCCTCCATATCCTTTCTGGTGACAGGATGAACGGACGCCTCCTCTAAGATTTTCTTTACGACTCTGTAATAACAACTGTAAATCTTATCGAATGTATCAAAATGAGTTTCTTTCATTTTAAATGATTCTCCTATAAACGTTTTTTGTCAATACTCGTCCGGATCATCTCCGGTGCAGTACATCTGATACATGCGTTCCCAGTCCGTTGTGACTTTTTGGACGGAGGCGGGGATGTTCCCCCGGATATGGAGAACTCTGCCTGTAAATGTCTTGATCCATGACAGCATTTCATTTGTATCATAAAAATATCCGCTGTACAGATATCTGTTTTTAGCAATCCTTTGGATACTGCCGCCGCGCCTTTCTCTGGACAGGCGGTCCAGCACATAGCCCTCTTTTTCTTCGTTGATGTATAATTCCATATGGATCTCCTCCATACGGCGGCGGCCTCCAAAAGAGACACCGAAACAGTGGGGCAGATGCTTCTCAAGCTTTTCCTGCAATTTTTCATACCCGGAAAAAGGCTCCAGAAGCTTGATCTCTGACAGGCTGTCAAGGCGCACATTTTGAAAGCGCTGTCTTGATGTGAGATACAGGCACAGATAGCGGCGCCCAGTGCGTGTGCTGACAAAGATTTTCAGGGGGACACCCTGTAAAGTGACGGTGAGTCCGCTTCGGTGGCTGTTGTTTTTAAAGGAAACAGCTTTTTTTTGATGTATGGCAGATAGAATGTCCATGAGAACCTGGTCTTCCAGTGTATGTACAAGAAACTGGTGTTTATACTGGAAGAACCGGTTTTGTTTTTCTTCCCTGTCAAGCAGTGTGCTTCCCACAATGCCAAAGGGAGACGCGCCCTGATAGAAGGAAACGGCCTGCATCAGATGATTCCAGAGCTTTACGTGGGAAGCGTCTTCCATGGGCAGCGGCGGTCTGAAAAAATAGCGAAGCTCTCTACCTTTTTTTACGGAAGTGAAAATTCCCAGTCTTTCGTATTCTCTCAGCTTCAGCCGGACAGTCTGGCTGTCAAAGGCTGTCTGATAGATAAGGGATATTTGTTCTGCCGCTTCACTGCTTGTAAGTCCCCTTAGGTTGTCTTTTAGCAGGTCAGGCAGGAAAAAGTGAAGCATGATATCCTTGTCTGTAAAGCTTTTGGATTTCCAGGCTGCGTAAAGGGGATTTTCCGGTATGGTTTTGCTGTCCATATTGATGTATACCTTTTTGCCCTTGGATGTATATTCCGCACTGGTGTAACCGGTCAGAAAACTTTCTATGCGCCTTCTCTCATTGTCATAGGTGCGGGCACTTTTTCCTTTATAATCTCCCCGGACTTTAAAGCCGTATACGAAAAACTGGCGCATATAGTCCCGGATCCTTTCAAAATTCTTGATCAGCTCCTGAAATTCTGACATGGTTCACCTCCTGGGTGTATTTTTGTGATAGTTCGATATTCTTACCGTTTATTGTAACTGTTCAGTACCCTCACAGTTACGTGCAAAAATTCAGGCAGAATCGCCTTTGGCGATGGGATTTTTGCAGGGCTGCTGAATGTTTTCTTACGGTCAGCGCAGTAAATGCGCAGACCTACTGAATAGTTACTATTTATTTTACTATTTACAGCCTGTAAAATCAACTTCGCAACTTTTTTTAAATGATTCTTCCGTAAATTTCCAGTACGATAACAGTGTATCACAGATACATAAACTTCCAGTTTTCCATAAGCACAAGGTTTTCCGGACAGGAGCCTTGGCGGTGCCGCCGCAGCAGCGGAGAGGTATGCCGGAAAGGAATGAGACATGATTTGTCGCGGGTTCGATTCCCGCCATGGTAAAACATGTAGCTAAGCTGGTATAGCAATCAAACGAAAATTCATGACAAGAGAAAAGAAATTGTCCCGGCTTTGGCCGTTTGCGGCAGTCCAAACGCAGCCTGAGCCTTCCCGGATACCGTTTTTCGGAACGTACAGCCAGACGCAGGATTCTTGTGCGGCCTGCCGGTACGGGAAAAAAGACTGAAGGGAGGGACCGCTTCCTTAGGATAAAGCGGGGCTTTTTCTTTTCAGAGACAGAAAAAACAGGTGGTTATTAGGACGCAGAACAGTTAGAAAAATGAAAAAATGAAAAGAGGTAGAAGAGATGAAATATATTATTAGAGAACAAGAATGTGGATATCTGATGAAAAACGGAAGGTTTATAAAACTCCTCACAGCGGGTAAATACCAGTATCCCAGGTTTCTTGGGTATGAGGTGCTCACGGTGCCTATGACAGGAGAGGTGGACAACTGTGGGATTCCCTGTGAGATCCTGATGCAGCAGGAAGCATTTTCCGGCCGTGTGGTGAAGGTTCAGCTTCCGGACACCAGTATAGCCCTTCATTTTGTGAACCAGGCGTTTCAGGATGTGGTTGTCAAACCGGAAACTTACTACTGGAATGTATTTCAGGAGAATACCTTCCGGATCATTGATATTACAGATCCATATATGCAGGAAACCCTGCCCAGAATGTACATAGACTTATTACCGGTAAAATATTATAAGAAGATAGTGATCAAAGAGGGGGAGGCAGGTCTGCTTTACTTTGACAACCGGTTTGAAAAAAGGCTGGATCAGGGCACACATTTTTTCTGGAACTATGGAAAAGAGGTAACCTGCAGGATATATAATTTGAAGATCCAGCAGTTGGAAATAGGCGGACAGGAGATTCTCACTGCGGATAAGGTATCTGTGCGTCTGAATGTGACAGTCAATTACCGGATAACAGAGCCGGAGCGTCTGGCAGGGATCACGGATGAGGTGGGAAAGCTTCTGTACACCTTTGCCCAGCTTACCATAAGAGATTACATCGGACGGTTCCGGCTTGATGAACTGCTGGCCCAGAAAGATGAGATTGGGGAATATATCTTCAGAAAGCTTCAGGAGGAGCAAAATAGGTACTGCATGGAAATTTTAAGTGCAGGTATCAAGGATATTATTCTTCCGGGGGAGATAAGGGATATTATGAATTCTGTTCTGGCTGCAGAGAAGAAGGCGCAGGCCAATGTCATCATGAGAAGGGAGGAGGTTGCTTCCACAAGAAGTCTGCTGAACACAGCACGGCTGATGGAGGAAAACCAGACTCTGTATAAGTTAAAGGAAATGGAGTATCTGGAAAAAATATGTGACAAAGTGGGAACCATCACTCTTGGCGGCGGCCGGGGTGTGCTGGAGCAGCTTGCGGAGCTGGTCCACTGAGACCCGGCTTGCCTGCGGGAGGCAGAGGAGAGGCAGGAGGTGCAGGAGAGCGAAATTCCGGTGATTTTTAAAGATAATAATAGATGAAATTAAAATAATGAATATAAATATTAAAATAATTAATATAATAATTAAAAATGTGAATATTTATATTGACATATATAGAGGAGAGGTATATGATATAAAACATAAGGAGGAAAACAAATGTATAAAGTGATCAGTCAGTGTCCCGTCTGCGGAGGTCAGCTTAAAGTGATCAAATTAAAATGTGACAAGTGCGATACGGTCATCGAAAATGATTTTCATCTGAACAAATTTGATTACCTGTCCGAACAGGAGCTTTTTTTCATTGAAACATTCATAAGCTGCCGGGGCAATATTAAAGAAGTGGAAAAAGAACTGAAAATTTCTTATCCCACCGTCCGTTCCCGCCTGGACGAGGTGATTGAGAAATTGGGCTGTAAACCGGCTCCGGTTTCTGGCAATAAGAAAAAGGAAATACTGGATGCCCTGGAGAGGGGAGAAATTACCCCGGAGGAAGCTTTGGAACAAATGAAATAAAATATCAGAATAAAAGGAGAATATCATGGAAGAACAGTTGAGAATATTAAAAATGCTGGAGGAAGGCAAAATTACGGCAGAGCAGGCTTCAGAACTTCTCGCAGCCCTGGCTCCGCTGAAGGAAGCAGAAGTCCCATCCTATGAAGTGGCAAATTCAGAGCCGGTCAATATGGATTATGACAAAAGAATGGTGCGTATCATAGTTGACAGCAGCGAAGGAGACAAGGTGAATGTGCAGCTTCCGGTGACAGCCATCCGCCAGATCCTGAAGGTCACAGGCAAACTCCCAATTGTCAGTGAGAATATGCAGGGCGTGGATCTCACCGAAATACTGGATACCGTGATAGACTGTCTGGACGCAGAGGCAATGGGCGATATCGTGAATGTAGAGTCTAAGAATGGTGATATTGTCAAGATTTACATAGGATGATCAGGGGAGAGAGAAGATGAGGATTGTTATTCGCTCCAAGGATGTACGCCTTTTTATTCCCATACCTCTGAGGCTTGCGGGAGTGGCCATAGCCTGCATTCCGGAGCGTGCTGTCCGGGAAATGCAAAACGCTCTGCCGGCGCCTTACGGAAAAGACATAGATAAAAAGTTCCTGCGTCAGGCATACCGGGAATGCTATCATGTACTGCGGCAGTTCAAAGGCCTGGAGATCATAAATGTCACAGCCCATGACGGAACCTATGTTTCTGTCAGGCTGTAGAAAAAGGGACATCCTGCGATGTCCCTTAAACGTTCTTCACTCACATATCTCTGTAAACCGCCTCCAGCATATCCAGAATATGCTTTTGGGAGAATTTGCTGCTGTCTATACAGAGGTCATAGTGGGTCATATCCAGCCACTTTGCATCTGTAAAATATTCGTAGTAGGAGCGCCTTCTTTTATCCATTTTTTTCACCAGGGAGCGAGCACTGCGCTCTTCCCTGCCGATCCGTTCCATGATGTTCTTTACCCTGTATTCAAAGGGGGCAAAAATGAAGATGCTTTTACATTTGCCTTCCAGAATCTGATCTGCGCAGCGACCTGCGATAATGCAGTCACCTTTTTCTGACAGGTCATGGATGATCTTTGACTGGGATTCATAAAGGACATCATTCATTGGCTGAAAGTGATACTGGGGTTCCATCTGCATGGCATCTTTGATGGGAAGATGCCACTGGTTTGCCCGTTTTTCATCTACTTTTCTCAGTTCTTCCAGGGGAATATCATTTTCCTGACTTGCCAGGGTAATGAGTTCTTTGTCATAAAACGGAATGTCAAGCCGCTCTGCCAGCGCTTTTCCGATAAGTCTTCCATTACTGCCGTACATCCGGTTGATCGTTATAATACGGTTAGCCATATCCATCCCTCCTATTAGGAAAATCTGCAGCTGTCGGGTGTCAGTTATCCATTGTTCTTACAGTTATTATATCATGTTTCTGATCAATGTTCTATATATTTAGAGTGTAAATTGAGATGATTCGTAACAGTTCAGACAGGCTGAACTGTTACGATGATTCAGACTTTATGCTGTTGTTCACAACAGGCTAAGAGTGTAGTATTTGTACAGCAGCACCTATCGCGTTGCTTTATTCGTTGTATTTTAAAGAATTTTAGGCAGAAAAATGTCAAAAAATACTTGGATTTCTCACAGGATAATGTTATGATAACAAGAGTATAAAAAAGGTTTCTGACGGATTGTCAGGAACGGCAGAATGATAGAGGTGCAGGTTTCAAGAGTATTTCCGCATAAAGGGCCGGGCGGCCGCCGGAAAGAAAGGGGAAACTGCCGAAGGGATGGATACCTGCCCGGGTGTCTGTTTCTGGGACGCCGCATAAGATGCGTCGTACTGTCACTGGAAGTGGAGCGCTATCATCTTGGACAGGAAAAGAAATTTTGCTGCCATGAACGCGTTCCCGTAAGGGATTGCCGTTCATGGCTTTTTGTTATTTAAGAGCAATAAAAAGCACTGCAGTACAAAACAGAAACCGGAAAAAGAAAGAGAGGAAGTTTCTTATGCGAAGCAGGAAAAGAAGATGGGCCATGTGGGGGGCCGCGGCACTTATGGTGCTGTTGTGCGCCGTCACTGTATTTGCCGGGGAGGGTGAGGCTGCGTATGAGCCGAACATGTATGCCACTTTCTGGGCTTTGGTGCCGCCTATTGTGGCAATTGCGCTGGCACTGATCACCAAGGAGGTATATAGTTCTCTGTTTATCGGTATTTTAGTGGGAGCTGTGTTCTATTCCAATTTTTCCTTTGAGGGAACTGTGACACAGATTTTCCAGGGAGGCATTATCAGCGTGCTTTCCGACAGTTACAATGTAGGTATTCTTGTGTTCCTTGTCATTTTGGGAATCATGGTATGTCTTATGAATAATGCAGGAGGTTCCGCTGCATTTGGCCGCTGGGCAGGCGAACATATCAAAAGCCGTGTGGGCGCGCAGTTAGCCACGATCTTATTGGGTGTGCTGATCTTTATTGATGATTATTTCAACTGTCTCACCGTGGGCAGTGTAATGCGTCCTGTTACGGACAAACAGCAGATTTCCAGGGCAAAGCTGGCATATCTCATTGATGCCACAGCTGCTCCGGTCTGCATTATTGCTCCCATCTCTTCATGGGCTGCCGCAGTCAGCGGGTTTGTGGAGGGAGAGGATGGCCTTTCTCTTTTTGTGAGAGCCATTCCCTATAACTTTTATGCGCTTCTCACAATTGTCATGATGGTGGGAATGGTACTGATGAAAGTGGAATTCGGTTCCATGGCAGTGCATGAGAAAAATGCAATGCAGGGGGATCTGTATACCACACCGGGTCGTCCTTATGCCAGTGCAGAGACGGAGAAAGAGAACATGAAGGGGAAAGTGATCGACCTTGTCATCCCCATTTTGTGCCTTGTGATCTGCTGCGTTATCGGCATGATCTATACCGGAGGCTTCTTCGAGGGAGCCGGGTTTGTAGAGGCCTTTTCCCAGAGCGATGCATCGGTAGGCCTGGCTCTTGGCAGCTTTTTCGGACTTGTGATCACTGTGATCTTATACATTGCACGCCGGGTACTCTCTTTCAGGGAATGTATGGCATGCATCCCGGAGGGATTCAAAGCAATGGTTCCGGCTATTCTGATCCTTACCTTTGCATGGACGCTGAAGGCCATGACAGACAGTCTGGGTGCGGCAGAGTATGTGGGAAATCTGGTGCAGTCAGGGGCGTCCGGATTTATGAACCTGCTTCCGGCTATTATCTTTTTAGTTGGATGCGGTCTGGCGTTTGCCACAGGAACTTCATGGGGAACCTTTGGTATTCTGATTCCTATTGTGGTTTCAGTGTTTGCAAATTCCAATCCACAGCTCATGATCATTTCCATTTCCGCCTGTATGGCAGGAGCTGTTTGCGGTGACCACTGCTCTCCAATCTCAGACACTACCATCATGGCGTCGGCCGGAGCGCAGTGTGACCATGTGAACCATGTCTCCACACAGCTTCCCTATGCTATAACAGCGGCAGCGGTAAGCTTTATATCCTACATAATTGCAGGCTTTGTGCAGACAGCCTGGATCGCCCTTCCTATAGCGATACTTCTCATGCTCATCGTACTGGTTGTGATAAAAATGATAAATAAGCCCATTGCCTGAAGAAGTGGGAAATAACAGCAGGTGTACAGAATTTTATCAAGATTCTGTACACCTGTTTTGCTGCAAAAATGTAAGGACAGGAGATATACACCTCCTCTTTATTGTTTGAATAAATGGTAAAAAAGCAATATATATAATATTGTGAGCAAGAAGGCGATAGACTTATGATGAAAATTTGCGTATGCTATAGATAGTAATTCGAGAGTTCCGGAGGGATGCAAAAGCAGTCTGCCGGAAAGAAAAAAGTTGAAATTTTTACCGGATGAAAGGAGATTCTTATGAGCGAAAGAGCAGAAATGAAGGGGCGGGTTACAATTCCCACAGATGTGGATGTAGTTCCGGAGACATTGGAACTTGTGAAGCGGTGGGGGGCAGATGCCATCCGTGACTGTGACGGCACAGATTACCCTGCCCAGCTTCGTGATGTGGATGCAAAAGTTTATTCTACCTATTATACGACTAGGAAAGACAACGCATGGGCAAAAGCCAATCCGGATGAGATCCAGCAGATGTATATCATGACACCTTTCTGCAATGCACCGGGCAGCGAGCTGAGTATCCATCTGATGGATCATCTGTATCCGGATATGCTGAAGGTGAATTCTAGAGATGATATCACCCGCTGGTGGGAAGTTATTGACCGTACATCCGGGGAAGTGGTTTTGCCGGCACAGTGGGAATACAGTGAAGAGACAGGGGATGTGACGATCCATGACACAGTACCTTTCCATGACTATACCGTGAGCTTTCTTGCCTATATCATGTGGGACCCGGTACATATGTATAATGCAGTGACAAATGACTGGAAGGACGTGGAAAAGCAGATCACCTTTGATGTGCGTCAGCCCAAGACCCATAAATTTTCCATGGAGAGGCTGCGTAAATATATACAGGATAATCCTCATATTGATGTTATCCGTTACACCACATTTTTCCACCAGTTTACTCTTATCTTTGACGAACTGGCAAGGGAAAAGTATGTGGACTGGTATGGATATTCCGCGTCGGTAAGTCCGTATATTCTGGAACAGTTTGAGGCTGAGGTGGGATATAAATTCCGTCCGGAGTATATCATTGACCAGGGATATATGAACAACACATACCGCATCCCCTCAAAAGAGTTTAAGGATTTCCAGAGATTCCAGAGACGGGAAGTTGCAAAGCTGGCAAAAGAGATGGTGGATATCACACATGAGTGCGGCAAAGAAGCCATGATGTTCCTGGGTGATCATTGGATCGGAACCGAACCGTTCATGGATGAGTTTCAGACTATTGGACTGGACGCTGTAGTGGGGAGTGTGGGAAATGGTTCCACGCTGCGTCTGATCAGTGATATTGAGGGCGTCAGCTATACAGAGGGACGCTTCCTTCCCTATTTCTTCCCGGATACTTTCCACGAAGGCGGTGATCCGGTGAAGGAGGCAAAGGTAAACTGGGTGACAGCCAGGAGAGCTATCCTGAGAAAGCCCATTGACCGTATTGGATACGGCGGATATCTGAAGCTGGCCATGCAGTTCCCGGATTTTATTGACTATGTGGAGAGTGTATGCCAGGAATTCAGGACACTGTACAACAACATAAAAGGGACCACACCTTACTGTGTAAAACGTGTGGCAGTGCTGAATAGCTGGGGTAAAATGCGTGCATGGGGCAATCATATGGTACACCATGCCATCTACTACAAACAGAATTATTCTTATGCCGGTATCATCGAGGCACTCAGCGGTGCTCCCTTTGATGTGAAATTCATCAGTTTTGATGATATCAGAGAGAATCCGGACATCCTGAAAGATATTGATGTTATTCTCAACGTAGGGGGTGCCTACACTGCGTATTCCGGAGGGGAGAACTGGGCGGATGAGAAAATCCTCACAGCGGTGAAGCGCTTCGTATACGAAGGCGGCGGATTTATCGGAGTGGGAGAACCCACAGCCTGCCAGAGAGAAGGCCGTTACTTCCAGCTCTCCGGTGTGATGGGAGTGGAAAAAGAAAACGGATTCACTCTGAATGTGGACAAATACAACTGGGAGGAGCATGAACACTTTATCACAGAGGACTGCAGAGGGGATGTAGACTTTGGCGAGGGACAGAAGAGTATCTTTGCGTTCCCGGAAACTACCATCATTAAGCAGACAGATAAGGAAGTGCAGCTTGCGGCCAATGATTTCGGAGATGGAAGAAGCGTATACATCAGCGGACTTCCCTACAGCTTTGAGAACAGCAGGCTTCTCTATCGGGCGATCCTCTGGTCATCCCACGATGAGGAGAACCTGCACAAGTGGTTTTCCGAGAATTATAATGTGGAAGTCCATGCGTATGTGAAAAACGGAAAATACTGCGTGGTCAACAATACGTATGAACCCCAGGATACCGTAGTGTATAAAGGCGATGGAAGCAGCTTTGCCCTGCATCTGGAGGCTAATGAGATCATATGGTATGAAATCTGATCAATAATAAGAAGCAGAGACGTAAAAGCGGCGGTACAATCAGTGAAGATGCTGACTGTATCACCGCTTTTACAGCAAGAAGTTTAAAGGATTGTTATTCGCTTTTTAATTTTCGGGACAGCATGATTTTCCACAGTTTATTTCGCTTTACCCTGTGAACGATTTTGCAGGTTTTGTGGCAGTGATTGCATGTGCCAAGATATTCATATACCATCACGTCATTTCTATTTAAATTCAGATGATATACTTCATTCAAACAAGTTCTGCAATATTCCAATTCATGGATTTTTTCGTTTTTAGTCATTCATATCCCAACTTTCTGTAATTATGTAATCTTAAATCTGCGTTTTAATAAAATCTTAATAAAAAGCGATAAAATAATTTTAGCAGGTTTTCGGCAGTTTGGCACAGCAGTTCGCGCAGAAAAACGGCATTTCGCGTTACATCTGGCAGGGATAACCTCATAAAAAGCGAAAAAACAGTTGAGCGCCAGTGAAGATGCCGGCAACACAACTGCTTTTTCAGCAAGAAGTTCAAAGGATTTTACACCACTTTTTACAGGTATCAGACATAAAAAGTGATATACTGGTATAATATCAGATTGAAAACGATATTGCAATAGGCTGATTAAAAAAGATGGCAGTATTTTACAGGTTTTTTAAAGAAACACGTATTCTGAAAATCATGATATCAGTTCTAAACTGATACGGCTTATTTTTTTGCGTTCTCTGCGTAATCCGTGACTACAAGGTTAGAGTAGTCTACTCTTGCTTTTAATTCACCTGCACTGTCCAGGATATCCTGAAGAAGCTCAAAACTCTCCTTTTCAAAGACAAGGTTATCCTTCCAGGTGTCCTGGTCCTTATAACGTTTTACGATGGTGGTGATGGTATCCAGATCGTTTTCCTTGAATTGAGGTTTTATGATCTTGGCGATTTCTTCAGCGGAGTGGCTGTTCACATAGTCCATACCCTTTTGCAGGGCATTGACAAATCCCTGAACGATCTCCGGATTTTTTTCCATGAAACTTTTTTTGGCACTGTAAGCCGTATAGGGGACATAACCGGAATCCACACCACAGGAGGCCACCACATAGCCGGCGCCTTCCTTTTCAAGGGCTGTGGCACTTGGCTCGAATTCTACCGTAAAGTCTCCCTGGCCCCCGGAAAAAGCAGCAGCAGTGGAACCAAAATCAATACTCTGGTCAATGTTCATATCCTTCTGCGGGTCAAGTCCGTTCTGCTTCAGGATATATTCAAATACCATTTCCGGCATACCGCCTGCACGCCCTCCTAAAATATCTTTGCCTTTCAGATCACTCCATTTGAAATCAGGCATCTCTTTTCTGGCTACCAGGAAGTTTCCCGCCCGCTGAGTAAGCTGTGCGAAGTTGACAACAGCGTCATTGGCTCCTTCCTGGTAGGCATATACGGAGGCCTCTGCTCCCATAAAACCGATATCTGCATCCCCGGAGAGGACCGCCGTCATGGTTTTGTCGGCGCCAAAACCGGTCACGCACTCTAAACGGATACCCTCTTTTGTAAAGTAGCCCTCCTCGATGGCCACATACTGAGGCGCGTAGAAGATAGAGTGGGCAACCTCGTTTAATTTTACATCCACCAGCTCTTTTTCCGTTCCGGAATCTTTGGAATCTTTTTCACTCTTTTCTGACTTCTGACAGCCTGTAAGGCACATGGAAGCGCAGAGTGTGACTGCGAGTAAAACGGATAAAATCTTTTTCATAGTTCCCTCCTGTTATTTGGTACAAGAAAATATTCCCAAAGGCTTTTTGGTGCTTTGGGACATATAATACAGTATGAAATAGGCTTGTCAGATGTTCCGGTACCATTTGTTTTAAAAACAGGCTTGTTCCCAAGGGGGAAAAATTTTATAATGGAGGTACAAAGAGAAAACAGGAGAAACTGTATATGAGCAACCAGAGATATTCCATGGACCCTCCTCCTATGTCACTGTCTGTCCAGCTTTTGTATGTGACATGCGCCAGGTCTGACAAGGACTGGCACAGCATGGAGCATTCCCATTATTTTGCGGAGCTTTTTTTTATAACAAAGGGGGAGGGGTGTTTTATCATAGACAACAAAAGAGTCCCTGTGCGGGAAAGAGATTTGGTGTTAGTAAACCCCGGTGTTTCCCATACAGAGCTGGGAAATAAGATAAGTCCCTGGGAATACATTGCCCTGGGCATTGAAGGACTGCAGTTTCATTCACAGGAGAAGAAGGGACCTTATGATTACAGTATCCACGTTCTGGGACAGAGCCAATCTAGGATATCAGACTGCCTCATACAGATGGCTTCGGAGGCGCGTCTGGAAGAGCCAGACAGCGGGGCAGTCTGCCAGAAGCTTTTGGAACTGCTGCTCCTCTATATTACCAGATATACCCGTCAGAACATTCTGGCTGCACCGCCGAAAAAAGTCACCAAGGAGTGCCGTTTTGTGGAACAGTACATCAATGAGCATTACTTTGAGGAGATCACCCTGGAGTCTTTGAGTCTTCTGGCCCATATCAACAAATACTATCTGGTGCATGCGTTTAAAGCCTACAAGGGGATTTCCCCCATTGGCTATCTCACCCAAAAACGGCTGTCAGAGGCTATGCATCTTTTAGAGACAACAAATTATCCGGTCACAAAAATATCAGGTATGGTCGGATATTCTTCCCAATCCTATTTTTCCCAGGCTTTTCGCAGAATGACATCCATGTCTCCCAATGAGTACAGAAAGAAGAATGAAAGACAGATGTTGGAAAATAAACAGGACTTGGATCAGCACACCCGGTAAAAAAGCCGTAAGAAGTAAAAAATGCCGCGGGCTGCAGTATTGTGATATAACTGCAGTCCGCGGCATTTTGTATTTTATTTTTGCAGACGTTTGGTCAAAGCCCATAAGAGCTGCTGGTCATCATGGTTCAGTTCCTTCATGTCCTGATAAAGGTTCTTAAATTGTTCAGGACAGACAATACTCTCATCAAAAAATTCTTTTGGTGTAACATTCAGGTAATCACAGATATAGAAAAATACAGTCATGGAGGGAAGTCCTTTTTTATTTTCCAGTCCGTTGATATAACCTGGATTCTGGCCGATGGAAAGGCTCATGTCTCTTGCTGAGACCTTCTTCGCTGACCTGAGCTGCGTAAGACGGTCATAAAACAAATCTTCATAATTGTTTTCTTCAAAAGTATTCTCGCTGTGCATATTTTCACCACCTATATATGATATTCTACACGATACTATGTTCAAGAATATCGTTTTTAATACGTAATCTGTCTTGAAATATCGTATTGTATCTGATATTATGAAAAGAAATATTGGATTCATTAAGATATTATTAAAATATAGGGAGCAGGAGTGAAAATGACGAGAAACGAAAGAATACATGGATTGGGATACTGCAGGTCATGTCTGAATGAAACCTATGGCCTGAGGCTGAAAAGAGAGGACGTACTTGTATATGAATATATTGGACAGTGTATGAAATGCGGGAATACCTGCCATATCGTCCATAGGGTCAAGAAGAACAAAGTCTGGAAGCTTTTAGGCTCCCGTAAGCTGAAAAGTGAATGCTGAACCGTATGAAAAGAGGGGACATCCGCATGATATTCACGCGGGTATCCCCTCTTTTTGTGGTACCTCCAAGATCAGAGCCTGGGAGTTTTCTTTTCTCTGTTTTTCAGATATTCCTTTACGCCCTCCACATCACTGTAGGCAAAATGACGCAGTTCCTTTTCTGTCATCTGTCCCAGTTCATCCAGATCAGAGCTGCCGGTAACAGGGCAGATGGGAAGAAGTTCTTCAGCGGTTAGGCCGAATTCCTCCATCTGTTGTGGAGATATGTATTGTGTCACCTCTATCTTATTGCAGGATTTGCAGTGGTACACAGAAAACATTTCATTACTCATATCTTTTTCTCCTTTGTCAGAATAACAATATCATAATACAAGAATGAGAAAAAGTACAGGGGAGACAGAAAAATGGCAGCCGGACAGTTACATTTTTACAGCATAAAGAAGATGGAAATTATGGCGAAGGCGGACAAGAGAATATAGAGGGCTGTCCGGCTGATGCGGCACAAAAGAGCTGGGAGCTTTTTCCTGCACAGGGTGTAGGACAGCAGGTAGGTGATAAAAACGCTGAGAATAAAGATAAGGATATCAGCCCACAGATAGCTCTTTTTGGTGAACAGGGTGTATGCATAAAAGAGTGCGGGTATGGACAGCAGTCCTGCGTATAGTCCTATGAGGTTTTTACACAGCAGGTCCGGACAGCGGTAAGAGAGCAGGCGCTGCTCTGTCAGCATAAAGAGAAGTGCCGGGAAAAACAACAGTTTCAGATGCTCCCATACGCTCTCGTTTACGGGACTGAAAAATCCTACCAGGAAAAAATTACCGGACCACCCATAAAAGAAGTGGGACAGGGAACCAAGTATGATGGTGAACAGGATGCCGATTACGGTAAAGACTTTAAATGATTGCTGCATAGACAGACCTCCGGGGATTTTACATGCATTATGTTTAAAAATATGCGGGGAATTGAAAAAATATATGTACGACACTTGAAAAAACAGGTGCAACAGAGGATAATGAGTAGGAAAAGGTAACTATAAGGGGACTGAACAGTTACAGGAAAAGGTAAAATGAGGAGGATAACAGATGAAACTTGGATTTATTGGATGCGGCAATATGGCTTCTGCCATTATAGGCGGCATTTTGGAGAAAGAGATTGCAGGCAGGGAGGATATCACAGCATCCACAAAGTCAGAGGAATCTGCAGCTAAGATAAAGGAAAAACTGGGGATTGCCTGCGGCACAGACAACAGGAAAACAGCAGAAACATCCGATATTGTATTTCTAGCTGTGAAGCCGCAGTTTCTGGAAGAGGTGATCGCTGAGATAAAAGATGTGCTTTGCAGCAGCCAGTTGATTATCTCCATTGCAGCGGGCAAGACTATGGACTGGCTGGAGGAACGCATAGGCAGTGATAAGAAGATCATCCGCACTATGCCGAACACACCTGCCCTGGTAGGTGAAGGGATCACAGGAGTCTGCAAAAATGCTCTGGTGGAGGAAAGTGAGCTGGAGGATGCCCTGGTGCTGCTCCGCTCCTTCGGAAGAGCAGAGGTGGTGTCAGAACCGATGCTGGATGTAGTGGGGGCTGTCAGCGGAAGCTCTCCGGCTTTTGTTTTCATGTTCATTGAGGCGATGGCGGACGGTGCCGTGGCTGAAGGGATGCCCAGAAAAAAAGCCTATGAGTTTGCGGCACAGGCTGTGCTGGGCAGTGCGAAAATGGTCCTTGAGACAGGCATGCACCCTGGTGAACTCAAGGATATGGTGTGCTCACCGGCAGGAACCACCATCGAAGGGGTTGGTGTCCTGGAGCGCAAGGGCATGCGGAGCGCTGTGACGGACTGTATCCGCGCATGTGTGAAAAAAACCAGGGAACTGTAGAAAATAGGCAATGTCTTGACGGGGATTAGCAATATTTCTCATTGCAAGAAATGCAAACTGCTGTTAAAATATAAGAAAAGGCAAAAAAGCGCATGCATGCTGCTTGGCCGAGACAGAAGAGGTCGCATATGGACTATATTTTTGAAATCAGCGTATGGCTGCTGGACAGCGGTAATACATTTCTGCGGTTTTGGGGAAAGCTGCTCTATAAGATTCCAAGGGCATATACTAAGAGACTGGAGAAAACAAGAAAAGGGGAAGAAGCACTGGAAGAGGAGATTGAGAAGCGCCGGGAGGATACCTGGCACAAAATCATGAAAAGCCTCGGTGAAGAGTGATCTTGCAGCAGACAGGCCCGCATCACTGCGGCCTGTCTGTTCCTGATGAAAGGGAACTGTTGTGGTATCTGGATGAAAAAGTGACTTCCTCACCGAACCAGCAGGGCGGTGTGAAAGAATTGGCTGACTCCACATCCGGAAACTCCACTTCTGCCAGGTAAAGCCCCTCATAGGGAGCCTGAAATACATCAAGTTCAATGGTAAGCCCCCCGTCAAGGGGCAGCAGATATCTGGATTTTGAGAGGACGATGCCGTCCGCCTTTTCTTTCAGATGACAATAGGACGCTTTATTCAAGGGGAGATTATACTCCTCCCGCACCATATGTCCTTCCCCTTTATAGGTGAGGATATATGTGTCATCCTGTCTTCGTATGCGGACAACCGGGTTCGTGTTCAGATAAGCCTGCTCGATCCTGTGGCAGGGATAGTTATCCAGATCTCCGGGCAGTTCTTTAATAAGAAATTTTCTTTCTATTTCCATTTCTGCATGACCTCCTTCTTCTATATTAATGTATAACATATATTTTATAAAAAAGAAACGGAAGTTTTAGAATTAACCGTCATTCCTATGGTATAATAAGCAGGTATACAGGATTTTATACGTGTTTGATTTTATGACAGGGAGGTACTTATATGGCAAAAGTTTGTGTGTTTACCGCAGATGGTTTTGAGGAAGTGGAAGGTCTGACTGTGGTCGATCTTTTGAGAAGAGCCGGGGAAGAGGTGCTCATGGTATCCATTTCCGACAATCTGAGCGTGACCGGTTCCCATGGGATTGAGATAAAAGCAGATGTATTTTTTGATGATGTGGACTACAGCACAGTGGATCTGCTGGTTCTGCCCGGAGGTATGCCGGGAACCGTTCATCTGGGAGAGCATCAGAGGCTTGCAGAGCTGTTGCAGAGCTTTGCCGCATCGGACAGAAAAGTGGCTGCGATCTGCGCAGCGCCCAGTGTCCTGGGCGGCCTTGGAATCTTAAAGAACAAAAAGGCAGCCTGTTATCCCGGATTTGAGGAGAAGCTGGAGGGCGCCCAGGTCTTTACAGACCCGGTGGTAAAGGATGGGAATATCACTACCAGTAGAGGCGTGGGAACCGCCATTTCCTTTGCGCTGGAACTGATTTCCCAGTTGGAGGGAGAGGTGAAGGCCCGTCAGATCAAAAAATCCATTGTTTCATAAAAAAATGCTGGTATTTTTAAACTCCTTGTGCTATACTGTGATAATGACTGTAAGTATGATAAAGTGTCCGTTTTGGGCAGGAATGCATGAATACATATAGAATTCAAGGAGGAATCATTTAAAATGAGCGTACAGGTAGAAAACTTAGAGAAGAACATGGCGAAGCTTACTATTGAGGCTTCCGCTGAAGATTTTGAAAAAGCAATACAGGCTGCTTACCAGAAAAACAAAAATAAAGTCAGCATTCCGGGCTTCCGTAAAGGAAAAGCTCCCCTTGCGATGATCGAGAAAATGTACGGAGCAGGCATCTTCTATGAAGATGCAGCCAATGCGCTGATCCAGTCTGAGTATCCCAAGGCAGCAGATGAGTGCGGCCTGGATATTGTATCCCAGCCGGAAATCGACGTGGTACAGATTGAAAAAGGCAAACCTTTCATCTTCACAGCGGAAGTAGCTGTAAAACCTGAAGTGACTCTGGGAGAATACAAAGGTGTAGAGGTAGAGGTTGCCAAAGCAGAAGTGACAGAAGAAGAAATCGCAGGCGAGCTGAAAAAAGAGCAGGAGAACAACTCCAGAACCATCGACGTGGACGACAGAGCAGTGGAAAACGGCGATATGATCACTCTTGACTTCGAGGGATTTGTAGACGGAGAGGCATTTGAAGGCGGAAAAGGCACAGATTATCCTCTGACCATTGGCTCCAACTCTTTCATCCCCGGATTTGAAGAGCAGTTAGTGGGCGCTGTGATCGGTGAGGAAAAAGAAGTCAATGTGACTTTCCCGGAAGATTACCATGCAAATGATCTGGCTGGCAAAGCTGCCGTATTCAAATGCAGTGTGAAAGCGATCAAAGTAAAAGAGCTTCCTGAGTTGGATGACGAATTCGCAAAAGATGTATCTGAGTTTGACACTCTGGAAGAGTACAAAAAAGATATTGCGCAGAAACTGAAAGAGCGCAAAGAAGACGTTGCAAAACGTGAAAAAGAAGACAAAGTAGTGGATGCTATCATTGAGAATGCCCAGATGGACATTCCGGAAGCAATGGTTCAGAACCAGATCCGTCAGTTAGTGGATGACTTCGTAAGAAGACTGCAGTCTCAGGGATTATCCATTGACCAGTATTATCAGTTCACCGGTCTTGACAATGCCAAGATCCAGGAGCAGATGAGACCTCAGGCACTGAAGAGGATCCAGAGCCGTCTGGTACTGGAGAAGGTCGCTGAAGTTGAGAACATCCAGGTTACCGATGAAAAAGTAGACGAAGAAATCGCAAAAATGGCTGAAATGTACAAAATGGAAGCCGATAAATTAAAAGAATTAATGGGCGACTACGAGAAAGAGCAGATGAAGAAAGATATCGCTGTTCAGGAAGCTGTTACCTTAGTGGCTGACGCTGCAAAAGTGACAGAAGTAGTGGAAAAGACAGAGGAGTAACGAGCAAAAGGTTCGTTTCTCAGGCCCGTGTGACAGAATAGGAGGAGTTTCATGAGTTTAGTACCATACGTCATTGAACAGAACAGCAGAGGAGAGAGGAGTTATGATATCTACTCCAGGCTGTTAAAGGATAGGATTATTTTTCTGGGTGAGGAAGTTAATGACACAACAGCCAGTCTGACTGTGGCACAGCTTTTATTCCTGGAATCAGAAGACCCGGGAAAGGATATTCATCTGTATATCAACAGTCCGGGCGGTTCTGTGACAGCAGGATGGGCTATCTATGATACCATGCATTACATTAAATGTGATGTTTCCACGATCTGCATTGGTATGGCTGCGAGCATGGGTGCATTTCTGCTGGCAGGCGGAGCAAAAGGAAAAAGATTTGCGCTTCCCAATGCGGAGATCATGATCCATCAGCCGTCTGGCGGCGCAAAAGGACAGGCTACGGAAATTCAGATTGTTGCCGACATGATCTTGAAGACAAAGAAGAAACTGAATGAGACTCTGGCCGCCAACACAGGTCAGCCTTTTGAAGTCATTGCCAGAGATACGGAAAGAGATTATTATATGTCCGCGGAAGAGGCAAAGGCTTATGGTCTGATTGACAGTGTGATCGAGCACAGGTAAGAACGAATGATAAGACTCCTGCGGTGTTTGCTGCGGGGGTCTTTCGGCATTAATACGGAAAACAAGAAAGGAATAGAAGAATGGCGATAAAAGGAAACGAGCCCAAGATCCGCTGCTCTTTCTGCGGAAAGACAGAAGAACAGGTACGGAAACTGATTGCAGGACCCAGCGGTACTTACATCTGTGATGAATGTGTGGAAATCTGCGCAGAGATCATAGATGAGGACAGTGCAGGGTATACGGAGGACGGCAACGGAGAGATCAATCTGCTGAAACCACAGGAGATCAAGACATTTCTGGATGACTATGTGATCGGACAGGATGAGGCAAAAAAAGTGCTGTCTGTAGCCGTTTACAATCACTATAAGCGCGTTATGGCCGGAAAAGATTCCGATATTGAACTTCAGAAGAGCAATATCCTTATGCTTGGCCCAACCGGTTCCGGCAAGACATTGCTGGCGCAGACCCTGGCCAGGCTTTTAAATGTGCCTTTTGCGATTGCAGATGCCACAACTCTGACAGAAGCCGGTTACGTGGGCGAGGATGTGGAGAATATACTGCTGAAGATCATTCAGGCTGCCGATTATGATATTGACCGTGCACAGTACGGCATTATTTACATTGATGAGATTGATAAGATCACAAGGAAATCAGAAAATGCATCCATCACAAGAGATGTATCAGGGGAGGGTGTTCAGCAGGCACTGCTGAAAATCCTGGAAGGCACTGTTGCCAGTGTTCCGCCTCAGGGAGGAAGAAAGCATCCCCATCAGGAATTCCTGCAGATTGACACCACAAATATCCTCTTTATCTGCGGCGGTGCCTTTGAGGGACTCAACAAGATAATCGAAAACAGGATGGATACCAAAGCCATTGGATTCAATGCTGTGGTGACAGACAGAAAAGACAGAAATGTGGGAGAGATCCTGAAAGAGGTAATGCCTCAGGATCTGGTTAAATTCGGTATGATACCGGAGTTTGTGGGCCGTGTTCCCGTAGTGGTATCCTTAGATGCCCTGGATGAGGAAGCCTTGGTTAAGATTTTAAAAGAGCCGAGAAATTCACTTATCAGACAATATAAGAGACTTTTTGAGATTGACGGCGTGGACCTGGACTTTGATGATGATGCCCTGATAGCCATTGCCAAAAAGTCTATGGAAAGAAAAACAGGAGCCAGAGGACTGCGCGCTATTATGGAGAATACCATGATGGATCTTATGTACACGGCACCTTCGGATGAGACCATCCGCTCCTGCAAGATCACAAAAGAGTTGGTAGAAGGAAAGGGTCAGGCCTTAATTGAACATGGGGAAATGCAGCCGCCTACAAGGAGAAATAAAGGCGGGCGCAAGAGGGGGACACCGGAAACTGCATAAATATGCACAGAGATTAAGGAGGCGCGGGAATGAGTGACATAATTTATAATCTGCCAGCCATCGCCCTTAGAGGTACAACTATCCTTCCTGACATGATCGTCCATTTTGACGTGAGCAGGGAAAAGTCCATACAGGCTATTGAGAAAGCTATGATGCAGGACCAGCGGGTACTTCTGATCACCCAGAAAGATCCTGCCGTGGAGGACCCGGCGCAGGAGGATTTATATAAAATCGGAACTGTTGCGGAGATAAAGCAGCTTGTGAAACTGCCGAAAAATATAGTCCGTGTCCTGGTAGAGGGAATGGAGCGGGCAGAACTCCTCCGTTTTACGGAAAGCGAATACTATCTGAATGCTGAGGCGGCTACATTTGATGAGGAGGAGCTGAATCATGTGGAAGAGAGTGTGGGGGAAGCCATGCTCCGCGGCATTAAGGAGATATTTGTCAAATACTGCAGTGTGAATCCCAAGATGAGCAAAGAACTGGCTGGTCAGATCCTGGAGCTTGACGATGTGGGCAAGGTCATTGACCAGATATCCATACATCTGCCTATGAAATATGAGGACAGACAGAAGGTTTTAGAAGCTGTGACACTGGAAGAACGCTATGAAGCGCTGGGTATCATACTCACCAATGAAATAGAGGTTCTGGAGATCGGTGCCGAGCTGCAGAGCAAGGTAAAAGAACGGGTGGATAAGAACCAGAGGGAATATATCCTCAGGGAACAGCTCAAAGTGATCCGGGAAGAACTGGGGGAAGACGACACCCGCTCTGAGGCGGACCAGTTCCGCGAGGAGGCAAAAAAGCTGAAGGCTTCCCGGGAAGTAAAAGAGAAGATAATAAAAGAAGTGGAGCGCTTCAAAAACACTGGAGGCAGTCAGGCTGAGTCCAGTGTGATGCGCAGTTATATCGAGACACTTCTCTCTCTGCCCTGGGATAAGATGACCAGGGATAATAAGAATCTGAAAGAGGCCAACAAAGTCCTGGAAACAGACCACTACGGACTTGAAAAGGTGAAGGAACGCATCATGGAATTTCTGGCGGTGCGCACACTCACCAAAAAGGGTGAAAGCCCCATTCTCTGTCTGGTAGGGCCTCCCGGAACAGGCAAGACATCCATTGCCAAGTCCGTGGCGCGGGCGCTTCACAAGGAGTATGTCCGTATCTGTCTGGGCGGTGTGCGGGATGAGGCTGAGATCCGCGGTCATAGAAGAACTTATATCGGTGCCATGCCGGGCAGGATCGCCAATGGGCTGATGCAGGCAGGGGTTAAGAACCCGCTGATGCTTCTGGATGAGATCGACAAAGTCAGCAGTGATTATAAAGGCGACACCTCATCTGCACTTTTAGAGGTTCTGGATTCTGAGCAGAACAACAAGTTCAGGGATCACTATGTGGAGATCCCTCTGGATCTGTCAGAGGTACTGTTTATTGCCACAGCCAATGACCTGCAGACCATACCGAGGCCCCTGCTGGACCGTATGGAGATCATTGAGGTGAGCAGCTATACAGAAAATGAAAAGTGGCATATTGGCCGTGAACACCTGGTTCCAAAGCAGATGAAGATCCATGGTCTGAAAGAAGGACAGCTCATCTTAGAGGATGAAGCCCTGCGGGAGATGATCACCGGTTATACAAAAGAAGCCGGTGTCAGGGAGCTGGAGCGTAAGATCGGTGAAATATGCCGGAAAACCGCCAGGCGGATCCTGGAGGATAAGCAGGAATCCGTTACTGTGAGCACAGAGAATCTGGAAGAGTTTCTTGGCAGAGCAAAATTCACCTATCAGAGGAAGAACAATTCGGATGAGATCGGAATCGTCCGCGGACTGGCATGGACCAGTGTGGGCGGTGACACTCTTCAGATCGAGGTGAACCTCATGCCCGGCAAAGGCGAGTTCATGCTGACAGGACAGTTAGGGGACGTGATGAAAGAGTCAGCCCAGACAGGCATAAGCTACATCCGTTCCATTGCGGATAAATATAATATCAAACCGGAATTTTTCCAGGAACATGATCTACATATCCACATTCCTGAGGGAGCTGTCCCAAAAGACGGTCCTTCTGCGGGAATCACCATGGCTGCGGCCATGCTCTCCGCAGTGACAGGAACCCCGGTGAAGGCAAATCTTGCCATGACCGGTGAGATCACCCTTCGGGGCAGAGTTCTGCCCATCGGAGGCCTGAAGGAAAAACTTCTGGCGGCCAAGAGTGCCGGTATTGAAAATGTGCTGGTCCCGGCGGAGAACAGACCGGATATTGAGGAAATGGAACAAGAGATCACAGACGGCCTAACGATTACGTTTGTCAGCACCATGGAAGAAGTGCTGGCGCAGGCTTTTGTCTGAAACCATATTCGGAGGATGAAAGATGGTAATTAAAAATGTATCATTGGATATTGTATGCGGTGTGACAAGCACGCTTCCCAAAACGGAGCTGCCGCACATTGCATTTGCGGGGAAATCCAACGTGGGGAAGTCTTCCCTGATCAATGCGCTTATGAACAGGAAATCCCTGGCAAGGACCAGCGCATCCCCCGGAAAGACACAGACTATAAATTTTTATAATGTGAATGATGCGTTATATCTGGTGGATCTGCCGGGATACGGGTATGCAAAAGTGGCCCAGGCAGTAAAGGAACAGTGGGGAAAGCTCATTGAGAGATATCTGCAGAATACAGGAGAATTGAGAGCAGTATTTCTTCTGATCGATATCCGCCATGACCCATCTGCTAACGATAAAACCATGTATGACTGGATTGTGCACAACGGATATGAGCCGATTATCATAGCAACAAAAGTGGACAAATTAAAGAGAAGCCAGGTACCTAAGCATGTAAAAGCCCTGAAAGAAGGGCTGGCACTGCGCCCGGGTACAGCGGTGATCCCGTTCTCGGCTGAGACAAAGCAGGGAAGAGAGGAAATCTGGGAGCTGGCGGAAAGTTTGCTGTTTGAGCCGGCGTAGAACCGTGTAGAGATACGAGGGAGTGTCGCTTTGACAGCGGCGCTCCCTGTTTTTTTACATCTTTAAAAACACAGGGTAAAGTTCCGTTAAAAGGGAGATAGTATGTTAAAAGGAATTATTTTCGACATGGATGGCGTGCTCATCAATAGTGAGCCGGTCCATTACAGAGTCTGGAAACAGGCGCTTGCGGCACGGGGGATTGAACTGGACTACGAAATTTACAAACCATGTATCGGTTCCACAAATGGTTTTTTAATGGATATATTGCACGATAATTACGGGATTTCCAGGGAGGACAGGGAACTGGTAAAGTCCATGCAGCAGATCAAGGAGAAAGTCATCGAGGAGGAAGGCTTTCCCATGATCGAAGGCGTACCCGAGCTTCTGAAACGGCTGAAGGACCGGGGGTACCGTCTGGCCATCGCGTCCTCCTCGCCGATTGCCTATATCCGGCAGGTGGTGACAAGCCTGGGGATCAACGGGTATTTTGACATCCTGGTGAGCGGGGAACAGGTAAAAAATCCGAAACCGGCACCTGATGTATTTCTGGAAGCGGCAAGCCAGATGGGGCTTACTGCCGAGGAGTGCCTGATACTGGAGGACTCCGGCAACGGATGCAGGGCTGCAAAGGCAGCGGGGATCGTTTGTGTCGCCTACTTTAATCCCGACTCAGGAAAGCAGGACCTAAGCCCGGCGGATATGGTGATAGAGGGATATGAAGAGATTGACGGAAGCTTTTTAGAGAAGGTATACTGCCACGGCAGGCATCTCCCCGCAGTGGTGTGTGAGACAGAAAGACTTCGGATCCGTGAAATGTCTGAGCAGGATATCCCTAAAATGATGGAAATTACAAGCCAGGGAACGCCTGACACTGCAGAAGGGATGGCAAAGAGCCTGGAAGAAGAGCTGGAGGCATTCCCTTCATACCGCAAATACATGTATGAGATGTGTGACATGGGCTACTGGGTACTGGAGGAGAAGGAGAGCGGAGTGATCGTGGGCCGCGCCGGTGTGGAGCCGAAGATTTGGAACCACAACAGCTCTGTGGTGGAATTGGGATATCTGATCGATGAAAAACACAGAGGTAAAGGCTTCGCCTATGAAGCCTGCCGCGGTATTCTAGAGGAGGCAAAGAAGAGAGGGGCTGTGTATCTGTACTGCAGGATACGCAGTGCCAACCTGGCCTCCAAAAAGCTGGCGCGTAAGCTGGGATTTTCCAGAATCGACTACCGCCTGGAGGATGACTGCGAGGATATGGAGGTTTACAGATATACCTGCAGTGAATAGAAAAACGGCCCTGTGGCTGAAAAATTTGACAGGCAGATATCTGTAATTATCCGGTTGACTGGATCCTTATAAATCAGGTACAATGGAAAGGATATAAAATGGGAATTGTTAAAGCCATTAAACTGGTTCATGACTATTATAAATACGATGAAAGCGGCCATGTGGAGGGTACATACAGGGCGCTGGACAACGTGGAGCTGGACATTTCAGAAGGACAGTTTATTGCTGTTTTGGGACACAACGGCTCGGGAAAGTCCACTCTGGCAAAGCATATCAATGCCCTTTTGTTTCCTACGGAGGGTGCGCTGTGGCTGGATGGTGTGAATACCATGGAGGAAGAGGAAATCTGGAAGATCCGTCAGAAGGCCGGCATGGTTTTCCAGAACCCCGACAACCAGATCATCGGCACCGTAGTGGAGGAGGACGTGGGATTCGGCCCTGAGAACATGGGAATCCCCACGGAGGATATCTGGCAGCGGGTGAATGAAAGCCTGGAGACAGTGGGAATGACTGCCTGCCGTCATCACTCCCCCAATAAGCTGTCAGGCGGACAGAAGCAGAGGGTTGCCATAGCCGGTGTCCTGGCTATGCATCCGAAATGCATTGTTTTGGATGAGCCTACCGCCATGCTGGATCCGAACGGCAGAAAAGAGGTACTCCGTGCGGTTAAGGAGCTGAATGAAAAGGAAGGCATCACGGTGATCCTGATCACCCATTATATGGAAGAAGTGGTGAACGCGGATACGGTGTTTGTCATGGACCAGGGAAAAGTGGTGATGCAGGGAACCCCCAGGGAGGTCTTTTCCAGGGTGGATGAATTAAAATCCTACCGCCTGGATGTGCCCCAGGTAACACTTTTGGCTTATGAGCTGAAACAGGCAGGGGTGAAGATACCTGCGGGAATTCTGACAACAGAGGAATTGGTGAACGCATTATGTCAATAAAATTAGAGCATATCACATACACATACAGTCCGGGAACCGTCTATGAGATGCATGCCTTAAAGGATGTGGATATAGAGATACCCGACGGCCAGTTCATGGGCATTATCGGACATACAGGCAGCGGGAAGTCCACACTGATACAGCATTTTAATGGTCTTATGAAACCCACATCGGGCACTGTTTTCTATAACGGCCAGGATATATGGGCGGAAAAATATGACAGACAGAAGCTGCGCAGCAAAGTGGGGCTGGTATTCCAGTATCCGGAGCACCAGCTTTTTGAGGCGGAGGTTCTTGAGGATGTCTGCTTCGGGCCGAAGAATCTGGGCTTTTCCAAAGAGGAAGCCCAGGAGAGGGCTGTCAGGGCGCTGACCCAGGCAGGGCTTTCCGAAAAATATTATAAAAGCTCTCCTTTTGAACTGTCAGGTGGGCAGAAGCGGCGGGCTGCGATTGCAGGTGTCCTGGCCATGGAGCCGGAAGTGCTGATTCTGGATGAGCCTACAGCGGGGCTTGACCCCAAGGGCCGGGATGAGATCCTGGATCAGATCGCCTCCCTGCATAGCCTCAGGGGAATTACCGTGATCCTGGTATCCCACAGTATGGAGGATATTGCAAAATATGTGGAGCGCATGATCGTGATGAACAAAGGCGAAAAGGCATTTGACGGCATACCAAGAGAAGTTTTTTCCCACTATAAGGAGCTGGAGGCCATGGGGCTTGCGGCGCCTCAGATCACATATATCATGCACGCGCTTAGGGAACGCGGGCTGCATGTGGACACCTCAGCCACAACAGTGGAGGAGGCTAAGACAAGTATAATACAGGCACTGGAGAGATTGGACAAATGATAAGAGATATAACGATCGGACAATATTACCCTGCGGATTCCCTTCTCCACAGGCTGGACCCACGTGTAAAGTTTGTAGGAACCATCATGTTTCTGGTCTCCCTTTTTGTGGCTGATTCCTTCTGGGGGTATCTGCTGGCAACAGCATTTCTGGCAGCGATCATCACCATGTCAAAGGTTCCTGTAAAGTTTATGTTGAAAGGGCTGAAACCGCTTTTTTTCATTCTGCTGATCACGGTTGGATTTAACCTGTTTCTCGTACCGGGCAGGGTGCTGTGGCAGTTCTGGATCTTTAAGATCACCCAGGAAGGTATTCTGCAGGCTGTAAAAATTGGTATCCGGCTGATCTATCTGGTGATTGGCTCCTCGGTCATGACCCTGACCACAACGCCCAACCAGCTTACAGACGGGCTGGAAAGGCTTATGAGACCCCTGAATAAGATCAGGATCCCCGTTCATGAGATTGCCATGATGATGTCTATTGCCCTCAGGTTCATACCTATCCTCATGGAGGAGACAGATAAGATCATGAAGGCGCAGATCGCCAGAGGCGCTGATTTTGAAAATGGAAATCTGATCCAGAAGGCAAAGAATCTGCTGCCGCTTCTGGTCCCCCTCTTTATCTCCGCGTTCAGAAGAGCAGATGATCTGGCGATGGCTATGGAGGCACGCTGCTATCACGGCGGTGAGAACAGGACTTCCATGAAGCCTCTCAGATACCACAGCAGAGATGTCTCAGCTTATGTGTGTATTTTCCTGTATCTGGCAGCGGATATTGTGATCCGCGTGCTTGTATAGGAGGTCCCTTATGAAACGTGTTATGATGGAAGTGGCCTACGACGGCACCAATTACTGCGGCTGGCAGGTACAGCCAAACGGAATCACAGTACAGGAGGTTTTGAACCGCCATCTGTCAGAGCTGCTTAAGGAACCGGTGGAGACCATAGGGGCAAGCAGGACAGATGCAGGCGTGCATGCCCTGGGAAATGTGGCGGTGTTTGACACCAATGCCAGGATGCCGGGAGAAAAGATATCGTACGCGCTGAACCAGCGTCTTCCGGAAGATATCCGTATCCAGATGTCCAGGGAGGTCAGCGGGGATTTTCATCCCAGATACCAGGTCAGTGAAAAGACCTATGAATACCGGATCCTGAACAGAAGATTTCCCGTGCCCACAGAGCGGTTTTATTCCCATTTTACCTATATCCCCATGGATGTAGAGAAAATGAGGCGGGCAGGAGAGTATCTGTTGGGTGAACATGATTTTAAAAGCTTCTGCGGCGCAGGAGCGCAGGTAAAGACAACGGTCAGGACCATTCACCGCTTTACAGTGACACGTGAGAATGACCTGATCACCATACGCGTCACAGGCAGTGGATTTTTATACAATATGGTGCGGATTCTTGCAGGTACGCTGATGGAGATCGGTGGCGGAGCTTATCCGCCGGAAAAAATGCAGGAAATACTGGCTGCCAGGGACAGGAAGGCAGCCGGCCCTACCGCTCCGGCGCGGGGGCTTACCCTGATAAAAATTGACTATAAAAACGGCAAGGAAGAGGAATAGTGATATGAGAAGAAGTGGAATGCTGCTGCCAATAGCCAGTCTGCCGTCTCCATACGGCATTGGAGCATTTTCTAAGGAGGCATATGAGTTTATTGACCTTTTAAAAGATACGGGTCAGAGACTCTGGCAGATACTGCCGCTGGGTCCTACCAGCTACGGGGATTCTCCCTACCAGTCCTTTTCCACTTTTGCAGGCAATCCTTATTTCATTGATTTGAAGGTTCTGATCGGAAAAGGCTGGCTCACGGAGGAGGAGTGTGATGCCTGCGACTGGGGAGACCATCCCTCCTATATTGATTATGGGAAGATATATGAGAGCCGTTTCCCGCTTCTTCGGAAGGCTTTTGAGAGGAGCAGGATCCTGTCTGACGGCAATTTTCTCACCTTCTGTGTGGAAAATAATCACTGGCTGGATGACTATGCCCTCTATATGGCTGTGAAAAATAAGTTCGGCGGTAAAAGCTGGATCTTGTGGGATGAGGACGTGCGCCTGAGGGAACCGGCCGCCCTGAAGAGATATCAGGATGAGCTGCGCGAGGACATTATTTTTTACCAGTATCTGCAGTTTGAGTTTTTTGAGCAGTGGAAGAATGTGAAGAATTATGCACATGAAAAAGGAATCCAGATCGTAGGAGATATTCCTATCTATGTGGCCTTTGACAGTGCCGACACCTGGGCGAATCCGGAGCTGTTCCAGCTCGATGAGAATAACCTGCCTGTGGCGGTGGCAGGCTGTCCGCCGGATGGGTTTTCAGCCACCGGCCAGCTCTGGGGCAATCCCCTGTACCGCTGGGATTATCACAAGAGAATGCACTACGGATGGTGGATGCGCAGGATCGCCCACTGCTTCAAACTCTTTGATATTGTGAGGATCGACCATTTCAGAGGATTTGACGAGTATTATTCTATCCCCTATGGAGATGAGACGGCACAGAACGGCCATTGGGAAAAGGGTCCCGGTATGGATCTGTTCAACACCATGAAAGAAGAGCTGGGAGAGCGGAATATCATTGCCGAAGATTTGGGATTTCTCACAGAGACGGTATATAAGCTTCTGCGCGACAGCGGGTACCCGGGCATGAAGGTATTGCAGTTTGCCTTTGACACCAGTGAGAACAGTGATTATCTTACTTACAAATATGACAGAAACTGTGTGGTATACACAGGAACCCATGACAATGACACCACTGTGGGCTGGTATGAACATTTGACTGACTGGGACAGGGATGTAGCCCTCAGATACATGAACAGCTTCCATACACCAAAGGAGGAACAGCACTGGGATCTGATCAGCCTGGCCATGCGCAGTGTGGCAGACACCTGTATCATACCGGTGCAGGATTATCTGGGGTTTGGCAGTGAAGCCAGGATTAATACACCCTCTACATTAGGCGACAATTGGAAGTGGAGAATGAGCAAAAATGCATTTTCTGATGCATTAAAAGGGAAAATCTGGCATATGACAAAATTGTACGGCAGATTATAGGAAAGCAGAAAGGAAGGAACGACTATGGCATTCAAAGAAGTAAAAGCAGAGGAATTACAATTCAATCCATTCACGAAAATAGGAAAAGAATGGATGCTGATCACAGCGGGTACAGAGGAAAAATGCAATACCATGACTGCGAGCTGGGGCGGCGTGGGTGTGATCTGGGGGAAGGATGTGGTGACCGCCTATATCCGTCCCCAGCGCTATACCAAAGAATTTGTGGATGCAAATGACACATTTACCATCTCCTTTTTTCCGGAGGAGTACAGAAAAGCCCTGAGTCTGTGCGGCAGTGTATCAGGACGTGACAGAGATAAAATTGCAGAGGCTGGTCTTACCACCTGCTTTTTCGAGGGGACTCCGGCTTTTGAGGAGGCCAGTCTGGTCTTTGTCTGCAAAAAGCTGTATCATGGAGACATTTTCCCGGAAAACTTTGACGAGCCTCAAAATGATGAGAAATGGTACCCTGAAAAAGATTATCATACAATGTACATCGGAGAAATTCTGAAGGTCCTGGTGAAGGAAGGCTGAGATAATTGGAGAATCTGATATTCAGCCTGAATGCCACTCTGCCCATTTTTCTCACCATGCTTCTCGGACTTCTGTTCAGGTATCTGGGACTGATGGGCCCTGATTTTGTGGCAAAGCTCAACCGGTTCGTCTTTGTGGCGGCCATACCGGCGCTGGTGTTCCAGGATATCTCCTCTGTGGATGTGCGGGAAAGCTGGGACGGGGGATTTGTCCTGTTCTGCTTTCTTGCCACACTGGTGAGTATTACCGCCATTGCCCTTCTTGCCAGGCTGTTGGTGGAGGAGGACATCCGCGGAGAATTTGTGCAGGCCTCCTACAGGAGCAGCGCGGCTATTCTGGGCATAGCTTTTATACAGAATATCTACGGCAGTTCGGGCATGGCCCCTCTTATGATCGTGGGTACGGTTCCCCTGTACAATGCGGCAGCAGTGGTGGTGCTCTCCCTTATGAAGCCGGGTAGGAAGAGGCTTGACAGAAAACTTTTGTTAAAAACAGCAAAGGGCATTGTTACCAACCCTATTATACTGGGGATCCTGGCAGGGATCTTATGGTCTGTTTTCAGGATACCTCAGCCGGAAATCATGCAGAAGACAGTTAAGAATGTGGCAGTTCTGGCAACCCCGCTGGGGCTTATGGCTATGGGGGCATCCTTTGAGGGAAAAAAGGCGCTGGCAAAGCTGCGGCCTTCCGTGCTGGCCAGTGTGATAAAGCTGGTGGTACTGGCTGCCATCTTCCTTCCCCTGGCCGTCCGGCTGGGATATACGAAGGAACGCCTGACGGTCATTCTGGTCATGCTGGGGTCAGCCACAACAGTGAGCTGCTTTGTCATGGCGAAGAACATGGGACATGAAGGTGTGCTGACCTCCAGTACAGTTATGCTGACAACCTTTTTTTCCGCATTTACATTGACCGGCTGGCTGTTTTTACTGAGAACCCTGGGGCTGGTGTAAGTGAAAAGGAAGTGATTCCATGTTTGGTAGAAAAAAGAAAAAAGAGGTTTTTTCCTTTGACCGCACAGAGATGAAGCCTGTGCTCAGATCCAGTATCTGTACCGGTGAACAGGTGGCGGGTTTCAAAGAGTTAAAAACAGGAAAATTCCAGGATGTCTGTCTGATCAAAAGCCAGACAGATCTGCGGGAGTTTATGGAACAGTATGGGATCAGAGAAGAAGAAATCTCAAAAGAGTGGTAAAATAAAAAAAGATATGTTATAATTAAAAATCAGAGAATATCCATATGATACATAAGGAGAAGCATCATGAGTCAGGAAAAAGTTGACAAGTATAAAAATTATAAGAGTAACCGCGACAAGATCCAGAAAAAAGAGGCACGTTCCCTTTTAATGGAGAAGATAATCGTTTCTGTGGTTTGTCTGTTGATCGTGGGATGGATCGGCTATTCTGCTTATAGTCTCGTTACAAAAGACGATGCAGAGGGAGAAGCCACCACTACAGAAATGAATGTTACAGCCATGACAGATTATCTCCAGGAGCTTACAGCAGGAGACGCGGCTGAATAAGCACAGGAAAGCAGAATTGGAAATGCAGAGATGCATTTCCTTTTTTCATAACATAAGAAAGTCCTCCAGATGGGGGTACACTGCGCAGGATGGAAACAATGCAGCAGTACATTTTAAGTTTCAATGGAGGAATTGTGGTTGAGGGAAAAAGGGATCAGGAAAATCCAGCACTGGATTTTGATCATTGCGGCAGTGATCATGAGTGTGCTGATGGTTCTTACAGCACTGCAGGAAAAGGCTCAGAAGGTCTGGGGAAAAGACAGCAGTTTATATAAATGGGATACTGGCTGGTATTGTGATGCCGATGGCGGAGGGGAAGAGATCTGCAAAGTGCCTTCCAGGATAAAAAGCAGCAGCGGCGCAGTTGTTCTGCGGCAGGATATTCCGGAATTTTTGGAGGAAGAGAAATATCTGGGATTTTTAAACCATTACCAGCAGGCAGAGGTTTATATTGACGGTAAGCGCAGATACCAGTATTTAGAGGAAGAGACGGGAGCCTTTTGCAGTATGCTGGGAAACACTCTGTGCATGGTAAAATTGAACCGAGAAGATGCGGGAAAAGAGCTCACACTCCGGATCAGTAATTTCTATAAGGCGGGACAGTTTCAGATCCCGGTCATTTATCTGGACAGCCAGGAGAGTATGTTCATGCATGTCCAGGTACAGGAGCAGCCCAGGCTGATTTTCTGCGTGGTCCTTCTTGTGCTGAGCGCGGGACTTTTTCTCCTGTGGCTGCTTTTGAGAGTCAGGGAGGCAGTTCGTGTATCCAGTGTGTTTTACGCCTGGATCTTTATACTGGTATCCGCCTTGTGGATTCTTACGGATTCCCAGTTCATGATGTTTTGGGTGCCATGGCCCAGGCTGATCTGTTTCATATCCTTTTCCGCTTTTTATATGATACCCATTCCTATGCTCTCCTTTATCAAAGAAGTCTGCAACAGACAGTCCGTTATGCTGGATTGGATGAAGGCTGTACTGTCCTGTAATGTGCTGGTTCAGAGTCTGCTCTACCTGACAGGGGTATGTAAGCTTATGAATATGCTGCCGGTGACCCATGTGTTTTATGCGGCTGCAATTGTCTGTTCTGTTATCTACATGGCAATGGAGCTGAAGAGCAGCAGGGCCGGATATGCCAAAATATTCCTTGCGGGTGTATTTTTCTTAATGCTCATGGCAGCAGTCTCCCTGTTCTCTTTTTATACCGGGGTGGGCAGCAGATATGCCATGTATTATCAACTGGGACTTCTGGGCTTCATGTGCGCACTTATATGCATGACCATGCGGCAGGTGAATGAGATACTGGAGGACAAGACAGGTGACAGGATCTTAAAAGAGCTGGCTTATATGGATATTATGACAAAGCTGGGAAACCGGTCCGCCTATGAGATGCGGCTGCAGGATCTGCAGAGGACCATGGTGCAGGGACAGGAGCTGTCAGTGGTCATGGCGGATCTGAACGGACTGAAGAAAATAAATGACACTCTGAGACACAGGGCGGGTGATGAAATGATCAAGGGATGTGCCTGGTGTCTGAGGGAAGCGTTTGGTGGTTTTGGTGAGATATACAGAATTGGCGGTGATGAATTCCTGGTGTTTGTGAAGCGTCTGCACAGTATCCGTACATGGGAGGAAAACCTGAAGAAAGCCCAGGAAAGATACAATCAGGAGCACGAGGTGAAAATATCCATAGCCGCGGGATCAGCCACAGGCAGAATGTCTGGGGAATGCCATGATTGGCTGCGGGAACTGATCGAACAGGCGGATAAGAAGATGTATGAGAACAAAAAAAGTGCCAGGGAATAAAAAACGGCTGGGCAGAAGATTCTGCCCAGCCGCGTTTTTCGTACAGTTTATCCGGAAATTATAATTTTTCTACGTTAGCTGCCTGCATTCCACGAGCGCCTTCAGTTAAATCATAAGATACAGCCTGTCCTTCTTCCAGGGATTTAAAACCATCTCCATTGATAGCGGAGAAGTGTACGAATACATCCTGTCCGTCTTCACCTGTGATGAATCCGTAGCCTTTTTCTGCATTAAACCATTTTACAGTTCCCTTGTTCATAGTGTTACCTCCATAAAATAAAAAAATAAAAATTAGGATTGGATAAAGAAAACAGTAAGTACGCTTCGTGGAAAGTTCCCATTATTTATGAAAAATAAGCGGTCTTTAGAGAGGGTATTATAAATAAGAAATAATACAATCTCTAAAAACCGCTTAACATCACGATAACCGGAAGCTTATTAAATGCACTTTCAATTATTTATATCCAATATTCCTTTAACAAATTCAGTATATTCGCAAATGGAAAAAAAGTCAAGTGAAAATGTATAATTGACGAAAGAAATTGTGTATGTTACTATTAAAATCAAAAGATGTAAAGTCCCGGAGGAAGAATCTATGAATATTTTAATCAGAAACGGACGTATCATCGATCCGGCAACAAAAACAGACGAGATAAGTGACCTCTATATAGAGGGCGGAAAGGTGAAAAAGACAGGCAAGGGCCTAAAGCCCAAGGATAAGACAGATAAAGTCATTGACGCTTCAGGCTGCTATGTAATGCCCGGTCTTATTGACCTGCATGTGCATCTGCGGGACCCGGGGCTGACCTACAAAGAGGATATTGTATCAGGCTCCAAGGCAGCAGCCAGAGGCGGGTTCACCACGATCCTTGCCATGCCCAACACCAAGCCGGTCATCGACAGTGCGGACCGTGTCAAATATGTTCAGAATAAAGCAAAAGAGTTGTCACCTATCCATGTGATGCAGGTGGGTGCCATTACAAAAAACCAGGCCGGTGAAGAACTGGCTGACATTGAGGAGATGATCGAGCAGGGTGCGCCTGCCATCAGCGAGGACGGCAAATCCGTCATGAATGCCAGATTATATAAAAACGCAATGGGGATCGCTGCCAAATACGATGTTCCTGTATTTGCCCACTGTGAGGACCGGAATATTGTGGGCAAGGGATGTGTCAATGAGGACGAGCACTCCAGAAAGATGGGACTACCTGGGATCAGCAACGCTGTGGAGGATATCATTGCAGCCAGGGATATTATTCTGGCAAAGGAGACAGGTGCAAAGCTCCATCTGTGCCACTGCTCCACAAAAGAGAGCGTCCGCATGATAGAGCTGGCAAAAGAGGAGGGCATCAAAGTGACGGGAGAAGTGTGCCCTCATCACTTTACACTGACCTCTGACGATGTGGACCCCAATGATGCCAACTATAAGATGAACCCGCCTCTGCGGACAAAGGAGGACAGGGATGCCCTGATCCGTGGTCTGAAGGAGGATATTATGGATGTGATCAGTACAGACCATGCGCCCCACAGCCGTGAGGAGAAGACCATGCCTATCACCAGAGCGCCGTTTGGTATAGTAGGGCTTGAGACATCTGTTGCGCTCACCATCACGGAGCTGGTAGACAAAGGGATACTGACCCCTATGCAGATGGCAGAGAAGATGAGCTATAATCCTGCCAAGGTCATCGGTCTGGACAGAGGTTCCCTGGAAGAGGGAAAAGCTGCGGATGTGACCATTATCGACCCGGAAGCGGAATATGTCATTGATTCCATGACTTTCCTGTCAAAGGGAAAGAATACGCCTTTCAATGGCCGCAAAGTAAAAGGGCTGGTAAAAGCGACAATCTGTGACGGCAGGATCGCCTATATACAGGACGGCATGCTGAAACAATAAAAAACAGCACAGGTACCGGGAATGCCCGGCAAACTTCTTTTTTCAATAATAATTTATCTCACGGAGGAAGAATCATGATCAATAAACTTACAGAGAAAATCAGGAAGACCCACGCACCTATCGTGGTGGGTCTGGATCCTATGCTTAATTATATACCAAAACACATCCAGGAGGCTGCCTTCAAGGAGTGCGGCGAGACACTGGAAGGTGCAGCGGAGGCTGTATGGCAGTACAACAAAGCGATCGTAGATGCAACCTATGACCTGATCCCCGCGGTAAAACCCCAGATCGCCATGTATGAGCAGTTCGGCATTCCGGGTCTTATGGCTTTTAAAAAGACTGTGGATTACTGTAAAGAAAAAGATCTGGTTGTCATCGGTGACATTAAGCGCGGTGATATCGGTTCCACCTCTGCGGCTTATGCAGCCGGCCATATCGGAAAAATCCAGGTGGGTTCAAAAGAATACGCCGGATTTGATGAAGATTTTGTGACCGTGAACCCCTATCTTGGCTCAGACGGTGTGAATCCGTTCATTGATGTTTGCAAAAAAGAGAAAAAGGGTCTTTTCATTCTGGTGAAGACATCCAATCCCTCCAGCGGTGAGTTCCAGGATCAGCTTGTGAACGGCAGACCGCTCTACGAACTGGTGGGAGAGAAAGTGGCAGAATGGGGACAGGAGTGCATGGGTGACACTTACAGCTACATCGGTGCCGTGGTAGGTGCCACTTATCCGGAAATGGGCAGGGTCCTTCGCCGCATTATGCCGAAAGCCTATATTCTGGTGCCGGGATACGGTGCCCAGGGCGGCCAGGGAAAAGACCTGGTACATTTTTTCAATGAGGATGGACTGGGAGCCATTGTTAATTCCTCACGCGGTATCATAGCTGCCTACAAGCAGGAGAAATACGCACAGATCGGTGAGACGAATTTCGCAGACGCCTCCCGAAAAGCAGTGGAAGATATGATCGCTGATATCGACGGCGCTCTGCAGGCTGCAAAATAAGGAGAGGATCATGGCAAAAGTAAAGATAAGAAGTACAGTGATAAAACAGGAGAAACTGGCTGAGGGTGTGTACAGTATGTGGCTCTCAGCCCGTGAGATCGCTGCAGCTGCAAAACCGGGACAGTTTATCTCTGTCTACAGCAATGATAAAAGCAGAATGTTGCCCCGCCCCATCAGCTTGTGCGAGATAGACAGGGAGGCGGGAAGCCTGAGGATCGTATACAGAACAGTGGGCAGCGGGACAGAAGAATTTTCAAAAGCCGGCGCAGGTGACACCTTTGATATATTGGGACCTCTGGGCAACGGCTTCCCTCTGGAAGCAATCAGGGGAAAACGTGTGCTCATGATGGGTGGCGGTATTGGCGTACCTCCCATGCTGCAGACTGCAAAAGAGGCGGATGCGGATGTGACGATCATCTCCGGCTACCGCAGCGCGGACCTTTTTCTTAAGGAAGAACTGGAGGCAGCAGGCAGACTTTTCATCACAACAGAGGACGGAAGCGCAGGCATAAAAGGAAATGTCATGGATGCAGTCCGTGAAAATAAAATGGAGCCGGACGTTATCCTTGCCTGCGGCCCAACTCCTATGCTGCGCGCTGTAAAGGCTTATGCTGAGGAGAGGAATATTACATGCTACATCTCTCTTGAGGAGAAAATGGCATGCGGGATCGGTGCCTGTCTTGCATGTGTCTGTCAGTCAAAGGAAGTGGACGGTCATTCCCATGTGCATAATAAGCGAATCTGCAAGGACGGTCCTGTATTTTTGAGCACGGAGGTAGAGCTTTGATGAATACAAAAGTTAATCTGGCAGGTGTGGAACTGAAAAATCCGGTCATGACAGCCTCCGGAACCTTTGGCTCCGGGGCAGAATACAGTGAGTTTGTGGATCTCGGCCGCCTGGGTGCTGTTGTCACAAAAGGCGTGGCAAGTGTGCCGTGGACGGGAAATCCCACTCCACGTATTGCAGAGACTTCCTGCGGAATGCTCAATGCCATCGGACTGCAGAATCCCGGTATTGATGTTTTTTGCGAGAGAGACATTCCTTTCCTGAAAAAATATGACACAAAGATCATAGTTAATGTATGCGGCAAGAGCACAGAGGAATACTGTGAAGTAGTGGAGCGTCTGGCAGGTGAGGCTGTAGACATGCTGGAGATCAACATCTCCTGCCCAAATGTGAAGGAGGGCGGCATTGCCTTCGGACAGGACCCGAAAGCGGTGGAGACCATCACTAGGGAAGTAAAGAAGTACGCAAAGCAGCCTATCATCATGAAGCTGAGTCCGAATGTGACAGATATCACCGAGATGGCAAAGGCTGCCGAGGCAGGCGGCGCGGATGTGCTCTCCCTGATCAATACTCTGACAGGCATGAAGATAGATATCAATAAGAGGACGTTTGCCCTGGCAAATAAAACAGGCGGTATGTCAGGTCCCTGTTTGAAACCCGTAGCTGTCCGCATGGTTTACCAGGTGGCCCGTGCGGTGAAGCTGCCTATTATCGGTATGGGCGGTATCTGCAATGCGGAGGATGCCCTGGAATTTATCCTGGCCGGTGCCACGGCTGTGTCCATCGGGACAGCCAACTTCACCAATCCATATGCCACGGTGGAGACTGTGCAGGGGATTGAGGATTATATGAAGAAAAATAAAATTGAGGATATTCAATCCCTGATCGGTGTGGTAGAATAGACGGGAATAGAAAACTAGGAGGAAATTCGATGGAAGCGTATAAACAGGAATTTATTGAATTTATAACAACGGTTGTGTGAAACTTGTTATAAGCTGTTAAATCCTTGTATATACTGACTTTCTCTTGAATCCGTATTTCCGTAAATGCCACAGCCTGTTATAAAATGGTGTAGTTTAATACAAAAATGGTGTAGTAAATGGTGTAAAGAAATCGGAAAGAATTATTAAATTTAATACCTGAAAATAAAAAGGAGATTGCCAAATTCTATCAGCAATCTTCTTTTTCAATTAGGCAAATGATACTTCTATATTTTACTTATTATTATTTGCTGGAATAAACTCAAGCAAATCTTCTATACGACATTCTAAAACAGTGCATAATCGGGCAAGTACAGCAATATCCAATCTTGTGATAGTATTGTTGCAGTAAGCGTTCAGTTGACTACGTTGCATTTCTGCTCTATGTGCTAATTTATTCTTACTAAGTCCACTTGTTTCTAAAAGTTCATCTAATTTTATTTTGATTGTACCATAATCTGAATCTATCAAAGTTAGTGCCCCCTCTAAATTATTTAGTACCGTATTGTTTTGATACTTTATGTATACAGTTTAGACATACTGGGGCAGGAATATAAGTTCTGACATATCTTGTGCAAAAAGTAACACAAACATATATTTGCTATTCGGAGGGGTTGCTATATGGTACAAATTCTAGTAAATCCTCAATGCGACAATCTAATGCAGTACATAATCGAGCAAGTACAGCGGTATCCAATCTTGTAATGGTGTTATTGTAATAAGCATTAATTTGGCTTTTCTGCATTTCTGCCTTGTGCGATAATTTGTTACGGCTTAGACCTTTATCTTTTAAAATGTTTTTCAACTTTATTTGTATGAATCCATATTCAGTGTCAGTCATAGAAACCTCCCCTTGTCGAAACGTGTAACAAAAATGAGAACGATAATTCTTGATATTTATTGTATAGATGTTAGAATAGAAAAAGAAGTTCTAACATGTATGGTTAGACTAGTTGCACAAACATAAGTTCTTAGAGGAGAGGTACACATGAAAGAAGTAAAAGAGTTATTAAAGCTTGCAGCAGATAGTATGAAGAATGAGACATTGTGTCATTTACTGGAAAGTGATATGGAATATCAGAAAAGGTCAGAAGAAGCTAAGCAGGCATTACGAGATGTTGATGAATTAGAATTGACAGAAAAGCAACGATATATTGTGGATACTTTAATCGCAAGGAAAGATGAAGTAGAGTATGATTATCATGTGAACGCATACATGGCAGGAATGCTGGACGGCTATGAAATTTTAAAAATGTTCAATCTGACGAGAGAGTAATAATTAAGCCTGTAAACCAGTGAGGTAAAGGAACAAGGCGAAGCCGAGACGCCGTAGGGCAGTCCTTTACGGAACGAACGGAGCCGGTACCACCATGATGTATAAGAGGACTTGAAAGGTCACAACCTTGCAAGTCCTCTTGTTTATGATATGGGTTACTTCTGTTCGGATTCATACTTACGGAATACCGCTTCTTTTGTGGCTTCTCTAAGAAAGCTGTCCTGTTTGATAAAGTCCAGATTTTCATTTAGAATGTAAGCGTCTGATTCACAATCATATTCATAAGGCATAATCTGAGCCATATAGTCGTTGTTGTCAATTCCATAATAAATCAACTTAGAATCCCGTAAAGTCAAGCCAAGTGTCAGAAAGCCGGAAGTGAAGTAATTATTATTATGTGGGAGTGTCAGCTTGTCCGCAGCATGGGAAAAGTCAATGCGCTCCTCATTCTGCTCCTCTCCAAAAGCCGGGATGATGTGCAGGGTGTTGTTCTTCCTGTCAGCGTAGGCATTGCATACCAGTACGGAATAGTCTGCCCTCTGGATGATTCCCTCAAAGAAATTCCCGGAATAAGCGGTGGGCTGGTAAAATATTGCTGTCTCTTTCGTGGAAAGATTGTGGTAGGTCATAAATCCATTGACGAGCCTTACAATCTCCATATCATCCCCGTATGTATACCCATTCTGCTGTATCATCTGGTAGAAGTTCTCCGCAAATTCTTCCGGCAACTGAATCCCCAGCTTTTCCACTATCAGCATATCTACATATTCTTTAAATGAGCCATAGAGCAGTTCATTGAGCGTGATGTTGCCAAGGGTGGCTATCTGTTTCATCCGTTTCTCATTAGGAAGATTTACGCCTTTTTCCCAACTGTTCACAGAGCCTTTCGGGGCATTGTCAATGATTTCCCCGAACTTCTGCATACTGTAACCGTATTTCTTCCGTATCTGTAAAATCCGTTTTCCAACCGCTTCTTTGTTCACAAACATAATCACACCTCATTTCTGGATTCATCATACCACAATATAAGGAGAAATGTAAGGGGTAAAATATAAAAACTTTTGAAAAGATATGGAAAGATAATGTAATACTTCAAGAATAAAGTAATGATAAAAGTAAAATATGTGTTGACAAAACAGGAAATAGAGTATATGATAGTGCCAAGAGGTAAGGAGAAAAGTAATGAAATCAATAAAGCAGATATGGTTAAGAAAAGGACTTGTTACACTTACCAGCAGCTTATTCACGAAGATTCAAGAAAAGGAGACAAAAAATATGCAGATTACAATGACAAAAGAGCAGGTCAAAGAAGCGTTCGGGGAACTGCGCTACATGGGTGCTGATTACTGCTACCGCTACGACAAGGAAACCAGAAAGCGGACAGAGGAAGTCGAAGCGTTAAAACTCCACCTTGGCAGTATCAAGTTAGGGAACAGCATTGACATCCGGCTGGAAACAACAGAGCTTCCGAAGATTGAACCCTATTCTGTAGTCGAACTGCAAGCGCCGGTATATGACCCATATGTGCAGAGGGGGAACTACGCTACATTGGTAGAACGGTTCACCTGCAAAGGGATTCGGGCGGTTTCCGGCAAGAACGTGTAGCATATCACGCTTTGAAATCTCCGCCTGTATCTTCCCAAAAGATACAGGTGAGAGATTTTGAAGCGGTGGCAGAGCCACAAAGGAAAGGGCAGGTGATAACGCACGGAAAACAGAATGTTTTCAGAACCCTCCTATACTAACAGGAGGGTAACTCGTCAGAAAGAAGAATTAACAGCACTGATTGACTGGTGTCAGATTACGGTAAAGGGTTTGGATGTGTTTACTATCATTGAGGACATTCTCCGGATTCCCTTAAATCTTATGGAACTGCATTGTAAAGGCAAGGGAATAGCCGGACATGAACTGATAGCCGGATTTGACAATATCAAAATCTTAAAGCCAACAGGTAAGGCACAATATGAGGGATTCCAGATACTAATGAGTGGTTCTGGATGCCGGAATTACGAGAACTTTCTTACAATCAACAAGGAAACATGGTTTGATTTCTTGGAAAGGGTTTGTAAATATGATGTGAATTTTCCCCGGATAGATTTGGCGATTGATGATAGGAAACCATACCTTCACATTCCGACACTTGTTCAAATGACGGAAGAGGGTATGCTGTCCAGTCAGTTAAGAAATATTTCAGAAAATGGTTCGGGTGAATTGGGCGAAGAAGCAATGATACATAAGGGGAAAAGCCTGTATTTGGGAAGTAAGACCAGTGATTTCAGGATAGTCTTTTATGAAAAAGGATATGAACAGGCTGAAAAGTATGGAAAAGAAGCAGATACGGACTGGAACAGGTATGAACTACGGTTCCGGCAAGAACGGGCAGTTAAGGCAGTACAAGCACTGATACAGCACAGGGATGTGGCACAGGTGGCGTTGCAGGTGCTAAATGAAAAGGTCAGATTCTTGCAGAAGCCGGAGAACAGCACCACAACCAGAAAACGTCTGTACCCAACTTACACACCGTGGGAAGAATTCATGCAAGACATAGGGAAAATCAAGCTGACCATGAACCCACAGAAGAAAACACTGGAACGTACATGGGACTGGCTTACAACCTCTGTTGCCCCGTCATTGAAGATGTTTTCAGAGATAGGGAAACTGGATAATCGGGACTATATCGGGCTACTGGTGGAGAATGGGAAAATGAACACCGTGCAACAGCGGATATATGATGATTACAGAAAATCAATTCAGCTACCCAAATATGATAGTAAGGAGATGGTATTATAGACAAAGCATTATTGAATGTGAAAGAAGTAAGTGAATATTTAGCCTGCAAATAAAAAGTCAAGGCTAAATTGAAGAACATTGAAAATTTTATACAGGTTGAAAATTAGGTATCAAAATAAGACCACCACACCAGTGCTGGTCTGAGAATTATAATGATGATTAGGATTCTGGAAGAGATGAAAGATATTCTTTCACTCGTCCGTAATAGATTCTTAGAAACTTGTTGGCACCTGCAGTCATATAGACATAATAAGGCTTGCCTTGTGCCCGTTTCTTATCTATGAACTGATACACAGGATCATCCTGTGGGTGTGTTTTTATTAAGACATCCATTACCTGAAATAAAGTCTTTCTAAGATCAGATGAGCCTCGTTTTGAAGTTGGAACACTTTTTTGTTCATAACTTCCCGATTCATTAACACCGGGATCTACACCGGCAAAAGCAGTAATAGCACCTTTATGGGTAAAACGGGAAACATCACCAATCTCAGCCATCAATTGAGGACCAAGCGAAGCACCAACCCCTTTCATCGCCATAACAATAGGATACTCTGGGAGTTTGGATGCAGTTTCATTCATAAGTGTGCGTAGTGATTCAACGGTTGTAGAAGCACTGTTAAGCTGGTTTACAGCCTGCTTGATAATAAGCTTTGTAATGTCATCCTTAGGAAGTACAGGAACAAGTTCCTTTGCTTTTCCATAGATTTCCTCAGCTTTGGATTGGCTGAAGTTGTACTTCTTACGTTTGCACCAGTTTTGATAATGGTCGATAAAGGCATTCAGAGACATTTTACGGACACAGTCCACATGCCAGTATGTAGATGCAAAATCAACCCATTTCTGGCTGCCGTCACTGCGTGCAGGACTGTCAAAGTAAGTATTAACACCAGGATAGGTTTGGTCAAGGATGCCGATAAGATTATTTTTCATAGCCGTCTTGTGCTTCATGTAAAAGCCGAACTGACGGTTCATGGTTTTGAGCTGATTGCGTAATTCATCCATAACATTATACTGTTTAAGATTTTGCCATTTGTCAAGAGCATATCGGGCAATCTTAACAGCATCCGCTTTATCAGATTTCACTTTACGAAGAGAATCATTATCAAAGTCTTTGATAAGTTTTGGGTTAATGGCACTGACGAAAAGATTTGCCTTTGAAAGCTGATGGGCGAGGACTTCATAATAACGTCCTGTGTGCTCCATCACGATTCGGGACTCCCCTTCAACAGAGTTGATGAGTTCTACAAGTGAATGGATATCACTGGCTGTGTGTTTGATTTCGAAAGGTGCGGAAACAATTTCACCGAAAGGTCGCATGATAGCAACCATACTCTTACCTTTTGAAACATCGATACCTACTGCGTTCATAAATTGTCACTCCTTAAGATTATTGCAATGGATAAATACCAGTTTTACTCATTGCCTATTCAATCTACTGTGGTGTGACGCGAATGCACCTATGGCGATTCAACCTGCATAAAACGAACGCTGCGAATGAGGAGCTGGTTATCAGTCTAATTTACGGACGCGAAGTCCAAGATTGGAAGACGATATACCGATTGCTCCATCATTATACAGCTTAAGCAACAAGATGGATAATTCCTTACTGGCTGTAAGGGATATTAACCATAAACATATTGTAGTAGGGATTGGAGATACAAAAGCCAGAGAGCTTTTGAGGAATCCATATAACGGTTTTACCATTAGGATTGGCAATAGGTTATATGCACATAAGGCAAAACTGGATGTGTGGTTGAAAAATCAGGTTGTAGGATAAAAATAATGACTGGAAATCAGAGAAAAACCTTTGATTTCCGGTCAAATTCCCGAATTGAAAATCTCTATCAGGTATGGTAAAATTGAAAGGAATTTAATAGTTCTTTTCCCGATTTTGCTAAGAAAGGAGGCAGTGATGGGTAAATCACTAAACGGGAAAGAATTAGGAACTGGTATCTCCCAACGAAAGGACGGACTGTATCAGGCTAGATTTATGAATCGTTTTGGAAAGAGACAGACAATCTATGCAAAGACTTTGAATGAGGTTAGGCAGAAACTCCGAAACGAACAGTATAATGATGAAAAAGCTATCAATGTTGTAGACACAAATATAACATTAGATGAATGGTTTGATATTTGGCTGGATACTTGTAAGAAAAATTGCAGAAGTTCAACAAAAGGTTCATACATTACCCACTACAAGCGGATTCAAGAAGCACTTGGGTGGAGAAAACTAACATCATTGAACCTTATTATCATGCAAGAAGCAATCAACAAACTGGACACAGATAATGCAAGAAAAAATTCAAAAAAGATATTAGTGGATATGTTGAATAAAGCAGTTGATACGGATTTGCTTATTAAGAATGTTGCTAAACAGCTTAATACTGTGATTTCCAAAGAGGAAAAACAGGAAAGACGGGTATTAACAGTTCGTGAAACAGATATATTCTTAGAAAAAGCAAAAGGAACTTTTTATTATAATCTTTTTGTGTTAGCATTAGAAACAGGATTGCGTGTGGGAGAATTATGTGCTTTACAATGGGAAGATGTAAATTTTAGGAAGAAAATTCTTCATGTAAGGCATACTTTATGTTATTTCAGTAAAGACGGTAAGTATGTTTTTGAAATGCATGATACAAAAACCAACAATGGCAGAAGAAATATTCCTTTAACTGCAAAAGCAATGAATGTGTTAAAATGTCAGAGACAACAAAAGCAGGAAATTGTTTTAAAAGGAAAAACTGCATTAAAGGAGTATGAAACCCTTGTTTTTGTTACAAAAAATAATCAGCCTACACAACAATTTTTAATTAAACAATGTCTAGATTTAATTATTCAAAAAATTAACAAGACAGGAACAGAATTTCAGCCTTTTACGCCACATACATTCCGACATACTTTTGCTACAAGAGCAATCGAAAGTGGGATGAACCCAAAGACACTGCAAAGAATTTTAGGACATGGTACATTACAGATGACAATGGACTTGTATTGCCATGTGACAGAAGATACTATGTTTGAGGAAATGCAAAAATTTGAAAAAAGGTGTAGTTGAGTTTGAAATGGTGTAAAATTGGTGTAGTAGGGTATAAGGATAAAAAATAAGGGCTTGAAAAAGCCCGTAAATACGGAGGTTTAAGGATATATGGAAGCGTACAAACAGGAATTTATTGAATTTATGGTGGACTGCCAGGTGCTGAAATTCGGAGACTTCGTCACAAAAAGTGGACGAAATACCCCATTTTTCGTAAACACCGGATTTTATAGAACAGGAGCACAGCTTTGCAAGCTGGGGGAATACTATGCCAGAGCCATTGCAGACAAGTTCGGATTTGATTTTGATGTACTATTCGGTCCGGCTTACAAAGGAATACCGTTGACTGTAGCGGCAACCATGGCGATCAGTGAGTTTTACGGGAAAGATATCCGTTACTGCTCCAACAGGAAAGAAGTAAAGGATCACGGAGATAAGGGAATCCTTCTGGGAAGTCCTATTGAGGACGGCGACAAGGTAGTCATCATTGAGGACGTGACAACAGCAGGTACCTCTATTGCTGAGACACTCCCCATTATCAAGGCGCAGGGCAGTGTAAGCCCTATCGGTCTTGTGGTTTCTGTAGACCGCATGGAGCGGGGACAGGGCAGTAAGAGCGCGCTCAAAGAAATAGAAGAAAAGTACGGCCTGGCCACAACTGCCATTGTAACCATGGAGGAAGTGGTAGAGCATCTGTACAACAGAGAATACAAAGGAAAAGTTATCATTGATGATAAGATGAAAGCAGCCATTGATGCATATTATGAGAAATATGGCGCAGAAGAATAAAGACAATCATCTGAATTTGTCGGGACGGAAGGAAGTGTGCTAGGTGAACGAGAAGATTTATAAGACTATGTCATGTGCCGGGGTCACTGCTTTGGTACTGGGAATCATCGTAATGGTGACAAGTATTGTCAGCGGCGTTATGCTTATTATCAACGGAACCAGACTTTTAAAAAAGAGAAGCGAAATCACATTCTAGCCGGACAGAATAACACAAAATTAAGGAAGAGGGCGTTTTATGCAGCCCTCTTCTTCATACATAGGAGAGACTATGCAATAGGAGTTTAGAACATTGAAAAATAAAACAAAAAGGAAAATTAAAGCGGCGGGAACAGTATTGTTTCTGGTTTATATACTTGCGCTTGTCTATTTCCTGTTTTTTGCGGAGCGGTTCAGCGGCGTGGAATTTGCCCAGAGAGAGTATCATTATAACCTGACTCCCCTGCAGGAGATCAAAAGATTTTGGATGTACAGAGAACAGCTTGGAGTATTGGCAGTGGTATCTAATCTGTTCGGAAATGTAATAGGTTTTGTTCCTTTTGGCCTGATCCTTCCCATCATTTGCAGAAATGCAAGGGGATTCTTTTTTATTACTTTTTCCGGTTTTGCACTGAGCCTTTGCGTGGAAACCATACAGCTTGTCACTAAGCTGGGATGCTTTGATGTGGATGATATGATTTTGAATACAACTGGTGCGGCAATAGGATATCTTTTATTTGCCGTCAGCCATTATATATATAGAAAATACAGGAGGAAACAGCATGGCAAAAAAACGCTATAAATATTCATTTACAAAAAAAAGACATACCAGGGGAGGCGTAGAGTCTTCTATTCTTGCACTGGTATCCTGCCTGCTGTTTTTAGGAGCAGCAATCTGTGCCCTGGCATTGAACGGACAGGGCGGCATGTACCTGGGAGCTTTGGGGATTTTGGCTCTTGGTCTGTCGGTCTATGGGTTTATACTGGGACTGAAAAGTTTTTCCGAACAGAATCGCGAATTTCTTTACAGCAAGGTTGGCTCAGTGGCCAATGGCGTGCTGATGGTCATATGGATCGCACTGTTTCTGGTAGGCATCTCATAAGGAGGATAAAATGGACGAGAGACTGAAAAAACAAATGGAATTTATGCTGGAAGTGGATAAGAGTAAATTTGTCCGCCGCCAGACATATCTGTCAGACGGGATCCGCAGGGAAAACGATGCGGAACATTCCTGGCATCTGGCGCTGATGGCTGCCCTTTTGTCAGAGCATGCCAATGAAACCATAGACACGGCCAAGACCATGCTTATGGTACTGATACATGATATAGTAGAAATTGACGCTGGGGATACCTACGCCTACGATGAGGCCGGACATATGGATAAGCGGGAGCGGGAGGTAAAGGCAGCAAAACGCATATTCGGACTTCTTCCGGAGGACCAGGCTGAAAAAATGCTGGATCTGTGGGAAGAGTTTGAAACATTCGAGACACCGGAGGCTAAGTTCGCCCATTCCCTTGACTGTGTTCAGCCGCTGATGCTCAATGACGCCACAGACGGCAAGTCCTGGCGGGAGCATGAGATCAAGAAATCACAGGTTATGAAAAGAAATGCAAAAACAGCGCAGGGTTCAGAGACGCTGATGGACTATGTGGACGGTATTCTTGAAAAAAATGTGAAAAAAGGGAATCTTAGAGATGAGTAAAGATACATTTTTAGAAGAGCGTTTTGAACTGGTAAAAGAGAGAATCCGGGACATGCAGCAGGAAATGGATGTACCGGAAAGGTTTATGGGCTTTTTTAAGGAGATGACTCCATTTCTGAATTATGTGCTCAACTTCCATGAGAAGATCCAAGAGGGATGGCTGGATCAGGCGTCTCTTGCGGAACTTCAAAAGAACAACCAGGCTTTATATGAAGGGATACTGCCGGGGGCCTATGAGACATCCTATGCGAATCCTGCATATGCAGTGCGTATGCTGCGGGAAGATTACGGGAGACTGCTTTCCTTCTTGGCCGCAGAGGTACGGGGCATCGTGGCGTACGCCTATGAGGACCGCCTTTTTGATATGACCGTGATCATGGAACTGTACGTCCAGATTTATAATCTTCTGGAGGAGCCTGTTGTACCGGCGGAGGAGATAAAGGACACTCTCTACTGGTATGTGAGTGATTACAGTGAGGAGATGGCAGGGAGAAGGATCAGGGAAGCTGTGGACCCTTCTCTTGATTTTGCTGTGCGCATTATCTGTGACAATGACCTGACAGATCTGAGATATCTGTACAAGTACGGGGAATACGTGACAGAGAATGAACTTGCCATGGCGGAATACCTGAACAGCTTCTCTGAAAATGAACTGCAGGATATGGCCCGTACATTTACTGAGGGGTACCGGATAGGGTTCATTAACGGCAGAAAAGATATTACCAAAAAGAACAGTGTGAATATTCGCTATCAACTGGGGTTTGAGCCAATTGTGAAAAGAGCTGTCCTCCAGTTTGAAAAAATGGGATTAAAGCCTGTCATCTATCGGAGTGCCGTCCATGCAGTAAATAAAAAGCAGCATCACAGGATCGGATATTATGGGGCAGTCCCCAATAAGCAGTTTGATTATGACCATAAGGACGATGCAGCGCTTTTTCTGGATCAGGAATTTGTGCAGCGGAAGCTTCGGGTCATGCAGGTGGCTTATGAGCAGGTAAAGGAACTTGCCGGCACGCATGGAGGTCCGGCCGTTATTGAGACATTTGGTGAGAAGCCGTTTACACCGGAGAATAAAAAAGAAGCTTTTTCTCTGACACCCCATCAGCAAAAGCTGCAGGTGACTTATGACAATGAGGCCGGACAGATCGTGAACCGCTACATCAAAGGTGAGGAGCGCAGTTTTACCATTATTGCCTATCCGGTATGTGAGATAGGGGAGAAGTTTAAAGAGATATTTAGGGAGACAGTGCGTCTGAACACTTTAGATTACCGCCTTTATCAGAATATTCAGCAAAAGCTTATCAATGCCCTGGATGAAGGCTGTGAAGTTAAGATAAAAGGCAGGGGTGTCAACCACACAGATATGACAGTGTGTCTGCATGAGCTAAAATGTCCCGAAAAACAGACGAACTTTGAAAACTGTGTGGCGGATGTCAATATTCCTGTAGGTGAAGTTTTTACAAGTCCGGTACTGTGCGGAACAAACGGTGTGCTCCACGTATCCGGTGTGTATCTTGACGGATTATATTACAAAGATTTGAAATTGACATTTACAGATGGAAGGGTGTCAGATTACACCTGCGGGAATTTTCCTGATGAGGAGGAAAACAGGAGCTATATCAAGGAAAATATTCTCTTCCACCACGACATGCTTCCGCTGGGGGAATTTGCCATAGGCACCAACACAACAGCGTATGTGATGGCAAAGAAATATCAGATCGAGGATATCCTGCCCGTTCTCATTGCGGAGAAGATGGGACCGCATTTTGCAGTGGGTGATACCTGCTACAGTTGGTCTGAGGATACCGCGGTATATAATCCGGACGGGAAAGAGATCATTGCCAGGGACAATGAAGTATCTATACTGAGAAGGATCGATGCGGGCAAAGCCTATTTTGGATGTCATACGGACATTACCATCCCTTATGAGGAGCTGGGGGAGATCACAGTTGTGAAAAAGGATGGCAGTCTGATACCAATCATAGAAGACAGCAGATTTGTCCTGCCGGGGACTGAGGAACTGAACCGGGTATTGGGAGAATTATAAAACGTATACTGCCGGGCCGTTGCGGACCCGGCCTTCCTTTTTATGCGGATATCTGCCATTTTCCGCTATAACCTGCCATTAAAAATGAGATATGAGGTTGACAATATTTAGAACTCTATGTAAAATTGTTCTGTAAAGATGAATGCTAACGTTATGATTCACAGTTTCGTGAGCCTTAACAACAAAATTCAAATATAAAGGAGATAAAGTCATGGCAAAAGTTGGAATTGTTATGGGAAGTGACTCTGATATGCCTGTTATGAAAAAGGCAGCAGACATGCTGGAGAAATTTGGAATCGAATATGAGATGAAGATCATCTCAGCCCACAGAGAACCGGACGTATTCTTTGAGTACGCAAAGACGGCAGAGGAGAAAGATTTCAAAGTTATCATCGCAGGCGCAGGAATGGCAGCTCACCTTCCCGGTATGTGTGCGGCGATTTTCCCAATGCCGGTTATCGGTATTCCCATGCACACCACGTCTTTAGGAGGAAGAGATTCCCTGTATTCCATCGTTCAGATGCCGTCCGGAATTCCGGTTGCAACAGTTGCGATCAACGGAGGAGCCAATGCGGGTATTCTGGCAGCCAAGATTTTAGCAACTTCCGACCAGGAACTGCTGCAGAAGCTGAAAGACTACAAAGAAGAGCTGAAAAACCAGGTCGTTGCAAAAGACGCAAGACTGCAGGAAGTTGGATATAAAGAATATTAATACAGAAAACAAACCTTTGGAGGATGAAAATGGATTACAAGAATGCCGGTGTAGATATTGAAGCAGGCTACAAATCAGTAGAATTGATGAAGGAACACATTAAAAAGACCATGAGACCGGAAGTTCTCACCAATATCGGTGGATTTTCCGGTGCGTTTTCCATGGATGCATTCAAAAATATGGAGAAGCCAACTCTGGTATCAGGGACAGACGGCGTTGGAACCAAGCTGAAACTGGCTTTCATCATGGACAAGCATGACACAGTGGGAATTGACTGTGTGGCAATGTGTGTGAACGATATTGCGTGCGCAGGCGGGGAACCTCTGTTTTTCCTGGACTATATTGCCTGTGGCAAGAACTACCCGGAAAAGATCGCTGAGATCGTCAAAGGCGTGGCAGCAGGCTGTGAGCAGTCAAATGCAGCCCTCATCGGCGGTGAGACAGCAGAGATGCCCGGTTTTTATCCGGAAGATGAATATGACCTGGCGGGATTCGCTGTTGGTGTCGTGGACGAAAAAGATCTGATCACAGGAAAAGATTTAAAAGACGGCGATGTGCTTGTAGGCATGGCTTCCTCCGGTGTGCACAGCAATGGTTTTTCTCTGGTCAGAAAAGTGTTTGACATGACAAAAGAGTCTCTGGAGACTTACTATGACGAACTGGGCAAAACCCTGGGAGAGGCGTTGATCGCCCCCACAAAAATATATGTAAAGGCTCTCAGAAGCGTAAAAGAAGCCGGTGTCCGCGTCAAGGGCTGCAGCCATATTACAGGCGGCGGATTCTATGAGAATGTGCCTAGAATGCTGGGAGACGGCGTATGCGCAGTGATTGAAAAGGATAGTTATCCGATTCCCCCGATCTTCACCCTGATGGCTAAAAAAGGTGAGATTGATGAGAAGATGATGTACAATACCTATAACATGGGTATCGGTATGGTGATGGCTGTGGATGCGGCAGATGTGGAGAAGACCATGGAAGCCGTAAAGGCAGCAGGTGAGACACCGTATGTCATCGGCCGCATTGAAGCTGGCGAAAAAGACGTTAAATTAGTGTAGTTTATAAGTTCCCGCAGATTCCTCCCATACAGGCAGTCTGCGGGCTTTCATCTCGTAGAGAAAGGCTGGTAAGACGATGCTGAGACTGGCAGTTCTGGTATCCGGCGGCGGCACAAACCTGCAGGCCATAATGGATGCCATTGACAATAAAACGATCACCAATGCGGAGATTACCGTGGTTATCAGCAATAATCCCGGTGCGTATGCGCTGGAGCGCGCTAAAAACCATGGAATCGAGGCCTGCTGTGTATCCCCGAAAAGCTATGAGAACAGAGAAGCTTTTAATCAGGCCCTTCTTGAAACCCTGCAGTCCTACAAGCCGGACCTCATCGTGCTGGCAGGCTGTCTTGTGGTGATCCCGGAGATCATGGTAAAAGCTTTTCCAAATAAGATCATCAACATTCATCCGGCACTGATCCCTGCTTTCTGCGGGACCGGGTATTACGGGCTTAAGGTCCATGAGGCTGTTCTGAAAAGAGGAGCAAAAGTGACCGGAGCTACCGTGCATTTTGTAGATGAGGGTACAGATACAGGACCCATCATCCTGCAGAAAGCGGTGAATGTAGAAGAGGGCGATACCCCGGAGATCCTGCAGCGAAGAGTCATGGAGGAAGCGGAGTGGGTCATCATGCCAAAAGCGATCGATCTGATCGCGAATGACAGGATAACAGTGGAAAACGGTATTGTGAAAACAAAAGAGTGAACGGAAGGAAAAGGGGCAATATGAAAGTATTAATTATCGGAAGCGGCGGAAGAGAGCATGCCATTGCATGGAAAGTGGCACAGAGTCCAAAAGTGGATAAGATTTACTGCGCACCCGGCAATGCGGGAATCGCAGAGTATGCCCAGTGTGTGGATATTAAGGCCATGGAGTTTGAAAAGCTGGCTGCATTTGCAAAGGAGAATGCCATTGACCTTACAGTTGTGGGAATGGATGACCCGCTGGTGGGCGGAGTTGTAGATGTTTTTGAGAAAGAGGGGCTGCGTGTATTCGGGCCCAGAAAAAATGCGGCTATTTTGGAAGGCTCCAAAGCATTTTCAAAAGATCTGATGAAAAAATACAATATCCCCACAGCGGCATATGAGAATTTTGAGAACGCGGAGGATGCTTTAAAATATCTGCGCGAAAAGGCAGAATTCCCCATTGTGCTCAAAGCTGACGGCCTTGCGCTTGGAAAAGGCGTCTTGATCTGCAATACCTTGGAGGAGGCAGAAGAGGGCGTTAAAACCATCATGCTGGATAAAAAATTCGGCTCTGCGGGCAATACCCTGGTTGTAGAGGAGTTCATGACAGGCCGTGAGGTTTCCGTGCTCTCCTTTGTGGATGGAAAGACTATCAAGACTATGACTTCCGCACAGGACCATAAACGCGCACAGGACGGTGATCAGGGTCTGAATACAGGTGGTATGGGAACTTTTTCACCAAGTCCTTTCTATACCAAAGAGGTGGATGAGTTCTGCGAAAAATATGTCTATCAGGCCACAGTGGACGCAATGGCTTCCGAGGGAAGAGAGTTTAAGGGAATCATCTTCTTCGGACTTATGCTCACAGAGAAAGGACCGAAGGTCCTGGAATACAACGCTCGTTTCGGCGATCCGGAAGCACAGGTTGTGATCCCCAGACTGAAAAATGACATTGTGGATGTATTCGAGGCATGTGTGGACGGCAGACTGGACGAGATCGATCTGCAGTTTGAAGACAATGCGGCAGTCTGTGTAGTTCTGGCTTCTGACGGATATCCGGTATCCTATGAAAAAGGATTTCCCATCAAAGGTCTAGATACCTTCAAAGACAAAGACGGATACTATGTATTCCATGCGGGAACCGCATTTAAAGACGGCCAGATCGTTACAAACGGAGGCCGTGTTCTGGGTGTGACGGCAAAGGGCGCAGATTTGAAGGAGGCCCGTGCAAATGCTTATAAAGCAGTGGAGTGGATTTCTTTTGATAACAAATATATGCGAAATGATATTGGAAAAGCCATCGACGAGGCATAAATAAGGTTACTATTCAGCCTTTCGGCTTCATAGCAACAAAAGCATGCGCACAGTCTGTACAAACCGCGGTCTGGCGTGTGGCTCCTGGAGATTGCCTTGCAAATGCAAGGCAGCACCTCGCGGGACAGTGGAAGGCTGAACGGTTACTAAATAAGACTCTTTTATTCTAATGAAAAGGAAACGCTGCAGATGCAGGGCGTTTCCTTTTTTTGACCATCCACTTGAACAGAACCTTCATTTGTGCTATTCTATATATAACAAATTCCAAAAGAGAAAGCAGGTGGAAGAATGTTGATAGAAATTGATTTCAGCAGTGAGGAAGCAATCTACGTTCAGCTGTGTAATCAGATCATTTTGGGAATTGCCACCTCCAAGCTTCAGGAGGGTGAAAATCTTCCTTCTGTGAGACAGTTGGCTGACACCATAGGCATAAATATGCATACGGTAAATAAAGCCTATTCTGTTTTAAAACAGGAGGGTTTTGTCACCATTGACAGAAGAAGAGGCGCTGTTATCTCCGTAGATGCGGATAAGATACGTGCTCTGGAAGAGATGAAGGAAGAACTCAGGGTTCTTTTGGCAAAAGGAAGCTGCAGGAATATTTCCAGGGCAGAGGTACATGAATTGATAGATGAAATCTATGAAGAATATGAGTGACGATCCGGCATCTGTGAAGGCGCAGGATCGCTGCAATATGAGTATAATAAGGAGACTTGCATGAAAGAACGTTATTCAAAGCAGGCAGTAAATGCGCTGAAAGCCGCTGAGAAAACTGCCGAGGGACGCAGCCACAACTATGTGGGTACAGAACACCTGCTTGTGGGACTGCTGAAAGAGACGGCGGGAACAGCAGGGCTGGTACTGGCGGAAGACGGTGTGGAAGAAATGAAACTGCTGGCGCTGATCGATAAACTGATCGCCCCTCAGGGGGATGTGGCGCTGGAGAACCCCCAGGGATATACACCCAGAGCGCAGCGGGTTTTAGATAAAGCCAGAGAGGAAGCGGGCAGCCTCGGCGGAGGTGTCATTGGCACGGAGCATATCCTCATCGCTATGCTGAAGGAATATGACTGTGTGGGGACCAGACTACTCCATACCCTGGGGATCAATATACAGCAGCTTTACCTGGACGTGCTGAAAGCCATGGGAAAGGATAAGATGATACCCAAGGAGGACCTGCAGAGCGGGAATCTGATGAAAGCATCCACAGGAAGCCAGACGCCGACTCTGGATCAGTACAGCCGTGACCTTACCAAGATGGCACAGGAGGGGAAACTGGACCCTGTCATTGGCCGGGAAAAGGAGATCTCACGGATCATCCAGATACTGAGCAGAAGAAGCAAGAACAATCCCTGCCTGATCGGTGAGCCCGGAGTGGGCAAGACAGCGATCACAGAGGGGCTTGCACAGCGGATCGTGTGGGGGCTTGTGCCGGAGAATATGCTGGATAAACGAGTGGTTGTGCTGGATCTGTCAGGAATGGTGGCAGGCAGCAAATACAGAGGAGAATTTGAGGAGAGGATCAAAAAAGTTGTACAGGAAGTCATGAACAACAAAGGAATCCTTCTGTTTATCGATGAGCTGCATACCATAATAGGGGCAGGCGGCGCGGAAGGTGCCCTGGATGCATCCAATATCCTGAAGCCTTCTCTCTCCAGAGGCGAAATTCAGCTTATCGGTGCCACAACCATAGAGGAATACAGGAAGTATATAGAAAAAGATGCCGCGCTGGAGCGGAGATTCCAACCTGTCATGGTGGAGGAGCCCTCAAAAGAGGAGGCTGTGGAGATATTAAAAGGCCTTGCGCCCTATTATGAAAAGCATCACGGGGCGGTTATTGAGGAATCAGCCATTGAAGCGGCTGTGGCCATGAGCATTCGCTATATCAACGACAGGTTCCTGCCGGATAAAGCCATTGACTTACTTGACGAGGCAGCGTCCAAGGTACAGCTTGCCGGCTATAAGACACCGGAGGGGATCGTTCAGACAGAAAATCATCTCCGCCGTATCTATGCAGCCAAGGAGGAGGCCGTAAAAGCCCAGGATTTTGATCTGGCGAAGGAACTTCAGGCAGAGCAGGAAAAAGCCGAGAGAGAGCTGAATAAGGTTCGTGAGCGCTACGAAAAGCAGTGCCGCAGCAAGAAGCTGGTGGTAAAGACAGAAGACATAGCAGAGGTGGTTTCTGAATGGACCAAGATACCGGTGAAAAAGCTGGCTGAGGGAGAATCAAAGCGCCTTGCCCGCCTGGAACAGATACTGCACAGGCGTGTGGTGGGGCAGGACGAAGCTGTAACTGCAGTGGCAAAAGCGGTGAAGAGAGGCCGCGTGGGACTCAAAGACCCCAAACGCCCGATCGGTTCTTTCCTGCTCCTGGGACCTACCGGTGTGGGTAAGACAGAGCTGTCCAAAGCACTGGCAGAGGCAGTGTTCGGAAACGAGCAGTCCATGATACGTGTGGATATGTCCGAGTATATGGAAAAGCACAGTGTATCCAAACTGATCGGTTCACCGCCTGGATATGTGGGATATGAAGAGGGTGGTCAGTTCAGTGAAAAGGTACGGAGAAATCCATACAGCGTTATTCTTTTCGATGAAATTGAAAAAGCGCATCCCGATGTGTTCAATATCCTGCTTCAGGTGCTGGATGACGGTCACATTACAGATGCCCAGGGAAGAAAAGTGGACTTCAAGGAGACCATCATCATCATGACCTCCAATGCAGGCGCCCAGGCCATCGTATCGCCGAAGAAACTGGGCTTTGGAGCAGTGGAAGATGAAAAACAGGATTACAAGAGGATGAAGGAAGGGGTCATGGAAGAGGTAAAACGTATGTTTAAACCTGAGTTCCTGAACCGTATTGATGAGATCATCGTCTTCCACACCCTCAATAAAGACGAGATCAAGAAGATCGTGGGAATCCTGCTGAAAGATTTAGTAAAACGCTGTAAAGACCAGATGAACATCACCTTAAAGGTACGCGACAGTGTGAAAGAGCTTATTGCCAAGGAAGGCTTTGATCCAAAGTATGGTGCAAGACCGCTGAAACGTGCCATCCAGAACAAGATCGAGGACGCCATGGCAGAGGAGATCCTGGAAGGAAAGATCAAGGAGGGCGATGAGGTAACTCTTGGCATTTCTAAACAGGGAATAAAATTTGTGGTAAATCAGCCGAATGACTAGAAAAAGATTACGAATTATGGTAACATGCATATAAGGTTTCCATTGAAAAATATAACCAAAGACACCGGAAGGCGTGGAGACATTTTCTGCCTCGGTGAAAGACATAAGTGGGAGGACATTGAGATGTCAGTAGTAAAAGAGTTAATACGAACAGAGGAAAACGGAAAAATCAGCTTTGGAAATTATGAATTGGCGGCAAAATCCAAACTATCCGACTTTGAGCATGACGGAGACATGTATAAAGTAAAGACATATAATGAAATTACCAAGCTGGAGCGCAATGGCATGTTCGTGTATGAATCTGTTCCGGGAACTGCGGTTCTGGATCTTGATGTGATGGAGGACGGTATGAGCTTTTTGGTAGAAGGTCCCAATGATGCTCAGATCACCGTCGAACTGGAAGAAGATACAGAGTATGCGATTACCATAGATGGAGTGAATGCAGGTCAGATGAAGACGAATCTGGGCGGCAAGCTGTCCTTCAGCGTTGAGCTTGAGCAGTCCGAGCAGGTATCTGTAAATATTAAGAAGCTGTAAGCATGGGTACAGCCTGATAAGACAGTGATTTAGCTTAAAAGCAGCGGGTCGGAGTGTGGTGCTCCGGCCCGTTTTATCTTTGTAACGGAAAGGACAAGCATATGGCAAAGGCTAAAAAGACAGTTTTTTTCTGTCAGAACTGCGGATATGAATCCGCAAAATGGATGGGACAGTGTCCCGGCTGCCGGGAGTGGAATTCATTTGTGGAGGAGACTGTTTCCCAGGGGACGAAAAAAGGCCCAGGGCAGACTGCCCCCGGTGCAGCGGGCGGCCGTGCAGGCAAACCTATGATGCTCTCTGAGATAGATATCCGGGAGGACAACCGGATCAGGACCAGTATGGACGAATTAGACCGGGTACTGGGCGGCGGTGTGGTGCAAGGCTCTATGGTACTGGTGGGAGGAGACCCTGGAATTGGAAAATCCACGCTTCTTCTGCAGGTATGTAAACTGCTTTCTGATTCAGGCCATAAAATCTTATATATATCAGGAGAAGAATCCCTCCAACAGATAAAAATGCGGGCACAGCGTATCGGAGTATTCAATGAGAATCTGCGCCTTCTCTGTGAGACGAATCTGGAGGCCATCAGCACAACAATAGAAAATGAAAAGCCGGAGGCAGTCATCATTGATTCGATCCAAACCATGTATAATGAGGAAGTGTCCTCAGCACCGGGGAGCGTTTCCCAGGTCCGGGAATCCACAGGTATTTTGATGAAGATTGCAAAAGGAATGGGAATATCTGTATTCATTGTGGGACATGTGACAAAGGATGGAAGTGTGGCGGGACCCCGTGTATTGGAACATATGGTGGATACGGTACTGTATTTCGAGGGGGATAGACATGCGTCTTACAGGATCCTCAGGAGTGTGAAGAACCGTTTTGGCTCCACCAATGAAATCGGCGTATTTGAGATGCAGGAGTGCGGGCTTGTGGAGGTGAAAAACCCATCCCAGGTCATGCTGAACGGCCGTCCTACAGATGCGTCAGGGACTGTGGTAGTGTGCTCTCTGGAGGGAACACGTCCCATATTGATCGAGATCCAGGCTTTGGTCACAAAGACTAATTTCGGTCTGCCCAGAAGAACTTCTGTGGGTATTGACTATAACCGGGTTAATTTACTTATGGCAGTTTTGGAGAAACGTGCAGGCCTGGCACTGGGAAACTGTGATGCATACGTCAATCTTGCGGGCGGAATGAAGCTGGGGGAGCCGGCTATTGATCTGGGAATCGTGGCGGCTATCATATCCAGCTACAGGAACAGAACGGTGGACCCGGATACCCTGATTTTCGGCGAGGTCGGTTTGTCGGGCGAGGTGCGGGGCGTCAGTCAGGCACAGCAGAGGG